>CAZTJZ010000001.1:0-88626 GCA_964614075.1 uncultured Phycisphaeraceae bacterium
GAGCACCTACTGCCTCCCGCAGGTGGCGAGCGTGGGGTTCACGGAGCAGAAGCTGATCGCGGACGGGCTGGTCAAGGGCAAGGACTACTCCGAGGGCATGTTCCCGTTCTCTGCGGCCGGAAAAGCCATCGCGGCGGCCCACACCGAGGGGTTCGTAAAGATCATCCGCGGGCTGCCGCGTGGCGAGATCCTGGGCGCGCACATCGTGGGCGACCAGGCGACCGAGCTCATCAGCGAGATGACCCTCGCCCGCCGCCTCGAGGCGACCAGCGAGGAGATCATCTGCACGATCCACGCGCACCCGACGATGCACGAGGCGATGCATGAGGCGGCCTTGGCCAGCGAAGGACGAGTCATCAACGCGTAGCCGCGCAGACAGGGCGTAGCCGCGCAGGCAGGCCGGCCCTACGCCGCACTCCGCAGCGGGATCAGCGTGCGCAGCCTCGGCTCGCGGAGAAAGAGCCCCAGCCACGCGACCACGCCGACCGCGGCCTGAAGGTACCACGCCTCGCCGAGGCGGACGTGCGTCGCGATGGCGCCGCCCATGTACCCTGCGAGGAGCACCGCGCCCAGCACGCTGGTCCTGGGAATGAGGTAGAGGAGCACGCACGCCAGCTCCACGCCGCCGATCGGCCTCGCCAGATCGAACGAGTACCCCAGCCTCTCGAACTCGGGCTTCATGTCGGCGGGCTTCATGAGTTTCATCACGCCGCTGAAGATCAAGAGCGCCGCCGGCGCCGCGGTGAGCACCCAGCCCAGGATCATGGCCTTCTTTGACGCCGGCGTTGCTGCGGCTCTCGCGATCGCCTCGGGCATGGTGAGCTCCTTTGGCGAACAGTAGATCACGCCCGGCGGGGGTGTGAGCCGCGCTCGCCACGAGCGCCTCCACATCGGCAAGGACCATGTCCTGGAGCGCTGGCACGAGCGCGAAGTCCGCGACGCCGACGCCCAGACTGACTATTCGGGCAATCTCCCGCCGCCCGCTCGGCCCACGGCGCCCTGGCTACCGCCGGCGCCGACCCATCACAACGCCCAGCGCGAGCAGCGCGGCGCCCGTGCCCGGCGCGGGGATGCTGAAGCTGTACCACTCCGTCTCGTGGGTCGCCAGCGTCGAGGACGCCACGAGAGCACCATTGATGGACAGCGAGTAGTCGCCCGAGGCGTCGGCGCCGGGGCTGGTGATGCTGTGCGCGAAGTCGCCCGCGACGCCGGCGTCGTACGGAATGACCGCGAGGTAGTAGCTGCCCACGCCGAGCGAGAGGCCCACCAACCCGCTGCCCGAGGTGCTGCCAAAGTCGTCGTTCGAGGCGATCAGCGTTCCGTCCGACGCGTACAGACCGATCTTGGTGTCGGTCCCGAAAGGCGGTGTACCGCCGCTGGTCATGATCGAGCTGACCGAGGAAAACACCCCGAGGCTGGTGACGGCGGCGTCGGTGAACGTCCACGACACGTCGCTCCACGCGGCGTCGGCGCCGGCACCGTCGTCGAAAGACTCGAAGTTCTCGAACCGAAGCACGTCCCCCGAGCGGAGGATCATCCCCGCGCCGGGCGTGGAAGAAATCAGGATCGTCCCGGAGCCGCCGCCCGTGCGCGTCATCTGAAAATCGGCCCCGGACGTCACGGCGAAGCGTGTGTTCCGGATGTTCCAATCTGCCTCACCGGGCAGCGACGCGGGCAAGAGCGCGGAGTACCCGCCGCCGAACGTGCTCGAACCGATGACCGTGTCCGGGCCGGTGTAGGTGTACAGAATGACGCTGTTCCCGGCCGAGCCCTTGGGTCCGGCCGAGAACTGCACCCCGCCGGGCGAGAATGTGAAATCGGCGTGCGCCGCCCCAGCGAGCGCGGCCACGATGCAACCGGTCAGGGCGAGTTTCATGCCTGTCTCCTCCATCGATGCGTCGCCGGGCTTCCGCCGGACGCCCTCTGGGCCATCCCGGAAGCCGGTGTCTCTCACCCAATGAAGCAAGATCGCCTCGTATGATCTGCAACAAAGTTCGCAGATTAGGGGCTCGCATGGCCGCCGACCCGCCACATCCGGACGTGCCCGCGCTACTGGCCGCCATCGCGCAGGGCGATGGCACGGCCGCGGAACGGCTCTTCCCCCTCGTCTACGACGAGCTGCACCGGATCGCCTCCGCGTACATGCGTCGAGAACGCCCGGACCACACCCTGCAGGCGACGGCGCTCGTCCACGAGGCCTTTGTTCGTCTGGCGGGCGGGACATCGTTCGAGAGCCATCGCCACTTCGTGGCGGCCGCCGCCATCGCCATGCGTCGTATCCTCATCAACCACGCCAAGGCCAAGGCTACGGACAAGCGGGGCGGCGGGGAGCACGTGCTCGCGCTGGACGAGATCACGGCCGAGTTCTCCCGCCGTTCGGTGGACCTGATCGCGCTCGAAGAAGCGCTCCAGCGGCTCGCGGTGCTGGACGCACGCCAGGCCCGGCTCGTGGAGCTGCGGTTCTTCGGCGGAATGACGTTCGAGGAGTGCGCCCGAACGCTGGACATGTCGGTCCGCATGGTCCACTACGAGTGGGCCCACGCGCGGGCCTGGCTGCGGGCGCAGATCGAGGGAGACTAGCCCGTGGATCGGGGAACCTGGCAAGCCGCGAAGGAGCTGTTCCGATCCGCGCTTGAGCGGCCGGAGTCGGAGCGTGAGGCGTTCGTGGCGGATCGGAGCCTCGATGAAGCCGTTCGGACTCAGGTCCTGCGGTTCCTGCGCCTCCACAGCCAGACCTCGGAGTTTCTCGAGCCCCCGATCGGGTCCGCGCCGGACACCGCATCGGACGCGCACGACCCGATGATCGGTCGCGACCTGGGCGGGTTCCGCGTCGTGCGGAGGCTCGGCCAGGGCGGCATGAGCATCGTGTACGAAGCGATGCAGGAGCGGCCGCACCGGCGCGCGGCGGTCAAGGTGCTGCGTCCGGGCCGACTGTCGCCGCGCATCCAGCGCCGATTCGAGTTCGAGTCCGAGATCCTCGCCCGCCTGCAACATCCGGGCATCGCGCAGGTGCTCGCCTCGGGGACATTCGAGATCGATGGCGGGACGCAGCGCTGGTTCGCCATGGAGCTCGTCGAAGGGCCAACGCTCCCGGAGCTGCTCGCCGCGACGTCACCGTCCCGAACGTGGCGGGTGGAGCTCCTGATCTCGCTCTGCGACGCGGTCCAGCACGCCCACCAGCGGGGCGTCATCCATCGCGATCTCAAGCCCGACAACATCCGCATGGCCCGAGGGGATCCGGGCCCCGACACCTGGTGGCCCAAGATCCTCGACTTCGGTGTCGCCCGGCTCGTCGATGCCGAGGGAATGGCGTCCATGCACACCGTCGCCGGAGAGCTGATCGGGACCCTCGCGTACATGAGCCCCGAGCAGCTCTCGGGGAACCCGGACCTGGTGGACGCCCGCAGCGACGTCTACGCCCTGGGCGTCATCGGGTATGAGCTGCTGTGCGGGCGTCTGCCGCACGAGACAGAGTCGCCCAGCGTCGCGGAGCTGATCCGGACCATCGCGGACGAGGAGCCCGAACGTGCCGGCACCCTCGACCCCAGCCTGCGCGGCGACCTGGAGGTGATCCTCGCCAAGGCACTCGAGAAGGCGCCCGAACGCCGCTACCCCTCGGCCGCGGAGCTCGCCGCCGACCTCCGGCGCCACCTGCGCCACGAGCCCATCTCGGCGCGGCCCGCGACGGTGGTGTACCAGCTCCGGAAGTTCTCCCGCCGCCACCGGGCGCTGGTCGGCGGCGTCGCGGCGGCGCTCCTCGCGTTGGTCGCGGGCCTGGTGCTCTCGATCCGCGCCGAGCGGGCCGCAAGCCGCGAGGCCGCCAACGCCCGGTACGAAGCGGACAAGGCCGCCACCATCAACAACTTCATCACCAACGACTTCCTGATGAAGCTCCTCGCCGCGGCGAACACGACCGCGGACGCGCCCCGCCTGCCTATCACGGAGCTCGTGGAGAAGGCGGCCGGCTCGATCGAGACGATGTTCGCCGGCCAGCCGACGCACGAGGCCGCGCTCCGCAACGAGGTCGGCACGATCTTCTACAACCTGGGGAACGTGGACGCCGCGGCGGACCAGTTCTCCGCGGCGATGCGCCTGTGGGAGTCACAGCTCGGGCCGGACCACGCCGACACACTCAAGGCCGTCAACAACCTCGGCCAGACCCGCGCCCGCCAACGCCGGGTCGAAGAGGCCGAGTCCTTGTATCGGCGTGCCCTCGACGGCCGACGACGCGTCCTGGGCAGCGACGATCCGTACACCCTGGTCACGATGAACAACCTGGCCGAGCTGTGCCGCGGCACCGACCGCCTCGACGAGGCCGAGCAGCTGCTGCGTCAGACGCTCGCCGTCCAGCGACGCGTCCAGGGCAGCACGCACAAAAACACGATCACCACGCTGGGAAACCTCGCCACGCTGCTCCTCCAGCGCGAGCGCCAGGACGAGGGCCTCGCCATGCTCCGCGAGGCCCACGAGGCCAGCCTGGCGACGCTCGGCGCCGACCACGTCATGACCGCGCTGACCGGTTTTCGTCTCGGGACGGCCCTGCAGAAGGCCTCGCGGGCCGGCGAGGCCGAGTTCATTCTGTCGACGGCCGCCGAGTCGCTAGATCGTTCCCTGGGACCGGACAGTTCTGAATCCGTGAGCGCCCGCCGAGCCCTGGCCCGGGTCTACCGCGACCTCGCCCAGCCCGAGCGCGCACGCGATCAGCTCCAGCGCGCGCTCGACGCGGTTCGTGCCAGGCACGCGCCGGGCGACGACAGGGAACGCAAGCTCCTGCGCGATCTCGAGTCGCTTCGTTAGCAGTCGCTCAAGAACACGATCGTTCACGCCGCGCGGACCAGCCGGCGCGTCTCGGCATGCCGCCGTTCGCGGCTCCTTCTTCAACCGCGCGGAAGGGAAAGCAGGTTGCCAAGGAGCTCGGGGACTCCCTGGCCCTTGGTGGCGATGGTCTCGATGATGGGCCGGCGCCCCGCGATGTCGCGGAGGTCGCGGACGAGCTCGTGCTCGCCGGGATGATCGGCCTTGTTGCAGACAAAGACGTCGGCGATCTCGAGGATGCCCGCCTTGTCCATCTGCACGGCGTCGCCCATCCCGGGCGTTAGCACCACGACGGTCTTGTCCACGAACGAGCGGATCTTGGTCTCGTTCTGGCCCGCGCCCACCGTCTCGACGAAGACCGTATCGAACGCACCCAAAGCCGGGTCGGCGCCCGAGCACGCGCCGCCGATGAGCTCCAGCACCAGGGGGAGAGAGCGATAGTCCTCGCCGCTGATCGCGAGGGAGCGGTAGTAGACGGCCTGGTCGATGGAGTTGAAATCGACGCGGAGGCGGTCTCCCAGGAGCGCCCCGCCCGTGATCGGACTCATGGGGTCGAAGGCAACGACGGCGCAGCGACCGGTGAATCCGGCCTCTCCCGCCTTGGCCCTCCGGGAATACTCGCCCACGAGCTGCGCGACGAGCGTGCTCTTGCCCGCGCCGGGGGAGCCCGTCACGCCGATGACCCGAGCGGGCCGGCGCCGGGCGGCTCCGGCGCGGGGGGCATTCCCGTCGTGAACGCTGGAGATGTCGCGGGCGAGCTGGGCCGAGGCGTGGGCGGGAAGCGCCGCCGGCCGCGGACGGACGGTCTCGCGCACGGCGTTAACGATGTCAAGGAGCCCGACGCCGGTTGTGAAGCACTTGGCGACGCCGGCCTCCTGGAGCTTGGGGAGGTCCTCCTGCGGAAGGATCCCGCCCATGTACACGGGAAGGTCCGGACGCCCCAGGGCCTTGAGCTCGGCCAGGAGCTTGGGCCCCAGGACCAGGTGCGAGTTGGACATCATCGAGGCGCAGATGACATCGCAGTCCTCATCGCGCGCGGAGATGGCGAGCGATCGCGGCGTCTGCCAGAGCCCCGAGTAAATGACGTGGACGCCCGAGTCTCGGAGCGCGCGGGCGATCACCTTCACGCCGCGGTCGTGCCCGTCGAGGCCCATCTTCCCCAGCAGCACGCGCGGGCGGTGCGGGAGATCGGCGCAGCGGTCCTTCTTCTCGAACTCGGTGGTCGGCACATGGAGGGACGTGGTCATGCGCCCCCATTGTAATCGACCCCGCCCTCCCCCATCGCGACACGCGATGGCGAGAGGGCGGGGGTGGGGATCAAGGGGACGGGAGGAGTCTGTGAGGGGCTAGTTCGACTCGGCGTATCGCCGGAACGCCTCGGCGAAAAGGAGCTTCCAGCCCGAATCGAGGCTCTTGCGCATGCCCGGGCCGATCCGCCCGAAGGTGTGATCGGAAAGGGCGAGTCGCGTGCGCTTCCCCCGGGGCGCGAGCTCAATCCGGACCGTGGAAGTGGCCGGGCCGCCAAAGGCTGGCATCAGGCACCCCACAAGCTCGAGCTGCCCCGGGGTCGCGCCCGAGGGCGGCTGAGCGGTCAGCACGGTGAACCACAGCCGCCCCGAGCCCGAGCCCCAGTCCTCGTACGCGCGCCCGCCGGGCCTGGGCTCGATGATGAACCCCGTCGCGTCGGGGCTGGTCAGGAACTCCCGCGGCCACCAGGCGCTCGAGCGTGCAACCAGCGCGTCCCACGTCTTCGCGGGTGGCGCGCCGATGTCGACGACAAGCTCGACGCGGACGAGAGAGAGGCGGGGGGTGGGCGTGGCCATGCGTGGCTCCTCGTGCAGAATGTGTCAGTCGCGCAGGCGCTCGCCGCGCTCGGCGAGGGCCTTGAGCTTGGGCCACATCTCCTGCCAGCCCTTCTCGTGGGCCTTGTGCCATGAAGGATCGAGCAGGCCCGAGGCGCGATGCGTCAGCGTGAGCATCGTGCCGCCCTTCGCGGGGGCGAGCGCGAAGTCGTACACGCTGTGGACGGGGAGGCGGGCCATGCCCAGGGGCCCCCAGATGCGGATGAGCTCGGGCTTCTTAACGTGCATGACGGTGCCCCAGAGCACGTCGCAGTCCTTGCCGGTCTCCATGAAGCGTCCGCCGGGCACGGGCTCGAGGTTCATGGTCGGGCGCGAGTCGTTGAAGTGGTGGACCCACCAGCCCTGGACATCCAGGAGCGCGTCCCAGGCCTTGCGCGGCGGGACGCCAAGGAACACCTCCTGCTCGATGTGGAAGGAGCCCTGCTTGGGTTTCTTGTTCGGGGCTTTGCTCGGGGACTTGCTCGGGGACTTGGCCATGACATCACTCCTGAATCGATCCGCCGCACCGGACTACTCGCCACGCTCGCTCTGACGCTGCTCGACGGCCCGCTTGAGGGCCAGGAGCCCCGACGCGGTGACGCCCGCGGCCTCGCTCACCCAGCGCTCGTACACGCGCCGGAGCGGGACCGCGTTGATGTGGTTCCAGACCTCGCGACCGTCCTTGCGGGCCACGATCAGCCCCGCACGCTTGAGCACCCCAAGGTGCTTCATCACGGCGAAGCGGGTCATGTCCCTCGCGAAGACCCCCGACAGCTCCCCCACCGTCCGCGGACGCTCACGCAGCAGATCGAGCACGCGGCGGCGGGTGGAATCCGCCAGGGCACGAAAGACCAGGTCGTCCTGACTCCGGCCCATATGTGACGAAACGGTAACATGTTTTCCGGGGCGGGTCAAGCGCATTTTGTCGAAAATCTCACGAGAGGTCCGGCTACGCTGATCTGCCCGGGCGGGTGATTCCGACCCTCGGGCTCCGGAGCTACCGCATGACCCCAGAGCCGCACGCGTGGAGCGTCCCGCAGAAGGTGTATCTGTGGATGTCGGCGGTGTTCGTGTCGTCGCTGCTCATCGCCGACGTGCTGGGCGTGAAGCTGTTCCGGATTCCTCTGGGGTTCAGCTTTCTCCTCCCCTTCGCGGACAAGCCCATCGAGGCGGTCGAGCACACCTGCGGGATGCTGACCTTTCCCGTCACCTTCCTGCTCACCGACCTCGTGAACGAGTACTACGGGAAGAAGGCGGCACGCCGGCTCACGTACATCGGGCTGGCGATGGGGCTGTTCGTGTTCGCGGTGATCAACGTCGCGCAGGCGATGCCCTACCTCGACGCGCCGTTCAACGTGTCCAAGGCGAGCTTCGACTCGATCTTCGGGAGCGCGAAGGTGATGTACGTCGCCTCGCTGTGCGCGTACCTGGCGGGGCAGATGTGCGACATCTTCCTGTTCGGGGCGTTCAAGCGATGGACGCGCGGGAAGATGGTGTGGCTGCGGGCGACCGGGAGCACGCTCGTCTCGCAGCTTCTCGATTCGTTCGTCGTCTCGTACCTCGCCTTCAGCCTGGGGCGGCAGGTATTCCCCGATCCGGGGAACCCGCCCGCGCCGGCGTCGGCAATCCCCGCGATCGCGCTCACCGGGTACCTGCTCAAGTTCTGCATCGCCCTCGGGCTCACGCCCGTGGTCTACGCCGGACGCGCGGCGATGCGCCGGTGGTTCGGCCTGGTGCCCATCCCCCCCGAGCAGGCCTGAGTTGGCCTGAGCGGGCGGGCTGGCGACAAGCCCCACGGACCTTCGCGGCCGCGGGTCTATTCTCCGCCCCAACGGAGATCGCATGCGGCAGTTCTCTCACTTGTGCGTGTTCTGCGGGGCGTCGGACGGTGCCCGCCCCGAGTATCGCCTCGCGGCGGAGCTCCTGGGAGGCGAGATCGCCCGCCGGGGCGTCGTGCTCGTCTACGGCGGGGGGTCGATGGGGCTCATGGGGGGCGTGGCGGAGGGGGCCCTGCGCGCGGGCGGGAAGGTCATCGGCGTCATCACCAAGCTCCTCCACTCGCGCGAGGTCGCCCACAAGGGGCTCACCGAGCTGCACGTCGTCGACACCATGCACGAACGCAAGCGCATGATGGCCGACCTCGCCCAGGGGTTCATCGTGCTCCCGGGCGGGTTCGGGACCTTCGACGAACTCTTCGAGATCATCGCCTGGGCGCAGCTGGGCATCCACCGCAAGCCCATCGGGCTGCTCAACACCGCCGATTACTACAACGGGCTGCTCACGTTCCTCGATCACTCCGCCGCGGAGGGCTTTCTCCGCCTCTCGCACCGCGACCAGATCGTCAGCGGCGTGGAGGCAGGCGATCTGATCGGTCGCATGCGTCGCGCCGCAGAGTGGTAGAAAAACGCCCCGAGAGTCGAGACGGCACGCCCGGCGGCCGCCCTGGGCAGGAGCGCCCTCGCGGAAAATCCGCGCGTCGCGGTGTACGCTCAGCCCGTCATGCCCCTGTGGCTCTGGTTGGCATATTTCGGGGTCCTGGCCGTGCTCGCCGCGCTCGACGCGGGGGTCTTCAATCGCCGCCCCCGGAAGGTCACCCCCGTCGAGGCCCGCACGTCGACGATGCTGTGGATTCTCGCGGCGATCGGCGTGGGGCTGCTGCTCGCCAACGCCTACGGCAACCACTGGCTGGGCCTGGGTCGGGGGCTGGGCCAGACACTGACGCCCCACGCGGTGTGGCTTCAGTTCATCGCCGCGTACACGACGGAGTTCACGCTCTCTCTGGACAATCTCGCCGTCTTCGCCCTGCTGTTCGAGTACATGCGGGTCTCGCCGGCGCTGCGCCACCGCGTGCTGTTCTGGACCACCGTCTCCTGCGTCACTGCTCGGGCGCTGCTCATCGGGCTGGGGTACGAGCTGCTCACCGCGCCCTGGATCCCGTACCTGTTCGCGGGGCTCCTCGCCCTCTCGATGCTCCGCACGATGGTCCTGCCCGACGAGAAGACCGACTTTGACGGGAAGCTCCTCGTGCGTGCGGCACGCCGCATCGGGAGCTTCTTCGGGAAGCCCGCGGGACGCGTGGGGAGACTGCCCCTCGTGGGCGTGGCGCTGGTGGCGGCGGCGGCGGACCTCTCGTTCAACGCCGACGCCATCCCCGCCGTCTTCGCCGTCACCCACGACCCCGTCATCGCCGTGGTCTCCAACACGCTCGCGATCCTGGCGCTGCGGAGCCTGTACTTCTCCATCGCGGGCGTGATCGGGAGATTCCGATTCCTCAAGATCGCCATCACGGCGGTGCTGCTGACCCTCGTGGTGAAGACGATCCTCATGGACCGGAGCGAGTTCGCGACGGCCCTCACGCTGGGAATCGTCGCGGGGGCGCTGGGGCTCGCGGTCCTGTTCTCGATCATGCGCGCGAGGCGATTGGGCGTCCCCGCGCCCAGGCCCACCCCGCTCGAAGACGTGGCCGAGGCGGTGACGGCAACCCGCCGCAGCCTGCGCAAGGTGCTGATCCTGATCGCGGGCACGGTGGTCATCCTGCTGGGGATCGCCATCGCGCCCCTGCCCGGGCCGGGGTTCTTGATCCTCGCTCCCATCGGGCTGGCGATCCTGGCCACCGAGTTCGTCTGGGCCAAGCGCCTCAAGGACCAGATGGTGACGCAGGCGGCGAGGGTCCAGGCCCAGGCCAGCACCCTCGCGTCGAGGACGAGCCGATGGATCGTGCCCGTGGCGATCCTGGGCTTCGCGGGAGTGGTCTACGCCGTGCTGCGATACACCGAACTCCCAATGAAGCTCGTGATCCCCGTCGCGGGCGGGCTCACGATCCCTCTGGGGTACTGGGCGTACCTGACGCTCAAGCCCAGGGCAAGCGAGAAACACGCGGGCGATCAGCGCTGAAGGACCGAGAGTGAGATGGTCTTGCCGCCCTCCGTCGGCACGTGATCGCCCGGGTGCGACCGCGGGCGAAGAAACGCCGCAGACACCGCCACAACGAGGATCGCCAGGCTCGGGATCTGGACCCAGTCCGGGACGTGCGACGCGTGCCCCGCGGCGGCGGGCGTGATCTGGACCCCGGTGCGAGCGAGGATCGCGTCGAGCGCCAGACCCAGCACGATCGGCAGGATGGTCACGGCGGCGAGATAGGCCCACGTCGTGCGCGGGCCCAGCTCACGCCGAACGATCGCCACAGTGCCCAGGTTCGTGCCCGGGCCCGACAGCAGAAACACCAGCGCGGCGCCGGGGCTGACTCCCGCGGTGATGAGCGCCGCGGCGAGCGGGGTCGAGGCGCTCGCGCATACGTACATCGGCACCCCGACCAGCGCCATCACGACCATCGCCAAGGGACCCCGCCCCCACGAGGCCAGCGTCCCGGGAGGAACAAACGCCTGCACCGCCGCGGCCAGGATCAGCCCCAGCAGCATCCACCCGGCGGTCCGCTTCCACATGTCGGTGAAGGCGTAGCGCAGCCCCTCGATCACGCGGCGGGTCAACGCAGGCGAGGCCACTTCTGAGGCCCGCGAGGCACACCCGCACGAGGCAGATCCGGTCGCAGAAGGGGCGTCGCCCTTGTCCACCGCGTCCGTGGCGACCCCCGCCACGATCGCGCACGCGAGTGCCCCCACAACCCTGGCGAGCATCATGACAGGCCCCAGCACGCCCCAGGACAGGAGCATCGAGTCCACGCCGTTCTCGGGGGTGGCGATGAGGAACGACGCCGTCGCGCCCTTGCTCGCGCCGGACCTGCGGATGCTCAGCGCAACGGGCACGACGCTGCACGAGCACAGCGGGAGAGGCGTCCCGACAATCGCCGCACGCACGACCGGGCCCACTCCTCCACCCCCCAGCCAGCGGGTCACCAGCCGCATCGGGAGCAGCGCCCGGACCAGCCCGGCGATGGCGAACCCCAGCACAAGCCACGGCGCGGCGTCGAGCGCGACCGACCAGAACGACGCCAGGAAGCGTGAGACAGGCTCGTGACCCATCGCGGGCATGCCCCAATCGTAGTCGCCGACGGCGATCTCGCGCGCGTTCCTACGCTCGCGCAGGAGGTCGCATGTCGCTCCAGATCCGCCCCGTGCGAGAGACGGACTTCGCCGCCATCGCCGCACTCACCAACCGCTACATCCTCGCCACGCACGTCCACTTCGGGATGAAGCCCACCACACCCGAGGACCACCGCAGCGGATACGAGAAGCTCGGCGCCACGCACCCCTATCTGGTGGGCGAAGAGCAGGGCGTGTTCGCCGGGTACGCCAAGGCTTACGTCTGGCGCGAACGAGAGGCGTACTCCAAGACCTGCGAGGTCGGGATCTACGTCGAGGACGCCTTCCAGGGGCGCGGCGTGGGGAAGAGCCTCTACTCGGCGCTCCTCGACGAACTGGCGCGGCGCGGATTTCACTCGGCCATCGGCGGCATCGCCCTCCCCAACGCCGCCTCTATCCGCCTGCACGAGTCGCTCGGGTTCGTCGGCGTGGGCACGGTGCGCGACGCGGGACGGAAGTTCGATCGCTGGCACGACGTGGCGCTCTATCAGAAGATGCTGGGCGAACCCACTGCGAGAACGCCCTGAACTCACGGGCTCAGCGTGCGGAACGCCTCGATGGAGCGGACTCGCGACGAGCCCAGGTCCACGATCGGCGCCGGGTAATCCCGCGGCCTGAACAGCGCGTCGGGCTCGTGGATCTGCTTCGCGTCCAGCTCGCGCAGCTCGGGGACCCAGCGCCGGATGTACTCCCCCCCGGGGTCGTGCGTGCGCGACTGCGAGACCGGGTTGAAGACCCGGAAGTACGGGACCGCGTCAGTGCCCGTGCTCGCCGACCACTGCCACCCGCCGTTGTTGCTCGCCAGAAAGCCGTCGATGAGGTGCGTCATGAAATGCCGCTCGCCCAGACGCCAGTCGAGCAGCAGGTTCTTCGAGAAGAACATCGCGGTGATCATCCGCGCGCGGTTGTGCATCCACCCGCAGGCCAGGAGCTGGCGCATCCCGGCGTCCACGACCGGAATCCCCGTGCGCCCCTCGCACCAGGCCCGCACGTCCTCCGGGCTCTCACGCCACCGGACGCGCTCCGTCGCCGGGCGGAAGGCCCGGTGCATGCACACCCGAGGGAACCCGCGGAGGATGTGCACGTAGAACTCCCTCCACAAGAGCTCGGAGATCCACGTGGTCACCCCGGCCTCGCCGCTGTCCAGCGGGCTCTTCCCGCGCCCCGCGCGGTTGGAGGCCATCGCGTCCACGACGCATCGCCGGACCGACAGCGCCCCCAGCGCGAGGTCGGGCGAGAGCGCACTGGTGCCCTCCCCGGCCATCTCATTGCGGGCCGTGGCGTAGGCACGAACGCGCGACGCGAGAAACGTGGAGAGCCGGGCCGCCGCCGCGCGTTCCCCCGCGGGCCAAAGCTCGGGGTCCACGCCCGAGGAGAACCCGTCGAGCGCGCGCGGGATGGGCGTGGAGCGGATGCCCGTGTCGGGCTGGGGCGAGGGCGAAGGCAGCGTCTCGACGCCGCGCTCCTTCATCCGCGCAAGGGCGGCCTTCTTGAAGGGCGTGAAGACCGTGTACCAGCGCCCTTCCAGCGTCCGCAGCTCCCCGGGCTCGATGAGCACCTGGTCCGTGAACGCGCGGGCGGCCTTCCCCGCCCGCGCAACATGCTGCTCGACGCGCTCGTCACGCCGCCACTCATCCAGCTCGTACTCGCGGTTGAAGTACACGCGATCGCACTCATGCCGGTTCATGACCGAGAGGATCGCGGCGGGCGCGTCGGCGAACCGCGGCGCCGTCTCCACGAGCAGCGGGATCCGGAGCTTCTCCAGGGCCCGGCCGAGCTCCGAGAGCGACCGGAGCAGGAACTCGATCTTCACGGGGGCCGCGTCGTGGCGACGCCACTGCTCGGGCGAGAGCAGAAACAGCGCCACCACCCCCCGGGACGAGTCGCGCGAGGCGTGCCACAACGCCGAGTGATCCTCGACCCGCAGGTCGGCGCGGAACCAGACCAGTGTGCGCATGCCCCCGCTTCGCACAAGGCGATGCTCCGGATTCGCGGGAATACGCTGTGCGAGGAGGCGAGGGGTGGCAAAGCGGACACCGCACAAAACCGACGGACGCGGGAGAATCGGACGCTGGTTTGCCTCGCGCTCGTGGACGCCCTGGCCGTTCCAAGTTCAAGCCTGGGACGCGTACCAACGGGGCGAGAGCGGGCTCATCCAGGTCGCGACGGGCGCGGGGAAGACCTACGCCGCGTACCTGGGCCCGCTGGCCGGGCTCATCGACGAGCGACTCGAGGGGCCCGTCCAGGGGCTGCGGGTGCTGTATGTTACACCTCTTCGGGCGGTCTCCCGCGACATCGAGCTGGCGCTGCGTGCCCCGATCGAGGAGCTCGACCTGGACCTCGACGTGGAATCGCGCACGGGCGACACCGGCGCCGCCGCCCGCGCCCGACAGCGAACCCGCCTCCCCCACGTCCTCGTCACGACCCCCGAGTCGCTGACGCTCCTGCTCACGCGCGAGGACAGCCGCGGACTCTTCGCCTCGCTGAGAGCCGTCATCGTCGACGAGTGGCACGAGCTGCTCTCCTCCAAACGGGGCACGCAGGTCGAGCTCGCCCTCGCACGGCTCCGCGGGTTCTCCCCCTCCGTGTGCACCTGGGCCCTCTCCGCGACCCTGCCCAACGCCGACGAGGCCGCCCGCGCGGTGTGCGGCACATCGTCCACGCCCCGCATCATCCACGCCGACATGGACCGCCCGGTCCTGATCGACTCGATCCTCCCCGAGCGCGAGGGGCGCCTCCCCTGGGCGGGGCACCTGGGGATGACGATGCTCCCCCGCGTGGTCGAGGCGCTCGACCCCGCCTCCGCGACGATCGTGTTCACCAACACACGCTCCCAGGCCGAGCGGTGGTACCACGCGATCCTCATCGCCCGCCCGGAGTGGGAAGGCGTGATGGCGCTGCACCACGGCTCGCTCGACCGCGACGACCGCGAGGCGGTCGAGCAGGGGCTCAAGAGCGGGCGCGTGCGGATCGTCGTCGCGACCAGCTCGCTCGACCTGGGCGTGGACTTTGACCCCATCGAGCGCGTCCTGCAGATCGGCTCGCCCAAGGGCATCTCCCGCCTCGTGCAGCGGGCCGGACGCTCGAGCCACCGCCCGCGCACCCCCTGCCGCGTCACCTGCGTCCCCACCCACGCGCTCGAGCTCATCGAGATCGCCGCCGCACGCCGCGCCCTCGCGGCCCACGACCTCGAACCCCGCCGACCCCTCGACAAGCCCCTCGATGTCCTCGTCCAGCACCTCGTGACCTGCGCCCTGGGCGGAGGCTTCGAGCGCGAGGACCTGCTCCGCGAGGTCCGCTCGGCCTGGTCGTTCCGCGGGCTCGCCGACGCCGAGTTTGATTGGGCCCTCGCCCTCGTGACCCACGGCGGGGAGACGCTCCACGCCTACCCGGACTTCCACCGCGTCACGCTCGACGACGAGGTCTACCGCGTCACCGCGCCCCGGATCGCCCGCCTGCACCGCTTGAACGTCGGCACCATCACCGCCGACGCCACCCTCGACATCCGCTTCCGCTCCGGGAAAAGCCTGGGGCGGATCGAGGAATCGTTCGTCGCGGGGCTGCGCGAGGGGCAGAAGTTCGTCTTCGCCGGGCGCGTGCTGCGGTTCGAATCCCTCCGCGACACGACCGCGATCGTCTCGCCCGCGTCGGGCTCCACCAGCTACACGCCCACATGGTTCGGCACCAAGCTCCCGATCTCGGAATCGCTCGCGCAGGCAATCCGCGCAACGCTGGAGCACGCCGGGAACGGGAATCTCGACACGCCCGAGCTCCTGGCCGCCCGCGGGTTCATCGAGGTGCAGCGTCGCGACTCGCGCATCCCGTCGTCGGCAGAGGCCCTCGCCGAGGTCTGCACCACGAGCGAGGGGACGCACCTGTTCCTGTTCCCGTTCGAGGGGCGGCTCGTGCACGCGGGGCTCGCGGCGATCCTCGCGCTGCGTCTCTCGCGCCTCCGCCCCGCGACCTTCGCGGTCGCGTGCAACGACTACGGGCTGGAGATCCTCTCGCCCGAGCCCTTCCCGTTCGAGAGCGCGCTGGGCCCGGAGCTGTTCACGACGACCACGCTCGCCGCCGACGCCGCGGAGAGCGCCAACACCAGCCTGCTCGCCAAGCTGCAGTTCCGCGAGATCGCGCGGATCGCGGGGCTGGTGATCCAGACCTTCCCCGGGGCGCCCAAGACCGGGCGCCAGCTCCAGGCCGGCGCCTCGCTCCTCTTCGACGTCCTCAGCGAGTTCGACCCTAAGAGCCCGCTCCTCGAGCAGGCCCGGCGTGAAGTCGTCCAACGCCACTACGAGCAGTCGCGCCTCGCAAGGACGCTCACACGCCTCGCCGCGGGCGAGCTCCGTATCGTTCGCCTCGCCCGCCCCAGCCCGCTCTCGTTCCCGCTGCTGATCGAGCGGCAGTCCGCACGCCTCAGCAGCGAGAGCGTTCTGGAACGCGTGCAGCGGATGCGAACCCAGTGGGAGACCGCGTGCCCGACCTTGCCTTCCAGCCCGTCCTCGACGGCTCCGCCCGCGGTCTTCGACCTCGGCCCGCTCCCCGCGCCCCGTCAGGGCACACCCCGGACGCGCCGGGCGTTCTCGCGCCGCCCCCGCGGCTAGGCGAGGAGGGCACGGTGCTCCTGATGCCCGAGCGCGCGGTGTACTGGCCCGCCCGGCGCACGCTCCTCGTCGCCGATCTCCACCTGGGCAAGCCCCAGACCTTCCGCGCCGCGGGCATCCCCGTGCCCGACAGCGTCCAGGACGAGCAGCTCGCCCGTCTCTCTCTCGCCATCACGCGAACCCAGTGCCGCCGCGTGATGATCCTGGGCGATCTCCTCCACGCTTCGCCGGGGCTCACGCCCGACATGATCCAGCGCGTCGCCCGATGGCGGCGCGGCCACACCTGCACCGTCGCGCTCGTGCCGGGCAACCACGACCGCAGCGCGGCCCGTGTCGCCGAGGCCTGGGATCTCGAGGTGCTCGCGCCGACCGTGCCCGAGCCGCCCTTCGCCTTCACCCACGAGCCGCGCGAGCACGACGGGCTGTTTACCTGGTGCGGGCATCTCCACCCCGCGCTGCGCCTCACAAGCTCTGCCGACGCGGTGAAGCTCCCCTGCTTCTGGGTCCGGGGGCGGCTGGGCGTGCTCCCCGCGTTCGGGAGGTTCGCCGCGGGCGCCTCGATCGCGCGTGAGCCCGGAGACCGCGTCTTCGCGATCGCCGAGGGGGACGTGCTGGCGCTGTGAACGCCCCGGCAAGAACCAACTTGGACTGATCCGGGCGCAGACCGACGAGCCGCACACGCCGCGGCGGTTACTCCGCCTTCCCGCCCGACATGTCGTACACCCACACCTCGCCCGCGCGGTTCCAGTTCAGGACCTCGCCGGGCGCGAAGAAGAGCTTGAGCTCGCGTGCCGCGGCCTCGGGCGTGTCGCTCCCGTGGATCAGGTTGAACGAGTTGCTCACCCCAAAGTCCCCGCGGATCGTCCCGGGATTGGCCTTGCTCCCGAAGGTCGCGCCCATCATGCCGCGGCTGATGGCGATCGCCCCGTTGCCCCGCAGCGCCAGCACCAACACCGGGCTGCTGGTCATGAACCGCACGAGCCCGGCGTAGAACGGCTTGCCCTTGTGCGACTCGTAGTGCGTCTCCGCCAGCTTCGGGGAGATCTGCATCATCTTGCACCCGACGACCTGCAGGCCCTTGTCCTCGAAACGCGACAGGATCCGACCCATCAGCCCGCGCTGCACCGCGTCGGGCTTGAGAATGATCAGCGTGGTTTCCACGGGAATGCCTCCGAAAAATCAGGGCCAGAGCATAGGCGCCGCACGCCGCACCATCCCAGACTCAGCGGTGCTCGAGCAGGATCCGCGACCGCCGGGGCCCGAACTGCTTGAGCAGCTCCGTGTTCTGGAACGCCGCGGTGCGGATGATCTCCTCCGCCTCCGCGGGCGAGTCCGTGAACTGGAGCAGGGAGACATCGCCCGGTGACACCGCGCCCCGCTTCACCAGCCGGTCCGTGATGAACTCCTGCATGGGCTTCCAGTACTCCGTGCCCATCACGACCACGGGGAAGTTCTGGATCTTCCCCGTCTGGATCAGCGTCACCGCCTCGAAGAGCTCGTCGAGCGTCCCGAACCCGCCCGGGAGCACGATGAACGCGTACGAGTACTTGACCAGCATCACCTTGCGCACGAAGAAGTACCGGAACTCCACGAACTTGTCGAGATAAGGGTTGGGCCGCTGCTCCATCGGGAGCTCGATGTTGCACCCGATCGATCGACCCCCGGCGTCCTTGGCCCCGCGGTTCGCCGCCTCCATCACCCCGGGCCCGCCCCCGGTCATCACCGTGAAGCCCAGCCCCGCCATCCGCCGACCCATCTCGCGCGCCATCTCGTAGGCCCAGTGCCCCTCGGCGAAGCGCGCCGACCCGAACACCGTCACGCACGGACCCGCGAAGTGCAGCCCGCGGAACCCGCGGATGAACTCGGCGAAGATCCGGCAGGCACGCAGGAACTCGTCGGTCCGCGTCCGCGGGCCCTCGAGGAACCGCCGGTCGTCGCTCGTCCGCGTCGCCTTCCCCCACAGGTCCTCGACCACGTGCTGCAGCTTCTCGATGGGCGGCAGGGTCTCGGGCGACGCGGGCGTCACCTTCGTGCTCGAGTCATAGGGCGAGGATTCGTCCATCGTGTCCGCGAGTCCGTGAACATCCGATCCGCGCGGACGCTACTTCTTCCCCGCCGCGGCCTTCCCGCCCTTGGTCGGGGGGGATGTCGCCTCCCGGGCCGCCTCGTCCAGGTACAGGTAGCACTGGCACGACACGCACCGCGTGATCTTCCCCGTGGACATGAGCCCCGACACTACCTCGACCGGGAGGCTCATCTGGCACGCGCCGCAGGTGAACTCGTGACGCTTGAAGTCGTGGATCTCGACCGTCGCCATCGCGTCCTCGCCGCGCTGCGCGACGAGCTTCACGAACGAGCTCAGCACCTCGCCCGGCACATCACCCGCCGCCGCCTTGCGCTCCAGCTCCAACTCGGACAACCGCCCCTGGATCTCCGCCGCCCGCTTCTTGCGGTCCTCGTCGGCCACGCCCCGGAGCTTCTCCCGCTCGCCGCGCTGCGCCTCGAGCGCCTCGCCCTGCTTGCGCGCCTCGTCGAGCTTGGCCATCTGCTCCAGCGCCTGGGTCTCGAGGCGGTCCCGCTCGGCCTTGATCGTGTTGATCTCGGTCAGGAACGCCTTGTACTCCTTGTTCGTCTGCGCCGAGTTCATCTGCTCTTTGAGCTGATCCATGCGGGCGTCGAGGCGCTTGGTCTCGCCCTCGAACTCCGCCGCCTTCACCTTGAGCTGCTTGAGCTGCCCGTCCAGCGTCTGCTTCTGCTCGTTCAGCTTCGTGAGCTGCGAGGACTGATCGTTCAGGAACTTCTCGGCCGCGGTCAGTCTGGATTTCAACCCCCGCAGCTGCTTCTCGACGAGGAAGACCTTGACCAGTCTCGACGTGACATCCATCCGGGCTCTCCACCGGAGTGTGCCGGGCCACTCCGCTCGCGCTTCCGAGGCAAGTCTAGGACGGGTCCGCCCCGCCCATCGCCGCTCGCAACCACCAATACGCCAGGGGGCCCACCAGGAGGGGCGAATCGATCACGTCCAGCACGCCCCCCATCCCCGGCAGCACCCTCCCCGAGTCCTTCAGCCCCGCGTCGCGCTTGAACAGGCTCATGATGAGGTCCCCCGCCTGCCCCACGACCGCGAACAGCACGCCTGGCACCAGCCCCATCACCAACGCCGGCGTCCGAACCCCCCCCCACTCGCGCAGCATCCACAGCCCCGCCACCGCCGCCACGCACGAGAGCACGATCCCGCCGAACAACCCCTCCCAGGTTTTCCCCGGGCTGAGCCACAGGATCAACTTGTGCCGCCCGATCGCCTTGCCGGTGAAGTACGCCCCGATGTCGCACGACTTGGTGACCAGGATCACCCACAAAAGCACCCACGCCGGGTGTTCACGCCGGATCAGCAGCACAAACGACAACATCAGCCCGAGGTACACGTACGCGAGCAGCGTCGCGCTCGCCGAAGCGATCACCCCCGCGGGGTTCTTGTGGCGTGCATGGAAGACGAGCGAGGCCGCGAACAGGACAATCGCCCCCGAGGCCACGATCGCCCCCGCGACGTGCCCCCCAACCGACCCCGGGATCGCGGGCATGATGACCAGCCCGACCAGGCCCGCGAGCGCCAGCAGCCCCGCCGAGGCCCGCACGCCCTTCGCCGCGAGGATCGACGCGAGCTCCCTCGACGCGAACACCACCGCCACCGCCCCGACCAGCGACGCCACGAACCCCCGGGGCCACGCCGTCCACCCGGTCCAGCCCAGAAACCCCGGCACCGCCCTCGAAGCCAGAAGCTCGTCGAGCCAGAGGCTCGCGACGAGCACGCCGATCAGCACGGGGCCCATGAGCAGTCGTTGGCGCATCCCGTCGGTGGCTCCTAATCGGGTCCCTCCGTCCGGTCGGGAGGGGGAACCGCCAACCGTAGCTACTCGGAAGCCTCGGGGTCGCTGTCGAGCCCCCCGAATCGACGCGACCGCCTGGCGTACGCGCGGATCGCCTCGTGCAGCGCCGCCGCGCCGAAATCGGGCCAGTACGTCTCCGTCACGTACAGCTCGGCGTAGCTGATCTGCCACAGCAGATAGTTGCTCACCCGCATCTCGCCCGCGGTGCGGATCAGGAGGTCCGGATCGGGGAGCCCGTGCGTCTGGAGCCGCGACGCCAGCAGTTCCTCCGTGATCGCCTCGGGGTTGAGCCGCCCCTGCCCGACCTCGCGCGCCAGCGCCCGGGCCGCGTCGGTGATCTCCGCCCGGCTTCCGTAGTTGATCGCCAGACAGAGCGTGGGCCCGGTGCATCCGGCGGTCGCCTGCTTCACGCGCTCGATCGCGTGGACGACCTCCCCGGGGAGCCCGTCGTGCCGTCCGATCACGCGGAACCGGATCCCCTCGCGCAGGAACTCCTGCAGCTCGCCGTCGAGGTAGGTCGTGCAGAGGAGCATGAGCGCCTCGACCTCCTCGCGCGGACGTTTCCAGTTTTCCAGCGAGAACGAGTAGAGCGTGAGCGCCTCCACGCCCAACGCCGCCGCCTCGTGCATGACCTCGCGGACCGCCCCCACGCCGTTGCGATGCCCGAAGATCCGCGGGAACCCCCGCTCCTGGGCCCAGCGTCCGTTCCCGTCCATGATGACCGCGATGTGACGCGGGATCCGGGCCGGGTGGACGTCGGGCAGGCGCGAGACCGGGTCGGCCTTGGGGTGCACGCGGCGCATCCGCTCGATCGCCTCTCGCGCCGCCCGGTCCATCGTGACGCTCAACCCTCGCTCCTTTGCTCCCGGGGCCCGGCTTTCCTGCCCCGGATCCAGCCGTCCCCGCCCCGACCCAATAACCCTACGAAAAAATCGTCTGCTCGCGGTCCGGGCCGACGCTCACGATCTCGATCGGCACGCCCACAAACTCCTGGGCGTAGTCCAGGTACGCCCGCGCCCCCGCCGGGAGTTCGTCCTTCCGCCGGCATCGGGACAACTCCTCCGAAAAACCCGGGAAGTCCTTGTACACCGGCGTCGCGCCCGCCAGCGCCTCGCTGTCGGCGATGAACCGGTCCGTGCGCCCCTCGCGCGTCTCGTATGCCACGCACACCCGCAGCGTGTCGAACCCCGCCAGCACGTCCAGCAGCGTGACCGCGATCCCCGTCACGCCGTTGATCATCGCCGAGTACTTCACCGCGACCAGGTCGAGCCACCCGACGCGCCGCGGCCGACCCGTCGTGGTGCCGAACTCCCGCCCGCGCGTGCGGATCCGATCGCCCGTCGCGTCCTTGAGCTCCGTGGGCATGGGCCCCGCGCCCACCCGCGTCGAGTACGCCTTCATGATCCCCACGATCCGCCCCACGCGGGTGAGCGGCACGCCCGTGCCCGGGCCGATCCCGCCGCTCCCCGTGCTCGAACTCGTCACGAAGGGGTACGTCCCGTGGTCCACGTCCAGGAGCGTTCCGTTCGCCCCCTCGAACAAGAGCCGCTGCCCGCGTCCCAGCATGTCGTGGAGCAGGTGCGTGGTGTCGCGGATGATCGGGCCCAGCCTCTCTCCCGCCTCCAACGCCTGACGCACGATCTGGCCGCTGTCAACACTCTCCCCACCCCCCAGCGCGCGGAACACCCCGCCCTTGAGCGCACACGCGAGCTCGATCTTCTCGCGCAGCACCTCCGGCCGCGACAGATCCCCGAACCGCACGGCGGTGGTCCGCAGCACCTTGTCCGCGTACGTCGGTCCGATGCCCCGGCGTGTGGTCCCGATCTCGCTCACCACGCCGCGCGTGCCCTCCGTCGCCGCCCGCTTGAGAAGATCCTCCCGCAGCGCGTCCTCGGTCTTGTGGAAGGGCAGGACCACGTGCGCCCGGTCCGAGACGACCAGCCCGCGCGTCTCCACCCCGCGCGAGGCCAGCCCGTCCAGCTCCTCGATGAGCTTGTCCGGGTCCACCACCACGCCGTTCCCGATCACCGCGAGCTTGCCCGGGTACAGAATCCCCGACGGGATCAGGTGCAGCGCGAACCGCTCGCCCTTCACGACCACCGAGTGTCCCGCGTTCGCCCCGCCGTTGTACCGCACCACCGCGTCGTGGTCCGCCGCGAGGATGTCCACGACCTTGCCCTTGCCCTCGTCGCCCCACTGCATGCCGACCACCGCCGAGGAGACGGCGAGCGGTCGCGGGCGTGTCGGGTTCTCGGTCTTCACACGATTCTTCCGTGCGGTGGCGTGCGACGGTGCCCCTCGGGCATCCGCTCCGACAGGATAGCTCGCGCCTGCCCCGATAACGACGCGATCGTCGGCATACATCGCCCCACCCGTCAAGTCTCGCGCCAGGAGGCCCGATTCTCCGGGTCGAGAATGGCCACGACCGACCCCAACCAGCCCGTCCGGATCATGTGCCCGAACCTTGCCTGCCGCAAGGTGCTGGCCGTGCCCCCGACCGCGCGGGGCAAGACGGTCCGCTGCAAGAACTGCAGCACCAACATCCGCGTGCCCGCGCCCCACGCCGCCAAGCCCGGCACCCCGGGGCAGTCCAAGCCCAACGCCGCCTGAGATTCCTACGAGTTCGTGCGAGGCCATCGCTCCGAGAACGCGACGAAGTGGTCCCACGCCCGCTCCGGAGGCTTTGAGGGAAGCGTGAGCACCGCGAACCGCGCCCGTCCCTCCCGCGGCGACGACACGCGCGCCGACAGCCCCAGGTTCGACTCGGCGAAGTCGATCGCCGCACGCACCGCGGGCATCCACACGTCGTCCACGACGATCACCCCGCCCGCGCGCACCAGCCTCGTGAAGAAATACAGATCCAGGAACGCGTTCTCGAAGAGATGCCCGCCGTCCACGAACGCCAGGTCGAATCGTTCGCCGCCCCGCACCAGCGCGGGGAGCGCCAGGGCCGAGTCCTCTTCGATGTGGCGCACCAGCCCGCGCACCCCCGCCCGCTCGAGCGTCACGAGCCCCGACTCTCCCCAGTTGGAGCGTTGAAAAGGGTCGATCGCGGTGTGCATCCCCTCGCGGACCTTCACCCCGGCGCCGAGCACGCCGTCGAGGATGAAGAGCGTCGAGAGCGCGAAGGCGAGCCCGGTCTCGATGGTGCGCTCCGCGCGGGACGCGCCCACGATCTCGCGCAGCTCCTCCCCGGCCGCGGCGCTCATCCCGGTGGGCGTCGCCGGCGAACGTTTCCCGCTGCGGGTCTCGACGAATCCGCGCCGGTACACCTCCTCGCGGTGCGAGCGCAGCCCCGCCAGCAGCGGCCCGGGCACGGTCGGAATCTCGGGGGTCGTCGGCGCACGGCTCATCCGCGCACCATCGGTGCTCCTTGCGTTCCCGCTCCAGTTTCCGGGAGGGACGCTCCAGCTTGGGCGCGTCCCTAACGCTTGGGCGCGTCCCTACAGCTTGGGCGCGTCCTTGTCGTCGTCGAGGAAGTCAAAGTCCATCACGCTGCTGTCCTCGTTGTCGTCGAGGATCGACTTGGGCTTGGCCGGCGGGCCCGACGAGCGGGGCTGCGCGGCCGCGGGCTGGGTGGATCGGGCCGGGGCCGGCTTCGCGGGCGGCGCGCCCACGCCCCCGCCCAGGGGCACCTCGCCGTCCTCGATCGATTCCTCGGAATCGATCTCCGAGGGCTTCCCGTCGATGCGCACCACGAACACGAACTTCCCCACGCACAAGAGATCGCCCGCGCGCAGCTCGGTCTGCGTGATGCGCTTCTTGTTCACGAACGTGCCGTTGCTCGAGCCCAGATCGCGGAGCATGACCTTGCCGTCGACGCTCGAGAGCTCGCAGTGCTGGCGGGACACGCTCGCGTCGGGGATCCTGATCTTGCAATCCGTGTGACGACCCACGACCTCGGTCGCGTGGCGCATCGCGACCTCTTGTTGCGTCAGGTCATGCTTCACGAGCACGAGGGAGACACCCATGACCTACTATCCTTTCGCTCGGGCTTCTGGCCATCGCCTCAGAGAACTCGTCCTGATTGTGGCCACGCCTGCCGCACACGAACACTTCCCTGCCGTGACAGAGCCTATCGCCATCCGGCTCGCCGATCAACGCGCGACGGTCTCCGTCCGGGGCGTCGTGGCCTCTCTGCCACGCGACAACCCCGCCGTCCGCTCCCTCTATATCCACACCCCCTTCTGCGCCCATAAGTGCCACTACTGCGACTTCTACAGCCTGGTGGACCAGCGCGATCGTCAGGACGCGTTCGTCACCCGTTTGGAACGCGAGCTCGCCGCACTCGCCCCGCTCGCCCGAGACACGCCCCTTTCCACGATCTTCGTGGGCGGCGGCACGCCCAGCCTCCTCCGCGTCGACCTCTGGAAACGACTCCTCGCCACGCTCGCCCGGCACTTCGACCTCCGCGACATCCACAACGACGCCGGCGAGTTCACCGTCGAGTGCAACCCCGAGAGCGTCACGCCCGAGCTCGTGGCCCTTCTCCGCCAGGGCGGGGTCAACCGCGTCAGCATGGGCGCCCAGTCCTTCAACCCCGTCCATCTCAAGGCCCTCGAGCGATGGCACGATCCTGACAACGTCGAGAAGGCCCTGGGCCTCGCCCGGGACGCGGGGATCCGACGCCAGTCTATCGACCTCATCTTCGCGATCCCGGGGCAGACGCTTCGCGACTGGGAGCACGACATCGCCCGGGCCCTCTCCCTCAACACCGAGCACCTCTCCTGCTACAACCTCACTTACGAGCCCAACACCGCGATGACGGTCCGCAAGAACCGGGGTGAGTTCGCCCCCACCGACGAGGACCTTGAGGTCGAGATGCTCGAGACCGCCCTGCGCCGCCTCCGCGGCGCCGGGCTCGACCGCTACGAGGTCAGCAACTTTGCACGCCCCGGCGCCGAGTGCCGCCACAACCTCGCGTACTGGCGCCAGGATCAGTGGCTCGCGGCGGGCCCCTCGGCCAGCGCGCACGTCGGGGGGCACCGCTGGAAAAACTCGCCGCGCCTCGACGACTACCTCGCGTTCGACGACCAGGGCTTCGCGAGCGCCGTCGATCACGAACCCCCGGATGCGCGCCGGGCGTTCAACGAATGGCTGATGACGGGCCTGCGCCTGCGCGAGGGGCTCGACCGGAGCGCCGTCCTCCGCCGGGCGGGCTCGATCTCGCCGGAGCGTGAACGATCGCTCCGCGACGCGATGGCCGCGCGTGTGGCGCAGGGTCACGCGATGGTGCGCGACGGGCGGTACACGCTGACCGACGCCGGGATGCTCCTCGCCGACGCCCTCGCCGAGGACATGATGGAGTAAGCGCGAGTTCCCGCGGCATGCACCCTCACGCCACGGGCTTCTCGAGCCCCAGGCGCCTGAGCACGCCCTTGAGGTCCTGCGGAAAGGGCGAGCGGGCGTCGACCTCCTCGCCCGTGCTCGGATGGGTGAACACAAGCCGGTGAGCGTGGAGGGCCAGGCGCGAGCCCGCGCCCTTGGCGTCCGAATCGCCGTACAGCCCGTCCCCCGCGACCGGGCAGCCCATGCTCGCCAGGTGCAGGCGGACCTGGTGCAGCCGCCCCGTGACGGGTCGGCATTCGAGGAGCGCGCCCACCTTGGATGCCTGCACCACCCGGTACGCCGTGATCGCCGGCTTGCCCGACGCGGAGATCTTGGCGAGCTTCTTGGCCCTGTCGCCGCGTCCGCCCTCGCCCTCGAACTCGACGATGGGCTTGCGGATGACCCCCTGCGCATGCTTGGGCGGGCTGGTGACGAGCGCCCAGTAGAACTTGCGCACGCTCCGCTCCTCGAACGCGGTGCGCAGCGCGTCGTACGCCCGAGGCCGCAGCGCCACCACGAGCAACCCGCTCGTCTCGCGGTCGAGCCGGTGGAGCAGGCCAAAGTCCCGCTCCTTGCCCAGGTTCTGGAGCTGCGCGCCGTACGCCGCGAACAGCCCGTTGAGCAGGGAGTCGCTCTCGTGCCCCTTCCCGGGCTGGGTGACGAGGTGCGCGGGCTTGTCGACGACGATCACCTCGTCGCTCTCGAAGCGGAGCTTGTACGTGACCTCGTCGTTGGGCGCCACGGAGAGATTCATGGCGCGCGCACGTCCAGCAGCGTTCGATCGAGGTACCAGCGCAGCTCGCCCTCGAGAGGCCGCAGCGCCCGGGCCGGCGAGGAACCCCGCCCCCGAAGAACGTCCAGCCCGCCGCGCCCGCGCTCGCCCGCGACCAGCACGCCGATGAACCGCGACGCGTTGAGCAGCGTGAGCGACGCCGAGACCCCGCCGGGCGTGGCCACGATCAGCTCGCCCTCGTCCGCGCGGTGCGCGTGCGCGCCCGTCAACCCGGCCACGCCCGCGTCCCCCTCGAGCACCAGCATCGCGTAGTCGGGGCGGTCGTGCCCCTTCTCACGCCACCCCAGCGCTTCGCGCACCACCCCGGCGTACTCCTCCGCCGCCGACGCGCTCTCCCCGGGGATCGCGTGCACCTGAGACCTCGGGATCCCCGCGTTCTCCGCGAGGTACGACAGCACCAGCCCCGAGCGGCTCATCGCGTGCGACTCTCCCACGAAGGCGTCGTCCGTCACGAACACCCGCGTCCGAGGCCAGGGAAATTGCCGCAGCGCCGGATCGATCAGCATCCGCCTCAGCAGCGCCTCCCCACCCGGCGAGCCCGACATCAGGCACTGAAAATCCCCGAACCGGCGCACGCAGTTCTGCGCGTGCACCAGGAGATCCCCCAGCATCGCGTCGATCGCCTCATCCTCGCCGGCGTGCGCCATCACCTCGCCCGGAAGGGACGGGAGCGGGCGGCGCTGCGTCTCGGCGATGCCATACGGGTCCTGCACGCGTGCATTGTGGGCGCGGATCACCCCCAAATCGAGCCCCGCCCCGAACTACGCTTGCCCTGACCCATGCACGCCCACCGCGACGCACTCCTGCGGATCGTTGACGCCAACGCCAATCGGGCCCGGGAGGCCCTGCGCGTGCTCGAAGACCTCGCCCGCTTCGCCTTGGACGACCCGCCCCTCACCGCCGACTTAAAGGCCCTCCGCCACGCCCTCCATCACAGCCTGGCCCCCATCGACCCGAGCGCGCTCCTCAGCGCCCGCGACACCTCGGGCGACGTCGGCACCGCCATCGCCGCTCACGACGAGTACACCCGCCCCAGCGTCGCCTCCGTCGCCCGCGCCAACGCCGCCCGACTTTCCGAATCCTTACGAAGCCTCGAAGAGACGCTCAAGGCCCTGGACCACCCCGACCTCGCCCTTGCCGTCGAGCAGGCCCGCTACCGGGGCTACGACCTTGAACGCCGACTCGTCGAACGACTCTCTCCACGATCGCCCCAGTGCCGCCTCTGCGTCCTGGTGACCGAGTCGCTGTGCGTCCATCACCCCTGGACCCGCGTGGTCGAGCTCGCGGTCGAGGGCGGCGCCGACGCGATCCAGCTCCGCGAGAAGACCTTCTCAGACGCCGAGCTGCTCGCCCGGGCCAAGCGCCTGGTCGAGCTGGCCCGCGCCCAGGGCCCCGTCCGCCCGCTCGTTGTCATCAACGACCGCCCCGACATCGCCCTCCTCGCCGGCGCCGACGCGGTGCACCTGGGCCAGACCGATCTCTCCGTCCGCGAGGCCCGAACAATCGTCGGGTGGCGGCTCTCCCTGGGCGTCTCGACCTCGAACCTCGCCCAGGCCCGGCGCGCCAAGCTCGATGGCGCCGACGCCCTGGGCCTGGGCCCCATGTTCCGCTCCACCACCAAGCCCAAGGACCACCTCGCCGGCCCGGACTATCTCCGCGCCGTCCTCGCCGACCCCGAGCTCTCCGCGCTCCCCCACCTGGCGATCAGCGGCATCACCGCCGACAACGCTCCCACGCTCGCGTCCCTGGGGTGCCGTGGCATCGCAGTCTCGGGCGCGATCTGCGCCAGCCCCGATCCCAGAGCCGCCGCCCGATCGCTCGTCAACGCGATAACCCCGCCCGCCGCGCCGCACGCTCCCGCGCGTACCCTCCGCCCATGAACACCAACCTCCGCGGGAAGCACGCCGTGGTCTGCGGCAGCTCCCAGGGCATCGGGCTCGCCTCCGCGCACGCCCTCGCGCAGCTGGGCGCCACCGTCACGCTCCTGGCCCGCGACGTCGCGGCGTTGACCCGCGCCCGCGACAGCCTCCCCCGCCCCGCCGACCAGACCCACACCCTCGCCACCGCCGACTTCGCCAAGCCTCACGAGGTCGACGCCGCCGCCAAGGCCATCGCGTCCTCGGGCGGGGCTCACATCCTCGTCCACAACACGGGCGGCCCGCCCGGGGGGCCCATCACCGAGGCGACCCCCGAGCAGTTCCTCGCCCCCTTCCAGATGCACCTGGTCTGCGGACAGCTTCTGGTCCGCGCCCTGCTCCCCGCGATGAAGACCGCCGGCTACGGGCGGGTCATCAACATCATCTCCACCTCCGTCAAGCAGCCCATCCCGGGGCTGGGCGTCTCGAACACCATCCGCGGCGCCGTCGCGAGCTGGGCCAAGACCCTCGCCGGCGAGCTCGGGCCCTTCGGGATCACCGTGAACAACGTCCTCCCTGGGTTCACCTCGACCGAGCGCCTCGCCTCGCTCATCAAGGCCCGTGCCCAGAAGTCGGGGCAGAGCGAGGAGCAGGTCGCCAAGGACATGAAAGCGACGATCCCCGCCGGGCGATTCGGCACGCCCGAGGAGATCGCCGCCGCCGTCGCGTTCCTCGCCTCGCCCGCCGCGGGCTACATCAACGGGATCAACCTCCCCGTCGACGGCGGACGCCTCCAGACGCTCTGACTTCTTGTGGCACAGGCGTCCCGCCTGTGTCCGTATCTCCTCGTGCTTTGAAACCCCGCTCCACACCGTAAACTCTCCCATGCCCACACCGCACACCATCTCCGCCGCCCGCACGGGCGACATCCACCGCTGGTCCGCGACGCTCATCCCCACGACGCGTGAAGCGCCCAGCGACGCCGAGACCCCCAGCCACGTCCTGCTCCACCGCGCCGGGTTCATCCGCAAGGTCGCCGCGGGGGTGTACGACTACCTCCCGCTGGCGTGGCGCACGCTCCTCAAGATCTCGCAGATCGTCCGCGAGGAGATGAACGCCGCCGGCGCCGCCGAGCTCTTCATGCCCGTCCTGGTCCCGATGGAGTTCTACGCCCAGACGCGCCGCCACGAGGCGTACGGCGATCTGCTCTTCCGCGTCACCGACCGCAAGGGCAACCTCGCCGCCCTCGGGCCCACCCACGAAGAAACCATCACCGAGCTCGTCAAGGGCGCGATCAACAGCTACAAGCAGCTCCCGCTCAACCTCTACCAGATCCAGACCAAGTTCCGCGACGAGGCCCGCCCCCGCGCCGGGCTCCTGCGCGGACGCGAGTTCATCATGAAGGACGCCTACTCCTTCCACGCCGCCCTCGACGGCCCGGGAGGGCTCGGCGAGACCTACGACGCGATGTACCGCGCCTACTCCAACATCTTCTCCCGCTGCGGGCTCGACTACACCGCCGTCGAGGCCGAGTCCGGGCCCATCGGCGGCTCCGCCAGCCACGAGTTCATGATCAACTGCCCCAGCGGCGAGGACACCATCCTCCGCTGCCCCGCCTCCGGGTACGCCGCAAACGTCGAGAAGTGCGAGATCGGAAACCGCGGCACGTTCGACCTCAACGCCGCGCCCTCGGGTGAGCTCACCGAGGTCCACACCCCCAACCTCCCCGGCATCGACGAGGTCGGCAAGTTCATGGGCGTCAAGCCCAACCGCATGCTCAAGACCCTCGTCTTCAAAGCCCTCGCCCCCACCTCCTCGAACTCCGCCGCCGCGCACGCCGTCTCGTGGGTCCTCGCCGTCGTTCGAGGCGACCACGACGTCAACGAGGGTAAGGTCAAGGCCCTCTCGGGCTACCACGTCGAGCTCGCCCCCGAGAGCGAGGCCCGACTCGCCGGCTTCGCCATCGGCTACGTCTCGCCCCGAACCGTCAACACCGTCGCCAACGCCCTCCTCCTCATCGACCACGACGCCGCCCAGGGCGGCTTCTGGGCCAGCGGCTCCGACAAGCCCCACCACCACGTCAAGCACTTCAACTGGGCGCGAGAAGTCGGCCCGATCCTCAACGACCCCGCCCGCGTCAAGGTCGGCGACCTCCGCAACGCCCTCGCCGGAGATCCCTCCCCCCGCGCCAAGGGCGCCGCCCTCGAGACCGCCCGCGGGATCGAGGTCGGGCACATCTTCAAGCTCGGCACCAAGTACTCCGACGCCATGGGCCTCGCCGTCCTCGACGAGCACCAGCAGAAACGCTCCGTCATCATGGGCTGCTACGGGATCGGCGTCTCGAGAACCATGGCCGCCTGCGTCGAGATGTCCCACGACCAGGACGGCATCATCTGGCCCGCCGCCATCGCCCCCTACCACGTCCTCATCACCCTCATGAAGCCCGACGACGCAAGACAGCGCGAGGTCGCCGCGACGCTCTCCCAGGCCCTCGCCCAGCGCGGCGCCGACGTGCTCATCGACGACCGCGACGAGCGCGCCGGGGTCAAGTTCAAGGACGCCGACCTCGTCGGGATCCCCGTCCGCATCACCCTGGGCGACAAGGCTCTCGAGCAGAACTCCGTCGAGTTCAAGCCGCGCAAAGCCCAGGGCAAGGGCGAGCTCGTCCCCATCGCCAGCGCCGCCGACGCCTGCCTCGCCGCCCTCACCGCGCCGGCGAAGTAGCACGCTTCCCGCCCGAGGCGCACGAAAACAAAGAGAGCGGGCGCCACGCCCGCCCTGGGTCGTTCTCATTCACAACCCCGCCGCTCAGCCAGGCCCGCGGTTCCCATTGTTCCCGCCGTTGTCATCGCCTCCGCCCGGCACCGTTCCCACCGGCGCCAGCACGCTCCCCAGGCTCACCACCGTTCCCGAGGGCACGCCCAGCACCGAGAAGTCCACGTTCCGGAACGGATCACGCCGCTCGTACGACGAAACGATCGGCACGGGGCTGCGCACCACCACCGTGAACGGCGTGGGGTCCGTCCGCCCGATCAACGCCGTCACGTCCCTGAAATCCACGTCCTCCAGCTCCAGCGCGCTCACGCGCTTCGTCACCGTGGCGATGGTCCCGCTCGACCCGATCAGGTCCACGCTGATCGTCACCTCGCTCGCGGTCGGGTTGAACAGGTACACGTCCTCGCGCAGCCCGCGCCCGAACGCCGTGATGCTCATCGAGCCCTGCCCGAATGTCCACGTCGTGGCGGCCCGCGTCGCCGCGTCCACCCCCACCAGGCTCTGCCCCTGGATCACCGCCGACGACACCGTCACCGCCGACGACGCCCGGTACAGAATCCCGAACTCGCGCTCCACCGGGATCGTGAGGTCGGTCAGGTTGATCGTTTGCCGCGTCCCCGCCGGGATGTTCACCGTCCGCGTCACCGGCGCCACCGTGTTGTCGTCGAACACGAACGTCAGCGTCACGCTCGACGCCTGCGTCGCGTTCGCGTTCAGGATCGACACGTACAGGTTCCGGCGCTGACCCGGGATGTCCGTCCCCGCCGGGTCGTTCAGACGCGCGAAGAAATCCCGCTCCAGCTCCACCGCCGGCACGAACCCCTCCGTCGCCCCGTCGCCCCCCGTCCCGATCTGGCTGAATCCGTGGCGGCTCCGCGTGTGGTACTGCGATTGGCCCGCGACAATCGCCCCGCTCGACGACACCTTCGCCGCGTACACCCCGTTGGGAACGTTGGGGAGATCTCGGATCGACCACCCCCCGCGCCGCTGGCCCTCCAGGTGGAACGTCGCCGTCGTCACCACCCCGCCGCTCCCGTACATCGTGATCGTCGCGTTCGCCGGCGTGTCGCCGGGGTTGTACAGCAGCACGAAATCCAGATAGTCATCGTCGCGCCGGTTCTCCCCGAACGACCACTCCGTCTGACGGTCCGACGTGAACGACTCGAACAGCTCATTCCCGAAGTCCTTGTGACGCAGCGTCGCGTTGATCTCCGTCTGCGCCATCAGCACCAGCGCGTACGGCACGCCCGTCCGCACCGCCGCCACGCCCCCGCTCCGGCTCAGCACATGCTCCGCACGCCCGAACGCCGGCAGCGTCCCGCTCGCCACAAGCTGGTCGCGCTCCCCGAACTCGTACCGCGCGTGCAGCTCGTACTGAACGGGTGTCCCCGTCGGGTTCTCGACCGCCGCGCTCGCGTCGATCACCGCCGACGCGAAGCCCTCCGGAAAATAACTCTCGAAGGGGAGCGCCCCGTCCAGCAGCCGCCGCCCTTCCAACGCCTCGAGCCCGACAAACCCACCCCGTGGTGCACGAATCATGATCGAGTCTCCTGTCGGTTCTGATGACGCCGCCGCCAGCCGCCGCGGCCCATCTTCCGCATCATCATCTCATGCGAAAAAGCCGCGTCCGCGCTGTCACCTCCTCCGAGCTTCCCCGCCTCTCCCCCGGACGGTTTACCCATCTTCCCGTTCCTCCCCAACATAACCTCTTCCATGCCCATCGAGTTCCGCCGCCACACCCTTCCCAACGGCCTGACCATCCTCGCCGAGGTCGACCCCGCCGCGCACTCCGCCGCCGCCGGGTTCTTCGTGAAGACCGGCGCCCGCGACGAGGCCACGAAGGTCATGGGCGTCTCCCATTTCCTTGAGCACATGATGTTCAAGGGCACCAGCGACATCTCCGCCGAGGAGCTCAACCGCCGATTCGACGAGATGGGCGCCCGCAACAACGCCTTCACCAGCAATGAGATGACCTGCTTCTACGCCCACCTCCTCCCGGAGTTTCTCGAGCCCGGCGTCGAGCTGCTCGCCCGCATGATGCGCCCCGCCCTTCGCGAGTCCGACTTCACCACCGAGAAGGGCGTCATCCTCGAAGAGATCGCCATGTACAAGGACCAGCCCTTCTGGGTCCTCTACGAGGCCTGCACCGAGAAGCACTTCGGCCCCCACCCCCTCAGCCACCGCGTGCTGGGCACGCCCGAATCCATCACCGCTCTCACCGCGCCCCAGATGCGCGACTATTTCGAGAGCCGATACTCCGCCGACAACACCATCCTCGCCCTCGCCGGACGCCTCGATTTCTCCCGCATCGTCGATCTCGCCGAGAAATGGTGCGGGAACTGGCGCCCCACCCGCGTGGGCCGCGACAATACCCATCCCAGAATCGCCGGCGGACGCGTCGAGCTCAAGGACGACAAGGTGAGCCGGGCGTACCTCCTCGCCCTATGCGACGGGCCGGCCCACGCCGACGACCGGCGCTACGCCTGCGCCCTGCTCGCCCAGGTCCTGGGCGCCAGCGACAACAGCCTCCTCCACTGGGCGCTCATCGAGCCCGGGCTGGCCGAGGAAGCCCAGGCCTCCTTCTCCTCGCACGACGGCTTCGGGGAGTTCTTCATCTTCGCCTCGGGCGACCCCGAGCGCGCCGACGCGATCTGGAGCGCCATCGCCGCCCAGCTCTCCCGTCTCGTCGATTCCATCACGGACGACGACCTCGTCCGCCTCAAGGCCAAGATCGCCACCGGCGCGACGCTCGGCGCCGAGCGCCCCGCCGACCGCATGCACCGACTCGGGCACAACTGGGTCTACCTCGCCGAGTACCGCCCTATCGAGGACGAACTCGCCAAGATCGAACGCCTCACCCGCAAGGACCTCCAGGACGCCGCCAAGGCCTTCCCCATCCACGCGCAAACCTTCGGCCTGCTCACCCCGAAATAGGCCGCGTCGTCTCGATCGCAAGCCCGGCACGCGGGCGAGCCCGCGACAGGACACCCCTCGCGCCCCACGCGATCAGCACCCGCCGGCGAACCGCTCGAGGAAGTACACCAGGTCCTCGATCGTCACCCCGCCGTCTCTCGTACCGGTGCCGCTCCCGTCGTCCACGTCGGCAACGCAGGTCACCACGATCGGCCTGGTCCACAGCATCGCGTGCTCCGCCAGCCCACCATCGACCACCGCCAACCCCGCAACGGAGATGGAGTCGCGTCCACGGAGATGCTGACGGCGTACGACGACTCGTACCCCGGAGGAAGAACCGCGTGAGATCCACCCACGACCCCGCCGTCCCCGTCCACAAGAGCGTGACCACCGGGCCGCCAAGGAACGCATTGCCCACCTGGAACCCCGGCGTGTACCGGTCCAACGTCGGCGGACAGCCCGACGAGCAGAAGCTCTGGCACGAACGCCTCCCCATCCCGATCACCCTGGAACTCCTGGGCCGCGGGCTCGCCAACTCCCCCACGCGCGCCTGGCCACGCCACGCCGAGTTCGTCGCCTGGATGTTCGAGCGGCTCGGGTGGAACCCCAACGAGTTTCTCGGATATCGCGGCGCTCAGACCTACCCGATGTGGCAGTGTTACTACGAGATCGGGTTCGAGTTCCCCCGCGCGTGACCGCCGCCCCGACGCCGAACCTTCACGACCCCCGCGACCCCCGCCGGCGCGGCGCTCGAGCGCCGCTCGGCTCGCCCTTCTCCGCCGGAACACGCGCGGAGGTCGGCGTGAGCGCCCGCAGGCCCACGCACGTGTGCAGCATCGGGAAGCGGATGTGGCAGCGGAAGATGTCGAACTCCTCCCGCCCCCGCCCGAGCTCGCGCAGCACGAACCGGATCAACTCCGGGCACCGCGGGAACTCCGGGCACATCAGCGCGTCCAGCGAGCGCCCGAGATACTCGGCGGGGCGCGCCGGGTGCAGCAGATAGTCGCTGTGCGCCGTCTCCGCCGCGGACACGTCCTCGAGACACCCAAAGATCCGCGTCGCCGCGCTCGCCGTATCGACGACGCCGACCGGCACGAGCATGTTCGCGACATAGTCCTCCGTCGGGACACGGATCATCGACGTGACCCCGGCATCCTCGTCCGTCGCCTTCATCCCCCCCGAGAGCTTGGTGGCGATGAACACGTCCGTCTCCGCCGTCAGCCCCACCCCCGAGAACTCGATGAAATCGTGCGCCACCGACCCGCGACGCTTGGTCGAGATCCGCGGGAGCTCGGCGCTGCAGAAATCCTCCAGAAGCCAAGGACCCGTCGACTCCGGGATGAACTCCTCGTCCTTGTCCGAGCGCGTGAGCGTGATGGTCCTGCGGCAGACCGGGAGGCTCCGCCCCGCGCGCAGCGTCCGAAGACCGATCGAGCCCTGGATGATCGCCGACAACAGCGCCGGCTCCGAGTCCTCGATCCCCATGATCATGCAGCGGTACGTCAGCCGAGCCTGGATGCCCCACAGCTGGGCGCTCGCCCGGAACGCCGCTCGACGCGTCTTGAGGTCTAGAACCTCGTTCCCGCCCCCTTTGGAGAGCATCGCCTCGAAGGTCGCGCGATTCCCGGCGTGGCGGGCCACCACCGCCTCAAACTTCTCGTACGCGTCACGCACGGAACCGATCGCCCGGGCGGAGAACCCGCCCCGCTCCGCCGCGTCGAGCACCTTGCCCATCGCGTCGGCGAGCGGCACAAACGCCACCGCCCCCAGCACATCCTCGGACCGGGCGAGCCGGAACACCTGCCACGCCAGCGGCGCCCGCACCCGCAGCCCCCGCTGAAGATCCGCCGCACGCCGCACCCGGACGGGCGCCCCCTCCAGCAGCCGCCGCATCGCGCCCCGCAGCGCGTGCAGGGACCGCTCGCTCTCCAAAAGGAACGCGGAATCGCCCGTGGTGCGGGGGGCCCCAACGGCGTTGGATCCGGTCGATCGCACGAGAACATTGTAACGGAAGCCGCACGCCGCACGATCGTGGTTTCGCGCGAATTTGTGATTTCGTACGAAAATGCCTTGCACGCCCTCCCCCCTTCCGGTATCGTGACCCCGGCGATGCCGCGAGGCGTGCTCTCGCGCACCCACACCCCCGGAGATCGTCCATGAACGCAACGCCCCGATGGCGCCCCATGCACCGCGGCCAACTCCTCGCCGCGGCAACGCTGGTCGCGATGCTGCCCGGCTTCGCCCCCGCCCAGTGCCCGTCTCCGGGCTGGCTCCCCGGCGCGGGAGTCCCGGGAATCCAGGGCTACTCGGACCCGTTCGGGGGCGTCGTGGGCGAGATCAAGACCACAACGACGTGGGATCCCGATGGCGCCGGCCCGCTCCCCACCTCGATCGTCGTGGGCGGCACGTTCGACTACGCCGGCAGCGTCTCGGCCATCAACATCGCCGCCTGGGACGGGAGCCAGTGGACCGCACTCGGATCCACGATGGAGTCGGACTTCTTTGACGGGCCCGTCTTCGCCCTCGCCACGCTGAACGACGGACGACTGCTCGCCGGAGGGTTCTTTTCCACCGCGGGCGGAACCCCCGCCAACAACCTCGCCGTGTGGGACGGCAGCGCCTGGTCCGCCCTGGGCGACGGCGTGGACGGCATTGTCTCCGACATCGTGGTCCGAGCGAACGGGCATGTGATCGTCACCGGAGGATTCCTCACCGCGGGCGGCGCCGTGGTCGCCAGAGGCATCGCGCGATGGGACGGCACGGACTGGTTCGCCATCGACCAGGGCCTCCGCGCCGGGACCACGGGCAACGATCAGGGCGGAGGCAACGGGCTCGCGCTCATGGCCAACGGCGACATCATGGTCGCCGGATCGTTCAACCGAGCCGGACCCACGCTCGCCAACTGCGTCGCCCGCCTGAGTTTCGCCGCCAACGGCACCACCTCCACCTGGTTTGCCCTGGGCACCGGGCTGGGGGGAACCGTCAGCCTTGACCCGATCGGACAAGGCCTCGATGTGCTCCCCAACGGTGACGTCGTGGTCGGGGGCGTCTTCACTTCGGCGGGCGGCGTGCCCGCCAACAACATCGCGCGATGGAACGGCAGCGCCTGGTCCGCGCTCGCCGGCGGGCTGGGTGTCCCCGCCAACTTCGACGGCGTTGTCAGCATCGCCCACCTCTCCGCCGGGGATCTCATCGCCGCCGGGACCTTCCAGACCTCCGGCACCACCCAGATCCGCGGGCTGGCACGGTGGACCGGGACCGCTTGGACCTCGCTGGGAAACCTCGACCCGCTCCACTACTCCAACTACGGCGCCTCGGTCTATTCCCTACTCCCGCTCCCTTCGAACCAGCTCGTCGCCGCCGGAGTACTTAAGGGCGGCGCCGCCCTCTGGAACGGGAGCACCTGGTCGAACTACGGCACGGGCTTCAACCACAGCATCAACGCCGTCGAGCATCTGCCCAACGGCGACGTGATCGTCGCCGGGCTGTTCGAGACCGCGCCGGGCATCGCCGCACGACACGTCGCACGCTTCGACGGTTCGGCGTGGCACGCCCTGGGCGCGGGGCTCGACTTTGTCCCAGGTTCCCTCCTCGCCCTGCCTGACTCCACGCTCCTCGCCGCCGGAACATTCGTCCCCTCAGGCGTTGGTCCGGTTGAACACCGGGTCGCTCGTTGGGACGGCACGGCCTGGAGCACCGTCACCACCAACTTCAAGGCCTACGACCTGGCTCTCCTCCCTTCGGGAGTCGTGATCGCCGCCGGACAACAGTCCCTTGTCGGGGGCGTCTACACGCTCGCCGGGTCCTCCTGGACCATCCTCGGCGGGCCCTTCGCGACAGGAATCGGCTTCGGAGCTCCGAGCACCGTCGGCGTCCTCCCCAACGGGCACATCGTCGCCGGAGGAAACTTCGAAACCGCCAACGGGGTCTTCGCGCCCAACGTCGCCGAATGGGACGGCACCGCCTGGAACGCCATGGGCAGCGGCGTCGGGAATCCCTTCAACTTCGACACCGTGTACAGTCTCACCGTCCTCACCAACGGCGACGTCATCGTCGCCGGGCAGTTCCCCGACGACAACAACTTCACCATCCTCAACAACGTCGCGCGATGGAACGGGTCGGCCTGGGTGCCCGTCGGCACGGGCTTCCCCGGTGGACTCATCTTCTCGCTCTCCTCGCTCCCCGACAACAGCATCGTCGCCGCGGGGCCCATCGCCGACGCCGTCTCCGTCTGGGATGGCGGCGGCTGGGGAGCCCTGGGCCCCACAATCCAAGGCGGCGCCAGCGTCGTCCACGCCCTGCCCAACGGCAACATCGCCATGGGCGGGACCTTCGTCTTCGTCGGCGGGAGCGTCTCCGCCAACTTCGCGATCTATGGATGCCCCACCCCAGCCTGCCCCGCCGATGTCGACGACGGCTCGGGCACTGGAACACCCGACGGCGGGGTCACCATCGACGATCTCATCTACTACCTCTCCCTCTTCGAGCTCGGAGACATCGGCGCCGACCTCGACGACGGCTCGGGCACCGGCACCCCCGACGGCGGGGTCACCATCGACGACCTCATCTTCTACCTCACCCACTTCGAGACCGGGTGCTGAACCCCGCGGGTCCCGCACGCACGATCACCACCCGTCACGTCCGTCATGACAGAGTACCAAGGAACACCGAACATGAGTTGGCCAATGATGTGTCGAGGCGTGTTCTTCGGGCTCTCCCTCTGCGGCGGGATGGTCGCCCACGCCCAGTGCCCCAACCCCATATGGCTCCCGGGCGAGGGAGTGCCCGGGTTCAGCGGATACCCGGGCCCGGGCGGGTCCTACGTGGGCGGGAGTGTGTTCTGCTCGATCAACTGGGATCCAGACGGCGCGGGCCCGAGTACGCCCCGCTTGGTCGTCGCCGGCGATTTTCCGCTCATCGGTGACACGCCCGCCAACTCGATCGCGATGTGGGACGGCACGACCTGGGTGCCGCTCGGGGACGGGATCCTCGTCGATCACTTCTCCGGCCTCGGGTTCGATGTCGGCGTGCTCGCTCTCGCGGTCCTCCCCAACGGAAACCTCGTCGCCGCCGGCGGTTTCCGCTCCGCCGGAGGGACGAGCGTCAACAGCATCGCGCAATGGAACGGGACGGCCTGGTCCGCGCTCGGAGATGGGCTGACCGACCTCGCCGGATCGGCGGGATACGTCCGAGCGCTCGCCGTCCTCTCCAACGGGAACCTCGTCGCCGGCGGAGGTTTCGAGGTCGCCGGAACCACCCCCGCCAACAGCATCGCGCAGTGGAACGGCACGACCTGGTCCACGCTCGGCGCCGGCCTGCGCTTCGACACCGAGATCGGCGAGTGCGCCGCGCTCACCGTGCGCCCCAACGGACACCTCGTCGCCGCGGGGTATTTCAACCGCGCCGGCAACACGAACGTGAACGCCATCGCCCGCTGGAACGGCACGGGCTGGGCGGCCTATGGCGCCGGTCTTTCGCTCGGGGGCGACATGGGCGGCGTCCAGTCGCTCGCTGTTCTGCCCAACGGCGACGTGCTGGTCGGAGGCGCGTTCGACACCGCCGGAACCGTCAGCGTCACCAATCTCGCCCGGTACAACGGCTCGGCGTGGTTTGACTTCGGCAACGGCGGCACCAACCCCGACGCCGAGGTCACCAGCATCGTCGTCGAACCCTCGGGCAACGTCCTCGTCGGCGGCATCCACCTCTCCTCGGCCGGGGGAACGCCCATTACCGGAGGCGCCCGCTGGAATGGCACCGCGTGGACCTCGCTTGACCTCGACGTTGATCAAGACTACCCGGGCCTGCTCGGCATCATGACCACCGGCGAAATCGTCGGCACCAACGCCACACGCGGATCGCTCTACCGCGGAGGCACCGGGGCCTGGGCCAGCTTCAATTCCGGGTCCTATTTCTCCGGACGCCTGCTCGCCGTCGCGCCCAACGGCGATGTCTTCCAGGCCAACGACTTTTCCTTCGCGGGAAGCCTCCAGCCCCGTCGGATCATCCGCTGGGACGGCACCGCGTGGAACCCGCTCGCTATCGAGCCCGACGGCTTCGTCAATGCCATGACGTGCGACGCCGCGGGGAACCTGATCATCGCCGAATACGTCGTGCAACCCACCCCGCCACACACCCACCGAGTCCGGCGCTGGAACGGCTCCACCTGGACCACCCTCGGGGACGATTTCGAGTCCTGGATTAATGCCGTCGTCGTGTCGCCCGCCGGGGACATTTTCGCCGCGGGGCAGTTCACCCAGGTCGGGCCCACGCCCGCGAAACGCCTCGCCCGATGGGACGGCACGGCATGGTCAGAGTACGCCGGAGGAGTCAACGGCACGCTCGAGGTGCTCGCCGTCGCCCCCGGCGGTTCGCTGGTCGTCGGCGGCAGCTTCACCCTCGCCGGGGCGTCGACGCCCGTGTCCAACATCGCGCTCTGGAACGGGTCCGCGTGGTCCTCGCTCGACTCCGGGGTAACGGGCGTCGGGGCGCGCGTGACCAAGATCGCCGTCAACGCCTCGGGACGCGTACTCGCCGCCGGACAGTTCGACTTCGCCGGCGCGTTCTCGATCCCCGTGGCGCACATCGCCGAGTGGAACGGTTCGGCATGGTCCAACGCCGGAAACGTCATCGCCTCGGGCTCGAACTTCCACGCCCTCCTCGCCCTCAACTCCGGAGATTTCCTCGTCGGAGGCACCTTCCACCAACTCTTCGGTGACCCCGTGAGCAACCTCGCCCTATGGGACGGCACGACGTGGACGGGCGTCGGCGTTCTCGACGGTGCCGTCTTCGCCCTCGGGCAGAGACCCGACGGCGAGGTCCACGTCGCAGGCCTCTTCAATACCGTCAACGCCCAGGTCTCTGCGCACACCGCACGCTACATCTGCCCCACCCCAGCCTGCCCCGCCGATGTCGACGACGGCTCGGGCACTGGAACACCCGACGGCGGGGTCACCATCGACGATCTCATCTACTACCTCTCCCTCTTCGAGCTCGGAGACATCGGCGCCGACCTCGACGACGGCTCGGGCACCGGCACCCCCGACGGCGGGGTCACCATCGACGACCTCATCTTCTACCTCACCCACTTCGAAGCCGGGTGCTGAAACTCTCGCCCCCGAGAGACTCGCCCTCGGAGCCCCAGCCCGCCGGACCGATCGAACCCTCGCGCCCGCGACGCTGCCCACGACGCGTCGCGGGTGTTTCTTTGATCTCGACTCGCTCACCCGCCCGCTCAACGGCCCGACGCCACCTCGCGGCGAGCTGCCCCCGACCGCTCACGCCGCCCGGCTCTGCCCCGCGCTCTTCCGCTCGGCCTGCAACGCCTTCGTCACCGCGATCACCAGCTCCGTGGGCGACGACATCACCGTCCCCGGGCCCGCCGACGCGCTCGCGAGGCTCACTTGAAGCCCCCGATCCCGCATCGACCCCGCCTGCATCGCCCCGCGAAGCGCCGCCACCATCGACAAGAGCGCCCCCTGGTCCGCGCCCGTGATCACCACCGCGAACAGGTCCTTGGAAAGCCGGCAGACCACGCCCCCGCGAGGCTCGAAGTGCTTCGTGAGCGCCCCCGAAACCGACAGCAGCCCCTCGTCCGCCAGCTCCAGCCTGTCCCCGGGCAGCGCCTTCCCGTAGCTGTCGATGATGCACTGCACGATGCCCGTCCACGACCCCGACCGGAACCCCGCCTGGAACGCGTGACGAACCGTGCTGTCGAATCCCTGGCGGCTCAGAACCCCAGTCAACGGGTCCACGTCCGCGTCTCGCGCCACCAGCCGCGTCAGCCCGTCCCCGTCCGGCGAGAGCGGCACGCCCCCCTCCAGAACCGCCCGACGCTCCTCCGCGATCTTCAGAATCTCGTCCGCGTCCGCCGCCACGCCCGTGTCCAGCTTGAACAGCCGCGACACTTCCTTCACCTGCTCCGCCACGCGCTTCACCAGATCGTCCACCGCCGTCGGCCCCATCTCGAGCCACTGCTGCGCCCGCTCGTAGGTCCGGCGCATCGCGTCGCGCGGGTCGCGGTCGGTGAGCGCGTCGTGCATGCACTGGCCCAGCGCCACGAACTTCACGATCATCGCCTGCTCCGGAGGCGCCGCCGTCGGACGCTCGTGGTACCGCACCGCCATCGTCAGGTCCGCGGGGAGCTTCCACCGCTGCGCCAGCATCGCCCCCACCTCGGCGTGCTGCGTGTCCAGCTCCTCCAGCTCCGCCTTCGCCAGCTTGCGGTGGTCGCCATCGGCCTTGGCCATCACCTTCAGATATCGCCCCTGCAGCGCCCGGTACAACGCCATCTGCCCGATGTCCTGCAGCAGCCCGGCCAGGAACGCCTCCTCGGAGATCGGCGAGCGCACCGCCTCTGCAAACGCTTTCGCCGCCACGCCCGTGTACAGCCCCCGCCGCCAGTACGCCACGTAGTCGAACCCGCTGTCCCCCCGGGTGTCCATCGAGGACACCAGGGAGAACCCCAGTGCAAGCGTTTTCACGGGCGAAAGCCCGAGCATGACGAGCGCTTTCTGGATCGAGCCGCACGGCGTGCGCAGCGCGTAGTAGCTCGAGTTCACCGTTTTCAGGATCTTCGCCGCCAGACCCTGATCGTTGGTGATCGTCTCGGCCAGCTCGTGCATCTTGACGTTGGGATCGCTGGTCAGATCGATCACGCGCAGCGCCACGGCGGGGAGCGACGGCAAGGCCGGGCAGGCCAGGACCTCTTCGATCAGGTCGTTCTTCATCGCGCTCCGCCTGTGCGTGGGGGTCGGGACGCCCGAGCAGGGGAAGCCCGGGGATTCCAGAACATCGACCAAGGCGGGTGTCGGCTTCACTCCCCCCGAGAGCCGGGGGCGGGCTGGAATGCCGCGAGCATGGGCGGCATCGAGGCGGGCTCCACGCCGAAGACCTCGCGGAAGTAGGACGCCAGGAGGCGCAGCGCCCGCGGGGCCGCGGCGGATGAGGTGGATTCGCCGCGGGACAAGGATCGGAGATATCGGACGGTCTCCGCACGCACGCGCCAGACCGGCTCGGAGTTCACCACGTCGATTCCGTCGCCCGGATCGGGGACGAGGGTGCCCAGGCGCGGGGCGAAGCCGTAGGTGGTCGGCGACGCGGGCGCGGGCTCGGCGTGGATCTCGGGCTGGTGCCCGGTGTCGGTGAGGAGCGACCAAAGAAAAGCAACGACGACGGATTCTTCGTGGCCTGGGGCGACGAGGGCTCGGAGGGCGGTGAGCAGCGCGTCGAAGACATTGGGGTGCGGGTCGTGCGTGGTGAGGGCGTGGGCGACCGCGTCGATCAGGAACATCCCGGCGTGGAAGGCGCGGAGGGACCGCGAGGCGGCGGGGAACGTCTCGCGGAGATCCCACGAGGTGAGGACGGCGAGGGCGTCGCCGGGCTTCACGATCATGAGCACCTCGCCGCGGGTGAGGAGTTCGATCCCGCCGGAGTAGCTGGAGCGCTCGCGTTTGGCGCCCTTGGCGAGCCCTCGGACGATCCCGTGGTCGCGGGTGAGGAGGGAGACGGTCTGGCTGGTCTCGGACCAGTCCCAGTGCCTGATGCACACGGCCTGGTCGGTGACGCTGGGCATGAGCGCAGAGGATACCCTCACCGCGATGCGGTTCGAGCTTGTGGATCGAGTGATGGAGCAGTCCGCGACGCGGATCGTGACGCTCAAGTGCGTGACGGGGGGCGAGGAGTACCTTGCGGACCACTTCCCGACGTTCCCGGTGCTGCCGGGGGTGATGATGCTGGAGTGCATGGTGCAGGCGGCGCGGCGGCTGCTGGACACGGGGGCGGGCCCGCCGCTGGTCTTGGGGCGGGTGCGGGCGCTCAAGTACGGTCGGATGGTCAAGCCCGGGGACACCCTGCGCGTGGAGGTGACGCTGCACAAGGCGGGCGAGGACGGGAGCGTGGACGTCAAGGGCGAGGTTGGGGTGCTGGGCGACCCGGAGGGCGCGCCCCTGGCGGCGTCGGGGCGGCTGACGATGCGGGGGGCGAGGACGGGCTGACGGGAGCGATGGACGGTCGGTCGCGAGGCGATCTACAGTGGGCGGTTGCGGCGTTCGGAGCGGCGTGCAAGATCGGTCGCGGAGTTCTTCGGGCCGAGGGCGTCGCGGGGACGCGTGCCGGTTGGGTGCGGTTGGGCGAAGGAAAAGACATCCCATGACGCGTGACGAGATCTTCCGGAAGGTTCGCGAGGTGCTGGTGGACGCGCTCGCGGTGGACGAGGACGAGGTGTCGGGCGCGGCGTCCTTGACGGCGGACCTCGGGGCCGAGTCGATCGATTTTCTGGACATCGTGTTCAAGCTGGAGCAGGCGTTCGGGTTCAAGATTGCGCAGGGGGAGCTGTTCCCCGAGAGCGTGGCGCAGGATCCGGAGTACGTGAAGGACGGGAAGGTGACGCCCCAGGGGCTCGCGGCGCTCAAGGGGAAGCTCCCCCACTTCGACTTCGCGGAGTTCGAGAAGGATCCGCAGGTGGCGAAGGTCGGGCGGATCATCACGGTGGACGCGCTGGTCTCGTTCGTCGAGCGCAAGCTGGCGGCGAGGTAGGGCGAGACGGGAGCGGCACCCTCGTGCGCTGGATGTGGATCGATCGCATCGTCGAGCTGCGCCCGCGCGAGCGGCTCGTGGCGATCAAGAACGTCTCCCTGGCCGAGGAGCACCTGCACGATCACTTCCCGGCGTCGGGGCCGCGGTCGGCCCTGCCGGTCATGCCTATGTCGCTGATCGTGGAGGGGATGGCGCAGTCGGCGGGGATCCTCGTGGGGCACGCGCAGGAGTTCCGCGAGAAGGTGATCCTGGCGAAGGTGAGCCTGGCGGAGCTGTCGCGCGAGGCGTTGCCGGGGCAGACGCTGCGGTACACGGCCACCATCCAGCAGATGGACCGGGGCGGGGCGTCGACCGGGGGAATCGTCGAGCTGCTCGATCACGCGCGTCCGGAGCGGGGGTACGAGCGCGTCGGGACGATCGACCTGATGTTCAGCCACATCGACCAGAACATGGCGGGCGTGGATTTCCCGGAGCACAACTTCGTGTTCAGCGAGTCGTTCCGGACGCTGCTGCGGACGAGCGGGATCGAGGCGGGGTTCTAGAGGCTGTCTTTGAGCCACGAGAAGAGGGAGCCCAGGCGTCGACGCCTGGGCTATGAGGAACAGAGTAGAAGATGGAGACACAGGCGGGACGCCTGTGCCACGAGATGGGGTAGGGTTCTGGAACAGTCTCTCGGCGCACGGGGGAGGACGATCGCGGATAGACTCGCGCGGCGGTCGAAGAGGAACGCGGGAGGCGGATCATGCGAACGGCGTGTGCGGGCGTGGGGTTGTTCTGGGTGCTGGCGCTGACGTTTGCCGGGTGCGCGACGCGGTCGGTGGTCAAGAACCCCGAGGCGATCACGCTGAAGGCGGCGCTCGCGGACCTGGGGCAGGGGCTGGGGGAGCTGATCCGGGCGCAGCCCTCCGAGGGCGAGATGGGGCTGTACCCGGCGGAGATCACGGTGAACTTCGACGTGTGCGCGAGCGCGTCGGGGGATGGATCGCTGTGCGTGGCACCGGCGTCGACCGAGCTGGGCAAGGCGTCGCTGACCGCGGGGGCGAAGGAAGAGGCGAAGCGATCGAACTCGGTGAGCGTGCGGTTTGTGAACGTGCTGTTCGCGCCGCCGGACTCGCTCGTGCAGAAGCTGAGCGGGGAGCAGCTGTACGCGGTGCGCTCGGCGCTGCGGGGCGTGGATCCGCGTGGGGTGTTCGTAGGGGCGGCGGGCGCGGAGAAGCCGCCGCACGCCGCGCCGGGCCCGGATCTAGGCCCGATGCGGTACCTGTCGGGCGCGGAGACAACGGACGATCCGATCGCGTGCGTGCTGGGGTTGGACGACGCGGGGCTGCGCGGGCTGGGGGCGGCGATGAACGCGCGTGCCGGGAAAGAGGTCGTGGTATTTGAGCGCGGGCTGGATCCGCTGCGGGCGGTGCTGCCGCTCGTCAAGGCTCAAGGCTGGACGCGAGACGAAATCGTCCGAATCGCCGGGCACGCCGTGACGCCGGGCGCGGGGCGCTGAGCGCAGCATGACACCCGCCGAAGGTTGGCGGGTGTCACGAGAACGCTCTCCAGTGCGGGGATCATGCGTTCTTGGCGAGGCCGTCGAAGACGGCGGCGGCGTCGTAGTAGGCCCGGGCGAGGACCAGATCCTTCTGGGCGTTGGCGAGGCGGCGGAAGTCGAGGGCCTGGCGCCTGTAGGACTCGCGGACGGTGGTGATGCTCGGGAGCACCCGGGCGAGCACCCCGAGGAACCGCCGGATCGGGCCGCGGTAATCCTGGGGGCGGGCGAGACGGGGGGGGACGACAGCGTGGAGCGTGGTCATGGCGATCTCCTGGGCTCGGACGACGCCTGGGAACCGTGTTCCGTCGGGCGATCCCGGCGTTGAGCGTGGCCGGAACGTCAGAGACAGGAGCGAGGCGGGGCGATGGGCGCGCGGAAACTCACGAATTGAGAAATTACTTTCGGGGGAATCGGGGGCGGTTACTCGGCCTCGCCCAGGGTGGCGGCGCGGGCGACCAGGTCGGCGAGGGATTCGGGGAGGACCGTGGCCAGATCCCAGAGTTCGGAGGCGACCCGCGCGGGGGGCTCGGAGGTGAGCCACACGCCGTGGCGGAGACGGGCCGCGGCGAGGACCAGGAAATAGGAGAGAGTGGCGAGGTGGGTGTCGTCCTCGTGGTGGGTGGGCGCGTGCGGGCTGGCGGGGCGCGAACTGGCGACCGACTGGGCCGGGGATTTGGCGAGGGACTTGGCGAGGGCCTTGGCTTCCTGGAACTCGGGCAGGGAGAGCGGGGCGAAATCGCGGCGATCGGCGGCGAGGAGGCGGTCCATAGGCGGGCGGGCCGCCGCGCGGGCGAACCAGGCCGGGGCGTCGGGCTCTTCGAGGCGAGCGAGCAGGCGCCGCATCGGGGTGGACGCGGATTCCGTGCCGAGGCGGATAAGGCGCGAGGTGAGTTCGTGGTCGAGGGGTGCGTCGTCGGGGCGGGGAGTCATCGCAGGATCTCCTCGGCGAGGAGCCGGAGCTCGCGGTCGATGTCGTCGGGGGTGGCGCTGTCGAGGTCGGCGGCGATGGCGTCGCGGAGCCCCGCTACGAAGGCCCGCTGCGCGGTCTTGATCTTCACCCGCACGCGCTCGGCGGAGAGCGCGTGCTCGCGGGCGAGCGACTCGATGGGAACGGCGCGGAGGCGGTAGCGCTCGAAGAGGTCCCAGTGCTGGAGCTGGCCCTTGGCGGCGCTGGCGTCTTTGGCGCGCTGGAGCGCGACGCGGACGAGGTGACTCGTGAATCCGCGGTCCAGGGCTTGCTGCGCGGCGGGGGCCTGGGCGGGCGGGTCGGCGTCGTCGAGGGGCTGGCCCCGCTGGCGACGTTGCTCGTTCCGGACGTCCTTGCAGTGGAAGAGCAGCCCGTTGGAGAGCCAGTGGCGCAGGCGTTTGCCGGACCCGAGCCATCGGTCGAGGTACCCGTCGCGGAGCATGGGCCCGACGAGGAAGCCGTGGACGATGTCGTCGGGCTCGGCGAGCGAGCGATAGGAGGAACGCTGGAAGTACTCGGCGAGGGGGCGGCTGTAGAGGGCCATCAGCTCGCGGACGAGGTCCATGCGGGAGGAGACGCCCTTCACGATCAGCTCGCGGAACCTGGTGGTCGCGTTGGGGTACTGGACCATCGTCATGGAGCGCCTGCGTTACGGAGCGCCTGCGAGTGTATCCGATGGCGTGGGGTGCTCGGCGAGGAAGAGGCGGATCTCGGGGAGCGAGACGTGGAAGGACACTGACGCCGGGTCGTCGGTGGGCACGGAGAGATTGAGCCCGATCAGCTCTCCCTCGGCGTTGAGGAGCGGCCCGCCGGAGTCGCCCGGAGCGAGGGCCACGGTCGTGGCGACGGCTTCCAGGGCGATGTCTCGCGCGGGCGCGGGCTTGGTCGAAAATCCCGCGGCGAGGCGTGCCGAGTCGGCGAGGAAACGGGTCCGTCCGGTCTTGAGAGAACCCAGGCCAGCGACCGTGCCGGTCTTGATCATGAACGGGAAGGCGTTTCGGGGGCACCCCAGGGCGAGCACGGGCTCCCCCAAGCGCACGCCCTTGGCGAGGCGGACGTGAGGGAGCGGCGCGTGCCCCGCGGGAAGCTCGATCTTGAGGAGCGCCAGATCCCGGGCGGGATCGGTGGCGAGAACGCTGGCCCAGAGCTCCTCGCCCGTGCCGACCATGCGGTCGGCCTCGAAGCGACCGAGGCGAACGGGGAGCCTGGCGGGCTCGTTCAGGGCCTCGGACTCACGCAGGCGTGAGGCGACGGCGTGGGCGTTGGTGAGGATCAGCCCGTCGGGGGAGAGGATCGCGGCGCTGGAGTGGCTGTCGCGGGCGACGATCATCGCGCAGGCCTGGGCGATCTCGGGGCCGACGGTTCGGCGTGGTGAAACGAGATTGGGATCGGGCTTTGAGTTGGAGGTCGCCACGGCGCCCACGCCCAGGGCCAGCGCCACCGCCGCGAGCAGGTCGCGGCAGGCGAAGGCGGATCGGCGGGGACGGGGGGACATGGGCGGGCTCCGTGCCGAGGGTGCGTGACGAGGTCGGCACCGGAGACAGGAGCGAGGAGACCGGATGGGCGCGCCGCGGCGTCGGATTTTTCATAAGTTCTTTACAAGCAACATATTACGAAGCGCCCCGAACTCTCCCGGGCGAAGCACACCCCCGTGGGCGGCGTGGTAGGCTGTGGCGAACTTGGAGACGTTGCATGGGGCCTTCGAACGCGGGACGAGACGACGGATCGGGGATGTTCTTCGGCGGGGACGGGAGTCCGGCGATGGGCGTCGGCGGGGAGGCCCCGGGGGACCGGATCGACGGGTACCGCCTGATCGAGGTGATCGGGGAGGGCGGGTTCGGGACGGTGTGGAAGGCGGAGCAGGAAACGCCGGTGCGGCGGTTCGTGGCGCTCAAGGTGATCAAGGCGGGGATGGACACCAAGGCGGTGATCGCGCGGTTCGAGAGCGAGCGGCAGGCGCTGGCTCTGATGAATCACCGGAGCATCGCGGCGGTGTACGGGGCGGGCTCGACGGCGCGGGGCAGGCCGTACTTTGTGATGGAGCTCGTGCCCGGGATCTCGATCACGAAGCACTGCGCGCGGGCGAAGCTCTCGACTCGTGCGCGGCTGGAGTTGTTCCGGGAGGTGTGCGACGCGGTGCATCACGCGCACATGAAGGGGATCATCCACCGGGACATCTCGGCGGCCAACGTGCTCGCGAGCGAGGCGGAGGGCGGGCGGACGGTGGTCAAGATCATCGATTTCGGTCTGGCGAAGGCGACGGCGCACCGCCTGACGGAGCGGACGCTGTACACCGAGCAGGGGATGATCGTGGGGAACCCCGAGTACATGAGCCCGGAGCAGGCGGAGACGGGGGCGCAGGACATCGACACGCGGACGGACATCTACTCGCTGGGCGTGCTGCTGTACGAGATGCTGACGGGGGAGCTCCCCTTCGGGCGCGAGGAGCTGAGGCGTCTGGCGTTTGAGGAGATCCAGCGGATCATCCGTGAGATCGACCCGCCGCGCCCCAGCACGAGGGTGAGCCAGTCGCGGGCGGAGAACCTGGGCGTGGAGCCCGGGGAGGCGTCGCGCGAGCTGCGCCGGGAGCTGGAGTGGATCCCGCTGCGGGCGATGCGGAAGAACCGGGGCGAGCGGTACCAATCGGCGGCGGAGCTGGCGGAGGACGTGGGGAACTACCTGGAGGGGCGGGCGCTGCGGGCGGGGCCGCCGAGTGTGTGGTATCAGGCGCGGAAGTTTGTCCGGCGTCATCGGTCGGGGGTGCTCGTGAGCGGCGTGGTGCTTTCGACAGTGATCGGGGCGACGGTGTTCTCGGCGTGGTCGTGGGCGCGGGCGGTGCGGTCGAACCGGGTGTCGGACGGGGTGGTGGCGTTTGTCGAGGAGGACGTGTTTGCGCCGCTGAGCGACCGGGATGTGGAAGTACTGAACAACCAGGCGCGCCTGGCGATCCGGACGGCTCTGGAAGGTTCGGCTCGCCGGATCCACGCGGAGGCGGGCGGCAAGGATCCGTGGCTCAGTCGTCGGCTGCACGGACTCATGGGCGGCGTGTTCAATGCCCTCTGGGCACACCCGGAAGCGCAGAGCCATTTCGAGGAGGCGCTCAGGCTCGCGACGTCGCACGGGGGGGCCGACGAGGATGAGATTCTGAAGTACGAGCGTGGCCGAAGCGAGGCACTCTTGCGTCAGGAGACTGACGGCAAGCCGCAGGAGGCGATCCAGGTGCTCCGCGACACCATCGCGTCGCGGAGGGCCCGCTTCGGGGACCACAGGAGTGAGGTCCTGGACGTGAGGAACCAGCTCGGGGGGGCGTACAAGCACGCCGGAAGGTACGAGGAGGCTCGCGAGGAGTACCGGGACGTGCTCGCGCTTCGCCGCGAGGTGCTTGGCCCGAGCGATCTCGACACGCTGATTACAAAGGTAAACCTCGCGCTCACGGACTTCGAGGAGGGACGGGACAAACGAAAGAAAGGGGCGATCGCGGAGGCCGCCGTGTTGCAGGGCAGGGCGGTGCGGGACCTCGATATCGTGATCGGGGAGCTTCGCGCGCACCACCCCGGGAGGTCCAACGCGGCGCGGGCGGAGGCGGAACGCGGGCGGGCGCTGATGGCGCTGGGGCGGTATGGGGAGGCGGAGGAGTCGCTTGTGTCGGCGTCGACCGAGCTGGAGCAGAAACTCGGAGGCGGACACCCGCTGACCCTGGTCACCCTCGCCAACCGGGGCTTGCTGTGCGTCAAGCAGGAGCGATGGGAGGAGGCCCGGGAGTTGTACGCGAGGGCGGCGGGTGAGTTGGTGCGGATTCAGGGCCCGCAGGACGAGCGCTCGCAGGGCGTGACCTTGGACTACGCGGAGGTGCTGGTGAGGCTCGGGGAGAAAGACAAGGCCGATCAGGTCCTCAATGTCGTCTTTCGTGGGCTGAAGTCGGTCAATGACACCGCGCTCGCGGGGGAGTTTGCCAAAGTCGCGAGCGAGCGCCTCAAAGGCGTGGGGGCGATAGAGCTGGCGGGCACGTGGGAGCAGCGTGCGAAGACGCCGTGAAGTCTGGCGTGGGTGTTGCGGGCGAGGCGGTGGCCGGGTATGTTGGGGATGTGCCTCCGGGCGCGGGGAGAAGCATCATGGCGACGGCGAGGAAGCGTGGGGCGTGTGTGTTGGGGGTGCTGGTGGGGCTGGGCGCGGGCGAGGCGGCGGCCGTGGACTTGACGATTGCATCTGGCGGAGTGTTGGGGACAACGTCGGGACAATGGGCGACGGTGAGCGACCCGACGAACATCCGGTTCGTGGGCGTTCATGGTGCACAGGAATCGTTTTCAGCCGATGGCGGCACGGGACAGACCGGCGGGGGGTATGGTCCTGACGGGGCAGGGACTTTTCCCACGATCGCTCATTCTCACATCGAGTTCAGCGCGTCGTTGCAGAGGCCTAGCGCGAGCGAGGTGGTGCTAAGCATCACGGGATCGGGGTACGCGTCGTTCGACAACCCGGCGGAATATGTGGGGAGTGTGCAGTCCAACCTGCAGTTGTACGACGACAGTCGTGGGGACGCTGGGATTGAGATCGAAGTCACGGGGAATGTCGTGCATCGATTCTCGATCACGACCAGCGGCGGGCCGTTCACATCAGTTTCCCTCTCACCGGCGTCGTCCGGGGGCGGGACGATCTCCGGGTCGACGCTGACCGCGGGGCGGTATGTCCTGAGAGGGAACGGAGCGATCAGCGCCACGCACGTCGTGGGCGAGCAGGACCGGTCGTTCAACGGGACGCTGCGGCTGAGGATCTTCGATTGCCCCGAGAGTGCGCCGGTGTGGAGTCGGGCGTACAGCTTTTTGTCGCCCCCTCCCGGGCGGTTGTTGGGCTCGCTGGTGGAGCGGACGGGGACGGGGCGGATGCTGTTATTCGGGGGGGTTTCGAGCTCGTGCGCGACGCCGAGCGTGACGGTGTGGCATCAAGATCTGTGGGAGTGGTCGGGGGATCGGTGGACGGAGTTGGTGACGGGCGCCGGGCCGAGCGGGCGGTACAGCCCCGGGTTCGCGGAGGATCGTTTGCGTCAGAGGGTGGTGCTCGTGGGGGGCATGGGGTCGGGGTTCCAGCCGATCCGGGACGTGTGGATCTATGAGAACGGTTGGGCAGCGCAGGAGACGAGCCTGACGCCGACGGGCGCTCGGTATGGGCATCGGGTGGTGTTTGATCCTGTGCGATCGCGGATGGTGCTGTTCGGGGGCGACGCGGACGGGAATCCCAACGACGCGGGGTACGCGAGGGACACGTGGGAGTGGAACGGTCTGGCGACGCAGGCGTGGGTGCAGAGAACGCCGACGAATTCCCCAACGGCGAGGAAGGACTTCGCGTTGGTGTACGACCGGAACCTCTCGAAGGTGCTCTTGTACGGCGGGTATGCGGACGACGGGGTGATCCCGCCGGACTTTGGGACGCGGATCAACGCGCGAACATACGGGGATGTGTGGACGTGGGACGGGACGAACTGGCTGCGGCTTTCCGACCCGCCCACGGCGATGGGCTCGCGTCACCTGGCGCACGCGTTCTATGACACGGTTCGTCAGCGGACGGTGATCAGCGGGGGACAACGCGTGGCCTCGGGCGTCTATCAGGATCTGAACGACACGTGGGAGTTCGACGGGACGAGCTGGACGCTGGTGAACAGCCCGGCGGCGTTCGGGGCACGGTTCGGGGGGGCGGCGGCGTTTGATTCCTCCCGCGGGGTCGGGATGGTGTTCGGCGGGAGCGGGTGCCCGCGCGGGGATACGTGGCTGTGGCGCAGCGCGGTCCCGATCGCGGATCGCCCGGGCGAGGATGATGAAACGGTGATGATCATGAACCCGGGGGAGACACTCGAGCTCACCGCGCCCACGGGGATTCCCGGGAACACGGCGTACCGGTGGAGCCTTGACGGGCTGGCGCTGGGCGACGGGGGTCGGGTGAGCGGCGCCGGGACGACGACGCTGCGGATCACGGGGCTCACGCCCGCGGACGCGGGGACCTATGCCGTGCGCGTGACGCAGACGTGCGGCGAGGTGCTGGGCCCGCCGGTGCGGGTGGAGATCTCGACGTGCCCGGCGGACCTGGACGATGGGTCGGGGAATGGGGTGCCGGATGGTGGGGTGAGCATCGACGACCTGCTGTACTTTGTGACGCAGTTCGCGGCGGGCGGGGTGGGCGCGGACCTGGACGACGACGGGGACCCGAGCGTGGGCGTGCCGGATGGCGGGGTGACGATCGAGGACTTGATCTTTTTCGTGGCGCACCTGGGCGCGGGGTGCTGAGCGGGGGCGATCGCTTGAAGGGAAAACGATGCGAGTGCATCTCATTGCGGCCTTTTTGATGGCCTTGGCGGCGTCGTGTGCGAGCGCGCAGGTGACGGGGCTGGGCGGCACGGGCAGCGCGACGCTGCGCGTGCAAACGACCAGGCCCGGGGAACCGCCTCGCGAGGTCCAGGATGTTCCCATGGCGAGCTCCACCTCGGACGGAGTATCGGTCTCACGGACACTCTCGGAGGGGTACGGAACATCGTTGGTGGGAACGGCGACGGTCGAGGCGTCGATCCGTCTTGCGCGGGTGTCGGCCCAGGTCGATGAGTTTGTGATTGAGTGCCTCGGAACGGTGGAAGCCAAAGTCCGGGGCGGGTCCACGGGGGACACGGCGCTGGCGGAAGCGAACGTGAACCTCACGTACATGTTCACGCTGAGTGAGACGATGGAGTACTCGTTCTGCGACGCGTTGGGAGCTCTGCTCGACGGGATAGGCGGGCAGCGCACCGGAGTTCTCGAGGCGGGGGCCCATTCGCTGTCGTTCTCGAGCTCACACTCGGCGAGCCTCTCCTCGCTGACTTCGTTTGATCTTCCGCGGGCCGGGCTGACGCTTCGACGCCCCGGGCAGCGTGCCATCCTGAGATTCTCGGATTGCCTCGGCCTCTGGCGAGGGATTGGCAGCGATGATTCCCGGATCTGTGCGGTCAACCCGCCCTCCGGCGTTGTGCTGAGCGGCCAGCGTTCGTCGGCCGCTCATCTTCCGGGTCAGAGCGGGACCTCCGGCGGAGGCCAGACCGGGGGCGGCTACGGCCACGCGGTGAGCGGGGCGCGCATCGGCGAGTGCTGGGTGCAGACCACCGGCCGCATCACCGATGCGCCGGGCGAGTCGATGCTCGCGGTCCGCGTCACGGAGCGTGCGTGGTATGAGAGCTCGAACTACGTGTGGTGCGGCGGCTCGGCGATCCGTGGGTTTCCGCAGGCGTATACGACGCTGCGGTTGAGCTCACAGAAGCCACTCTACCTCGTCACGGAGGGTGGAGGCGGGGTGACCGCGGGGAGTATGTGGCTGACCTATGACAACGCCGGCCGAGCCTTGCCGACGATCGGGCGGGGGTGGGTGTTGCCGGGAGACTACGGGCTCAAATCTGCTTATTTTTCGATCCGAGCGGACAGCGCAGACCCGGATCAACTGAGAGAGTATCAATGGACGCTCCGGGCTCGAGAATTAGATCCATGCGGTGGAGGCGGACCCTGGCGGTTGGTTTCCGGGGGAGCATCACCCTCGGGCGGCGGGCGTTATCGTGCCGCGGCGGCGAGTGTGCCATCCACAGGTCGAGTGATGGTGTTCGGCGGGCAGGTTGCGAACGGGGGACCGTTCGTGAATGACACGTGGGTGTGGGATGGAGCGACATGGTCGCTGGTGTCCTCGCCGGACGCGCCGAGCCCACGGCACCAGCACGCGATGGCGTCGGTGCCGACGGCGTTGGAGGGTGTCGGGCCCGGGGTGTTGCTTTTCGGCGGAAGAGCGTTGGATGGTGCGGCGCTGGGGGATACGTGGTGGTGCGACGGGGTTGGGTGGATCCCCCTCTCGCCGACGGGACCTGGGCCGGCGGCGCGTTTCGGTCACTGCATGGCGAAGGGCTTTGCGTTGATCAATGGGCAGTCGCGCGGTGGGGTGCTGCTGTTCGGTGGGACTTCGGATGGGGTGACGTTCCTCGGGGACACGTGGTTCTTCGACGGCGCCTCGTGGACCCAAGTGGCGACGGACGGGCCGTCGGCGCGGGCGTGGTCGGCGATGCTGTCGACCTCCGCGGGAACGTGCTTGCTGGGCGGTTTCCCCGCGTCGGGAGCGGCTCTGGATGTATGGGATTGGGGTGGGTCCGGGTGGTCGTTGTGGAGCCCGCCGTCCGGCTCGAACACGGGACCATCCGCCCGGAACACGCACACAGCGGTGCATGACGAACACAGCGGACTGGCGCTGGTGTTCGGGGGCTTTCTCTCTTCGAGCGGCGCTGTGACGGATGAGGCGTGGTATTGGCAACCCGGGCCTGGGTGGATGCGGAGCGAGTGCGCACCGAGGCCGACGAGCCGCTGGTACGCATCGGCGGGGTATGACTCCGTCGCGGGTGGGGTGGTGATCTTTGGCGGAGCGCTGGGTGCCGGTGGTCTCTCGAATGAGACGTGGACGTTCCGACTTCCGGAGCCCCCGGAATGCCCGGCGGACCTGGACGATGGGTCGGGGAACGGGGTGCCGGATGGTGGGGTGAGCATCGACGACCTGCTGTACTTTGTGACGCAGTTCGCGGCGGGCGGGGTGGGCGCGGACCTGGACGACGACGGGGACCCGAGCGTGGGCGTGCCGGATGGCGGGGTGACGATCGAGGACTTGATCTTTTTCGTGGCGCACTTGGGCGCGGGGTGCTGAGCGGGGGCGCCGCGCTAGAGTTTGGCCGGAGGATCCTGGCCATGGCGGTGCGGATGGAGCTGTCCCGTATTCTGATCCGCGAGCTCAATGATCTCCAGATCATCGAGCTGCGCGAGGTGGTGAGCGGCGAGGACGACTCGGGGGCGCGGACGTTCCCGATCGTGATCGGGCTGGCCGAGGCCCAGGCGATCGACCGCCGTCTCAAGGGCGTGCAGGTGAAGCGGCCTCAGACGCACGATCTGCTGGCGAGTGTGATCAAGGAGCTCGGGGGCGAGCTGGTGTCGATCACGGTGACGGATCTGGCGGAGCACACGTTCTTCGCGACGCTCGACGTGCGGCGTGCGGACGGGCAGGTGATCCACATCGACTCACGGCCCAGCGACGCGATCGCGATCGGGGTGGCGGGGGGCGTGGCGATCTACGTCGAGGAGCGGGTGCTGAACTCGGCGCTGGCGGACGAGGCGTGAACAGCGCGGACGAGGCGGATGCGTCGGCGCGCCACGAGCCGCGGCGGTACGTGACGGCGGAGGTTCCGGGCGTCGGGGGTGTGCTGCGCGAGCGGCCCGAGGACTTCTTGGTCGAGGAGATCCCCGCGTACGAGCCGAGTGGCGAGGGCGAGCACCTGTACATGCTGGTGCAGAAGCGTGAGCTGTCGACGATGGAGCTGGTGTCGATCCTGGCGTCGCACTTCCGGGTGGAGCGCCACGCGATCGGGTACGCCGGGCTCAAGGACAAGCACGCGATCACGCGGCAGGTGGTGTCGGTGCACGTGCCGGGGCGAAGGGAAGAGGAGTTCCCGGAGCTGCGCCACGAGCGTGTGGGCGTGCTGTGGGTGGACCGCCACGCCAACAAGCTGCGCCCGGGGCACCTCAAGGGGAACCGTTTCTCGATCCGGATCCGCGGGGTGAAGTTCCAGGACGTGCGCCACGCGAAGCGGACGCTGGAGATTCTGGAGCGCGTGGGCGTGCCCAACCGCGTGGGGGAGCAGCGGTTCGGGATGCTGCGGAACAATCACCTCGTGGGGCGGGCGCTGATCGCGCGGGAGTTTCAGCGTGCCGCGGACGAGCTGCTGGGCCCCAGCGTCACGCGCCCCGACCTCAACCCCGAGGCGAGGCGGCTGTATGCGGAAGGGAAGTTCGCGGAGGCGCGGGAGAGCCTGCCCCGGTCGGCGGCGACGGAGCGGGAGGTGTTGCGGCTGCTCGCGCGCGGGCGGGACGTGCGGTCGGCGGTGTGCGCGATCGACCAGGCCGTGCTGAGGTACTACGTCTCCGCGTTCCAGTCGGCGATCTTCAATCGCGTGCTGGACGAGCGGCTCAGCGCGGGGACGCTCGACCGGCTGGTGGCGGGCGATCTGGCGTTCAAGCACGAGAACGGCGCGGTGTTCGCGGTGGACGAGGGCGTGCTCTCGGACGCGGACACGGCGGGGCGGGCGCTCCGGCTGGAGATCAGCCCCACGGGGCCCATGTGGAGCGGGGCGATGATGCGGGCCGGGGGGGACGTGGACGCGATGGAGCTGTCGGCGTTCGCGAGCACGGGCGTGACGCTGGAGCAGCTGGGGGCGTTCACGGAGCGGGCAGGGCAGTTGATCGAGGGGAAGCGTCGGGCGCTGCGGGTGCCCTTGACCGTGCCGATGGTTGAAGGGGGCGTGGACGAGCACGGGGCGTTCATCCGCGTCGCGTTCGACCTGCCCCGGGGGAGCTTTGCGACGGCGGTGCTCCCCGAGATCATGAAGAACCCGGCGGCGGAGGTGGACGAAGGAGAGGTCGCGGAGAAGCATTGAGAGAGAAAGGAGCCGGGCGTGGGCGGGGGCGTGCGGATGGTGTGCTTCGACTGGGGCGGGGTGCTGCTGCGCCACTGCCGATCGTGGCGTGAAGGGTGCGCGGCGGCGGGGCTGGAGGTTCGCGGTGATTCGGAGTCTCCCGCGAGGGCGGCGGTGCGGCGTCCGCTCACGCAGCAGTATCAGATCGGGGAGATCGGGAGCGAAGAGTTCTTCGAGCGACTGCGGCGAGGGCTCGACGGGCTCTACACGCGCGAGGAGCTGGAGACGCTGCACGACGCGTGGCTCTTGGATGAGTATCCGGGGGTGTTCGAGCTCGTGTCGAGGCTGGTGCGCCTGCCGCGGGTCACGACGGGGCTGTTGTCGAACACGAACGAGCGGCACTGGCGGCGGCACCTGCCGCGCGGGCCCGAGCCCGCGGATTATCCCACGGCGGGGCTGCTGCGGCATCGCCACGCGAGCCACGTGCTGGGGCTGGCCAAGCCGGGCGTGGAGATCTTCCGCGAGTTCGAGAGGCAGACGGGCTGCCGCGGGGCGGAGATCCTGTTCTTTGATGACCTCGCGGAGAACACGGCGACGGCGCAGGGCCTGGGGTGGCGGGTGTGCACGGTGGACCACACCCAGGAGACGGCGGGGCAGATCGCGCGCGGGCTGGAGAGCCACGGGGTGCTGCTGCCGGGATAGGCGCGGGCCGGGCCGCGGGGTGCTTCAGGGCGTGGACACAGCGCGGTCGAGCGCGACGTCGATCTCGACGGTCGTGGGGCGAAGGCACTCGGTGTCGCGGCAGGCCTGGAAGGAGAGCGCGAGGATGGGGCGGCCCGTCCAGTCGCCCTGGGCCTCGAGCGCGAGGGGAAGCTCGAACTCGCCCGTGTGCACGCGGATCGGGGGCGAGCCGGGGTGGGCGAGTTCCTCGCCCGGCGGATAGTCGGCGTAGGCGAGGAGCCCCCCACCGCCCACCACCTGCACGCGCAGCGGCGTGAGCGCGAGGTTGGGGCCGGGGTATGGGCTTGGGTCGGCGGCGATGATGTGATAGCCCGGGGCGACGCGGACCAGAAGCGTGAGCTGCGCGGGAAGGTCCGGGCCCACCGCCACGCGGTCGATGCTGGCGTAGACCTCGACCGGGGTGAACTCCCGGCCCGTCGGCGTGGGGACGCCCCGGCCCGAGGCGGTGGATGTGTCGGTGGTTGTGCCGGGGACCGTGCGGGCGATGGCGGCGCCCGACGTGAGGAGGCGCAGGAGCGCGCGGGTGGAGTTGACCGAGCCCACGGGCGAGGCAGCGATGGCGGCGCTGGCCGCGGCGAGGGACGCGCGGGCGCGCTCGTGCGCGTGGCGCCTTGTGCTCTCATCGCGGGCGAGGTCGGCGAGGTCGATCCAGTTGTGGAGCATGACCGAGGAGGCGGAGGGGAGCGCGCCGTCGTGCAGGGAGCGGGCGCGGATGAAGAGGTCCGGACGGTCGGCGCGGGCGTCGTGGTATCGCCCGCGCTCGTCGGCGAAGAGCGTGTCGGCCATCGCGAGCACCTCGGTCGCGCTCGCGAGCCAGGGGGCCGGGTCGTCGTGGCGGGCGAGGGCGAGGAGGGCCCGGGCGAGGTAGGCGTGATCCTCGAGGACGCCCGTGGGTCCGGGGACGCCCTCGCAGGTGGAGCGGAGGAGCGTGCCGTCGCGCCGAGCGTCGCGGAGAATGGAGTGCGCGGCCTGGCGGGCGGCGTCGAGATAGGCGGGCTCGCGGAGCCACGCCGACGCGTGGGCGAGGGCGCTGATGGCGAGGGCGTTCCACGCGGTGAGGACTTTGCTGTCGACGCGGGGGCGGGGGCGAGCGTCGCGGGCACGCCGCAGGAGCGAGCGCACGCGGTCGAGGCGTGAGAGCCAGTCGGGCAGGGTCATGCCGCTCTCGCGGGCGAGGGCGTCGGGGCGATCGGCGAGGCGGAGGACGCTCGCGTGCGGGTCGCTCGGGTGATGGGGGTCGATGAAGTTGGGGGGATCGAGCAGGCCGAAGGATTCGAGCGCGAACCGGGCGTCGTGCGGGTCGGGGATGGCGAGGCGGACCTGGTCGGGCGTCCAGACAAAGCTCTTGCCCTCGCGGCCGTCGACCTCCGCGTCCATGGCGGCGAGGAACGCGCCCGACGCGGTGCGCATCTCGCGGAGGAGAAAGTCGAGGGTCTCGCGGGCGACGCGCGCGTAGTAGGCGTCGTCGTAGAGGTGGGCCGCCCGGGCGTAGGTCTCGGCGAGGAGGGCGTTGTCGTAGAGCATCTTCTCGAAATGAGGGACGGTCCAGGAGGCGTCGACGCTGTAGCGGTGAAATCCGCCCGCGAGCTGGTCGCGCACGCCGCCCACGCCCATGCGGTCGAGGGTCTTGCGGATCGCCTCGTCGAGCGCGGGGCGCGAGGCGTCGTCGACGACGGCGCGGGCGTCGAGGAGGAACTCGAGGAAGGCGGGCTGGGGGAACTTGGGGGCCGTGCCGAACCCGGCGTGGACGCGATCAAAGAGGCGCGTGAGCGAGGAGATGGCGGAGACGACGTGCTCGACGGTCACCGGCTCGGGCTCTTGGGCCTGCATGTGGTCGTGCACGGCTGAGGCGAGGTCGGCGGCCTGGGCGAGCACGGCGTCGCGCTGATCGCGCCACGCGGTGTGGATGCTGTCCAGGACCTGGGGGAAGGTCGGGCGTCCGGCGTGCCCGGGCATCGGCCGCGGGGGAAAGTACGTCCCGCACCAGAAGGGGCGGAGGTTGTGGGGCTCGAGGAAGCAGCTCATGGGCCACCCGCCATGCCCGGACATGATGACGAGGGCGGCCATGAAGATCTCGTCGACGTCGGGACGTTCCTCGCGATCGACCTTGACGCAGACGAAGCGTTCTCGGAGGACGGCGGCGATGGCCGGGTCCTCGAAGCTCTCGCGCTCCATCACGTGGCACCAGTAGCAGGTGCTGTAGCCGACGGAGAGGAAGATGGGGACGCCGCGGGCGCGGGCCTCGCGGAAGGCCTCGTCGCCCCAGGGGAACCAGTCGACGGGGTTGTGGGCGTGCTGGAGGAGGTAGGGGCTGCTCTCGCGGGCGAGGCGGTTGGGGGCGTGGGGCGGGCGGATAGGCATGGTCGCGGGATGATACGGACCGGGGCACGCCGCTACGCTGCTGGCATGACTTCATCGCCGACGAACTTCTCGGGGGTTCCTTCGTCGCCGGGGCGGGTGGTGTCCGCGAAGCTGGCGCGGTTCGGGACGTCGGTCTTCGCGGAGATGACGGCGCTGGCGATCAAGCACCAGGCGGTGAATCTCGCGCAGGGGTTTCCTGATTTCGACGGGCCCGAGCTGGTGAAGCGTGCGGCGATCGAGGCGATCCGGAGTGGACATTCCCAGTACGCGCGGATGATCGGGATCCCGGCGCTCAACGAGGCGATCGCGGCGCAGTGGGCGGCGCGGGGGTTCGGGAGCGTGGACCCCGACGCGTGCGTGACGGTGACCACGGGGTGCACGGAGGCGATCCCCTCGGCGATCCTCGGGCTTCTGAACCCGGGTGACGAGATGGTGATCTTCGAGCCGTTCTATGACTCGTACCGCGCGGTGGTGGAGATGGCGGGGGTGACGCCGCGGTTCGTGAGGCTGCGCCCGCCCGAGCGCGACGACGGGGAGTTCTGGTTCGACGAGGGCGAGCTGCGCCGGGCGTTCACGGCGCGGACACGGGCGATCCTGCTCAACACGCCCCACAACCCGACCGGCAAGGTGTTCTCTCGCGCGGAGCTGGCGCTGGTGGCGGAGCTGTGCGTGCGGCACGGCGTGGTCGCGATCACCGACGAGGTGTACGAACATCTCGTGTACGAGGGCGAGCACGTGCCGCTGGCGACGCTCCCCGGGATGGCGGAGCGCACGGTGACGATGTCGAGCCTGGGGAAGACCTTCAGCTTCACGGGGTGGAAGATCGGGTGGGTCATCGCGCCGGCGGGGCTGTCGGCGGGGGTGCGGGCGGCGCATCAGTTCCTGACGTTCGGGGCGGCGACGCCCCTGCAGCACGCGGCGGTGGTGGCGCTGCGCGAGGGGCGCGCGTGCATCGACGAGCTGGTGGGGCTTTTCCGGGGGAACCGGGATTATCTGCTCGCGGCGCTGCGGGAGATCGGGTTCCGGGCCTTCACGCCGCGGGGCTCGTACTTCATCATGGCGGACCACACGGCGTTTGGGCGCGGGGACGACCGGGCGTTCTGCCGGTATCTGACGCAGGAGATCGGGGTGGCGGCGATTCCGCCCAGCGCGTTCTACGAGGACCCCGCGGGGGGGAAGAGCCTGGCCCGCTTTGCGTTCTGCAAGAAGCGCGAGACGCTGGAGCGCGCGGTGGAGCGCCTTCGGACGCTGCGCCGATGAACGGTCCGAGGTACGAGGACCGTCACGCCCACGCTTGGGCGCTCATCGAGGCGGCGCGGCGGGCGGCGGACCCGGCGAGGGCGGTCGAGGAGCACTGGCCGGGAGACGCGACCCCGAGCACGCCCGTACACCTGCTCGCGATCGGGAAGGCGTCGGTGGCGATGGCGCTGGCGGCGGCGGGGCGGGCGGAGTTCGTGTCGGGCGTGGGCGTCGGGGTGCCTGAGGTGCTGGAGGCGCACGGGCAAGCGCTCGCGGAGCGGCTGGCGAGCGTGCGGTGGTATGCAGCAGATCATCCCCTCGCGACTGCGCGGAACTTGGCGGCGGCCGAGGCCACGCGCGACTTTGTCTCGCGGCTTGGTCCGGACGATCGGCTCGTCGTCCTGCTCTCCGGGGGCGGATCGGCGCAGATCAGCCTGCCGCTTGGGAGGCCCACGGGTGGAGTCGGGCTGGAGGAGATCGTGAGCGTGTCGGCGGCGCTCATGAAGAGCGGCGCGACGATCCGGGAGCTCAACAGCGTGCGGAAGCACCTCGAATCGCTCAAGGGCGGGAGGCTGGGCGTGCTGTGCCGGGCGAGGACGCAGGTGCTTGTCCTCTCGGATGTGCTGGGGGATCCGCTGGACGTGATCTCGTCGGGGCCCTTCGCGCCGGACCCGACGACGTTCGCCGAGGCGGCGCGGATCGCGCGGCGGGTCGCGTGCCCGGCGGGCGTGCTGCGCGTGCTCGACGCGGGAGCGGCGGGGAAAATCGAGGAAACGCCCAAGCCGGGAGATGCTCGGCTCGCGCGGATCCGCCATGAGATCATCGCGAACAACGCGGAGGTCGTGGGCGGGGTGGCGCGCGCGGCGCGGGGGTTGGGGTTTGAGGTGGTGGCGGAGCGGACGCTGGTCGAGGGCGAGGCGGGCGAGGTGGGCGCGGAGCTGGGCGGGTTGGCGCGGCGCGTGCGCCACGCGGGGGACGCACCAGCTGCGCGGAACGGCAGGTGGGCGGCGGTGTGGGGCGGTGAGACGACGGTGCGCGTGGGGAGCGCCCGGGGTGTGGGCGGGCCGAGCCAGGAGCTGGCGCTGGCCGCGGCGGTGGAGATCGCTGAGCAACGGGCGTTGGTGGTGGCGTTCTCGACCGACGGGGTGGACGGGCCGACCGACGCGGCGGGGGCGATCGTCGACGGCGAGAGCGTCTCGCGGCTCCGCGGCGCGGGCGTGGACGCCTTGCGGGCGCTCGCGGACCACGACAGCCACGCGGCGCACGAGGTGTCGGGCGGGCTCATCCGGACCGGGGCGACGGGAACGAACCTCAATCACGTGGCGGTGCTGCTGGTGTACGAATAGGGCGGTGGATGTGCGGAGCTCCGTATACTCGCGTCCTCTTTCAGGAAGGATGAGCGGGCATGGCGAGGCTGCACGAGCATCAGGGCAAGGCGTTGCTTTCGGCGGGGGGCGTGAGCGTTCCGCGGGGGGGCGTGGCGCGGACGCCCGACGAGGCCGCGGAGGTGGCGAGGGGGCTGGGCGGGTCGTGCGTGGTCAAGATCCAGGCGTGGACGACAGGGCGCAAGGCGATGGGTGGCGTAGCGTTTACGCAGACGCCCGACGAGGCGCGTGAGCACGCGAGGCGGATGCTGGCGATGCGCGTGGGCCAGTTCCCGGTCGAGGCGGTGCTTGTCGAGGAGCAGCTCCGCCCCGAGCACGAGCTGTTCGTTTCGCTCACGGTCGACGACGCGGCCCGGGCGCCATTGCTGCTGGTCGCGATGGGCGGCGGGTCGGGGATCGAGGAGCGCTCGGGCGAGGTCGCCCGCATCCCGTGCCACGTCGGGCGCGGGCCCGACTCCCAACGCGTGAGCGAGTTTCTGGCCAAGTCCCCGCTGCCCGGGTCGGCGCGACCGGCGCTGCTCGAAGCGGTGCGGAAGCTCTTCGCGGTGGCGCAGCGGCACGAGGCCCGGTCGCTGGAGGTGAACCCGCTCGCGGTGGTGTCCGGGTCCGGGTCTGGCGGGCGCGTGGTGGCGCTGGACTGCCGGGTGACGATCGACGACTACGCGGTCTTCCGCCACCCGGACCTGGGCATCGAGATCGCGCGCGAGCTCGACCACCCCCCCACCGACCTGGAGCGCCTGGCGTACCGGATCGAGCAGGAGGACCATCGCGGCACGTTCTTCTTCGCGCAGATGAACACCCAGGCGCCCGAGGGGAGCGCGGGGCTCATCGGGTTCCACGGCGCGGGGGGCGGCGGATCAATGATGTCCATGGACGCGATCACGGGCGAGGGCTTCACCCTCGCCAACTTCTGCGACACCTCGGGCAACCCCTCGCCCGCGAAGGTCTACCGGGCCGCCCGGATCATCCTGAGCCAGCCCGGGCTGCGCGGGTACTTCGGCTCGGGCTCGGGCGTCGCAAACCAGGAGCAGTACTGGTCGGCGTACGGGCTCGCCAAGGCGTTCTGGGAGGTCGGGCTCGACATCCCATGCGTGATCCGTCTCGGGGGCAACACGGAAGACCGGGCGGTGGAGATCCTGGAGGGCGCGGCCAGGGCCGACGGGGAGCGGGGCGTGCCGGCGACGGTCGAGGGGTACAAGAAGAACGACCCACCCGCGAAGATCGCGCGGCGGTTCGCGGAGCTGGTGTCCGGGTCGGGCGGGAAGACCTGGACGCCGCGCCCGGCGCGTTGCCCGGGGTTCGTCGGCTCCGCGCACGCGGCGTCGTTCCCGGTCAAGGGCGGGACGGCGTGGGTGGATCTGCACGCGTGGCGGGCGCACGCGCCGGCGATTATCGCCCGGGCGAACGGGCTGCTCCGCGACGAGGCGGGACGTCCAACGCCCACGCTCGCCCCCGCGGAGCTGGCGGCCAAGGACAGCGACTGGATCGCGTGCGAGGTGGAATGCCGCCGCGACGGGATCGACGGCGTGTTCGTGGAGCTGCATCTCGCGGACGGTGCACGGTGAATCCGCAAGGGCGAGCGGTTGCGGGGCCTGGGGCGTGTGGTACACTCTGCGTATGCCCAGCCGATCGCCCGAGTTCCCGAACTTGCGGATCTTCGAGCACCCGCTGATCCAGCACAAGATGTCGTATCTCCGGGACGAGACGACGAGCCACAGGCCGTTCCGGGCGCTCTTGTACCAGATCGCGGGGCTGATGGTTTTCGAGGTGACGCGGGACTTCCCGACGCGCGAGGTTCAGGTGCGGACGCCGCTGGAGCTGACGCCCTGCCGCAAGCTCGCGGGGACGATCACGGTGGTGCCGATCCTCCGCTCGGGGCTGGGGATGGCGGAGGGGATCCTGGAGATGATGCCCGAGGCGCGCGTGGGGCACCTGGGGATGGCGCGGGACGAGGAGACGCTGCGTCCGGTGACGTACCTGCGCAAACTCCCGCGTGATCTGGACCTGGGCCCGGTGCTGGTGGTGGACCCGATGCTCGCGACGGGGGGCTCGGCGTGCGAGGCGCTGCACCTCTTGAAGAAGGCCGGGGCGCTCGACCTGCGGATGATCTGCCTGGTCGTGGCGGGCGAGGGCGTGCGGACGCTGCTGCGGGACCATCCGGACGTGACGATCTACGCGGCGGCCCTGGACCGCCAGCTCAACGATCGCGGGTTCATCCTGCCCGGGCTGGGCGACGCGGGCGACCGGATGTACGGGACGACGTAGCCAAGAGGCGAGACCCAGAACGCGCAGGCGGGACGCCTGCGCCACAAGAAGAAGTCAGAGCGCCCGGGCGATCTCCACGATGAGGGTGTCGTCCTCGGGCGGGCCCTGGCGGTACGACTCGACCTGGCGGATGATGGTCTCGGGCCAGCCGCGTCCGTCGGGAGTTGAGGACGAGAGAATCCGGCGGAACCCAATAAGCCCCAGCATGCGTCCGCCCAGGGGTCGCGCCTCGATGGCGCCGTCGGTGTAGGCGATGAGCACGTCGCCGCGGGTGAACTTCTCGACGGCGGCGTCGGAGGCGAAGTCCGGATCCGGGCAGGCCCCGAGGACGAAGGAGGTCGAGGGCAGCTCGTGGAGCGTGCCGTCGACGGACTTGATGTAGGCGGGCGGGTGCCCGCCGCTGGCGTACTCGATCTGGTCCCCCGCGGCGTCGACGCGGAGGCACAGGGCGGTGACGTACACCGAGTGGTTGGAGAGCGTGAGGTTCACGTAGCGGTTGAGGAGCTTCAAGACCTCGCCCGGGGCGATCCAGGGCGTCTCGGCGAAGAGACGCGTCAGCTCTCCGTAGAGGCGGTTCACGGTGAGCGCCGCGGGGATCCCGTGCCCGGTGACGTCGAGCAGCACGATGGAGAGGCGCGGCGTGGGGTGCAGCCCGGGGGCGTCCTGGAAGGCGAAGAGATAATCGCCCCCGATCTGGCGCATGGGCTCGTAGAAGTAGTTGAACCGGATGGGGCCCTCGGTGATGGGCTGGGGGAAGAGCGCCTCGTGGATACGACGCGCGTCTACGAGCTCTCGGCGCATTTCGACGTACCGCCCGCGCAGGAGCTTGGTGGTGAACTCGTCCCGGAAGCGGCTGGTGGCCCACCAGCGGATCCCCACCCCGGGGAGCGCGACGAAGGGCGAGAACGCGAGGATCCCGATGACCGCGGCCCAGAAGCCCCAGTCCTCCGGGCCCCGCAGCGCGGTGTAGGCGCTGTACACGAGCGCGAGCACGGCGTTGAGGATGAGCAGCGGCGCCAGAGGTCGGAACGCCTCGGAGGGCGTCCACGGGAGGAAGAGGCAGGCCATGAGATGCGCCACAAATATGCGCCAGATGCCCCACGAAAGGCCGTACGCCTTGCCGCGGCGCTCGCTCCGGCGATTCTCCTCGGCGCGGATAGCGGCCTTGGAGAGCTTCGCGGCGATCTGGGCGGGTTTCTGCGCCGAGTCGGCCGCAGGCTCGGCGTTGGGGGTTGGAGATTCCTCGGGCGTGTCGGCCTCTTCGGGATCGTTGGGGGCTGGCGTTTCGTCGGAGTCTGGTTTGGCGGTGGGGTTGGTGTTGGGCGGGGCGGTCGCGCCGGGGTCTGGGGTCTGGACCTGAATCGTGCCGGGGAGGCGGGCCTCGGGCGTGCGCTCGATGGCCTGGCGCAGATCGGCGTCGGAGGAGACGGTGGTCGCCGCCATCGAGAGGATCGAGAGCAGCCCGTGCGCGACGATGAGCCCGTGGGAGATCTTGAGCAGCGGCCAGCGGGTCTGGCGATGGCGCCACACGTGGTGGAACGTGAAGATGTAGAGCGCGATGCTGAGCGCTCCGGCGGGGATCGTGAACAGGCCCTGGCGCATCATGAGCCGCCCCGCGTCGGCGTCCTCGCCCTCCCCCCAGAGCGCTTGGTAGGCTCCGTACGCGATCACCGGGACAAGGATCAGCAGCATCCACCCGACGTAGGTCCCGGTGTACCACAGGAACCGGCGTCGGAGGAGCTGCTGGCGTTCGGCCTCGAGCTCGCTCCCGAACTCGCTCGTGAACATGGAACTGTCGGCGCCGCGTGTCACGTGTTTCGATTCGCTCCCGGGACCCAGAGCACGTCCGCCCGGCCGTCGTCGTTGGCCACCCGAGCCAGCACGAACAGCAGATCGCTGAGGCGGTTGAGATACCGCACGGGCTCGGCGTGGGATTGTTGGGGTTCCAGGCGGAGGAGTTCCACGCCCGCCCGCTCGGCCCGGCGGACCACCGTCCGCGCGACGTGCAAGGCCGACGCCAGCACGCTCCCGCCCGGGAGCACGAAGCTCGTCAGGGGCTTGAGGCGGTCGTTGTAGAGGTCGATGACGGGCTCGAGGCGCGCGGTCTGCGCGGGGGTGACGCGGAGCGCCTCGCCGGGCTTCTCGCCGGGCTTGACGGGCGTGGCGAGGTCGGCCCCGGCGTCGAAGAGGTCGTTCTGCACGCCGCGCAGCAGCGAGGCGATGCCCAGTGCGTCGCTCGCGGGGACCGAAGCGATGGCGGCGCCGATGGCGGCGTTGGCCTCGTCCACCTCGCCGTAGGCCACGACCCGCGGATCGGACTTCAGCACGCGGGCGCCCCCGACGAGCCCGGTGGTCCCGTCGTCGCCGGTCCTGGTGTAGATCTTGGTGAGTCTGACCATGTCCGTTGCCCCGAGGGATGTTCCCGCGAGCGTAATGTAGTCGAGAGCCCGAGCCCGCGCGTCAGGGATGCGTGCGGGCGTCCTCTCGATGGAGCCGACGCGTGCCCCAGGCCGCCCCCACCCAGCCCAACGCCCCGATCGAGCGTGGGATGCTGGGCGTCTGGAAACCGCGAGCGACGCCCCTCGGAGTCTCGGGCGATTTGGTATCACGCGTGCTGCGGGCGCGGGGCATCCAGAGCACCGACGCGTTCCTCTCGCCCTCGCTGCAGCAGCTCCACGATCCTTCGCGGATCCCCAACCTCGACCTCGCGGCGGAGCGCCTGCTCCGGGCGGCACGCGAGCACGAGCCCATCGTGATCTACGGCGACTACGACGTGGACGGGGTGTCGGCGACGGCGATCCTGTACCACACCATCCGGGCCCTCGCGCCGGGGGCGCGGGTGACGACCTACGTCCCCCACCGCCTCGAGGAGGGCTACGGGCTCAACAGCGAGGCGATCGCCAAACTCGCGGGCGAGGGGGCGAGGGTGATCGTGAGCGTGGACTGCGGGATCACCGCCGTCGCGCCGGCCCGCGTCGCCCGCGAGGCGGGCGTGGACCTCATCATCACCGACCACCACACGCCCCCCACGCGGATCGAGGACCTGCCCGAGGCGTTCGCGTGTGTCCACCCGCGGCTGCCCGGGTCGGCGTACCCGTTCGGTGATCTGTGCGGCGCGGGCGTGGCGTTCAAGCTGGCGTGGCGCCTGGCGACGCTCGACGCGGGCTCGGAGCGGGTTTCAGAGTCAATCCGCGGGCTGCTGCTGGACATGCTGGCGCTGGCCTCTCTGGGCGTCGTCGCCGACGTCGTGCCGCTCCTGGGCGAGAACCGGGTGATGGCCCGCTTCGGGCTCTCGCGGCTGAAGCACGTCTCGAACGTGGGGCTGCGGGCGTTGATCGGGGCCTCGGGGCTGGCGGGGGAGAAGGTGAGCGCCGAGGACGTGGGGTTCCGCCTGGGCCCAAGGCTCAACGCCTGCGGGCGTCTGGGGCACGCGCGCGAGGCGGTCGAGCTTCTGCTCACGAGCGACGAGGGGCGGGCGCGGGAGATCGCCGAGTCGCTGGCGCGGCTGAACGATCAGCGCCGCGCAACCGAGCTCAGGATCTTCGAGCAGGCGTGTGAGCTCGCCGAGGCGAGCGGGATGACCGCGCCCCACAGCCGGGCGATCGTGCTCGCGCACCGGGAGTGGCACCAGGGCGTCGTGGGCATCGTGTGCTCGCGTCTGGTCGAGAAGTACCGCAGGCCGACGATCCTCTTCCAGGACCACGGCGAGGAGTGCCACGGTTCGGGGCGTTCCCTCGAGGGGTTCTCGCTGTACGACGCGATCGCGCGGGCGAGCGAGCACCTGGTCACCTTCGGCGGGCACGACATGGCCGCGGGGCTGCGCCTCAGGACCTCTTCGCTGGACGCGTTCGCGCGGGCGTTCTCCGGGGTGTGCGCGGCGTCGCTGCGCGAGGAAGACCTCGTCGCGGTCCGCACCTTCGACGCCGACGCGCTCCTCGCCGAGCTGACGCCGGCGAACGTGCACAGGCTGCAGGCGTTGGCGCCGTTCGGCCGCGACAACCCCGAGCCATGCCTGCGCGTCGCGGGGCTGCGCCTGTCGGGCGGGGCGGAGACGTTCGGGGGTTTCTCGCGCCACCTCCAGCTCCGCGTGGTCGGCGAGGCGGGCGGGCCGGCGCTGCGCTGCATCGCGTGGAACCGGGCGGAGCTGGCCCGGCGTCTCCCGCACGGGTGCCGGATCGACGCCCTGCTGACCCCCAAGATCTCGACGTTCACGGGGGCGGCGCGTGTGGAGTGCGAGGTCCGCGACGTGGCGTTGCGCGAGGACGGCACGGCGCTTTCTTGATCGCGGGTTCTGGCCTACCCTGTCCATCCACGCGGCCGTGGCGGAACTGGCAGACGCGCTAGATTCAGGTTCTAGTGGGGTAACACCCGTGGAGGTTCGACTCCTCTCGGCCGCATTCGGACAGGCCCGTGGGCACCGGGCCCACGGGGCGCCGCCGGCGCGACTCGTCGCGCGGCCTATCGCCTACGCCGGGATCGACGCCCGGGAGTTCCGCATCGCGAGGCCCTGATGTCGCTCATCCTTGCCGGCATCGACGAGGCGGGGTACGGCCCGACTCTGGGCCCGCTGACGGTGGGGCTGAGCGTCTTTCACCTCCATCACCACGACAGCGACACCGTCCCCAACCTCTGGACTCTGCTCTCCGAGGGCGTGTGCAAGGAGCCCGGTCGCGGCGGGAAGTCCGACGCCAGGGGCCGCGTCGCCATCGCCGACTCCAAGCGTCTCAAGCTCGCGAACTCGGTGCGGACTACGCACCCCCTGGTGCACCTGGAGCGGGGCGTTCTGGCGATGCTGGGCCAGCTCAAGGAGCGTGAGGGCACGCCGCCCCAGAGCGACGCCGAGCTGTTCGCGGCGTTGGGCGCGGGGCTCCCGGGGCACGAGTGCTACGCGGGGCCTTCGATCCCGATCCCGGTGTCGATCACGCCCGGGGAGGCGGGGATCGCGGCGAACCTGGCGGCGGGGGCGTTCCGCGGTGCGGGCGTGGGTCTGATGGACCTGCGCTGCGAGGTTGTCGCCGAGCCGGAGTTCAACACGGTGGTCCGGGAGAGCGGGACCAAGGGCGAGACGACGATCCGGGCGCTCTCGCGGCACCTCGCACGCGTGTGGGAGCTCGGGACGCGATTCCCCGAGTCGCGTCTTGGGATCGTGTGCGACCGCCTGGGCGGGCGGGCGGCGTACGCGGTCCTGATCGAGAACGCGCTTCCCGGCACGAGCGTCGAGACCGTCGAGGAATCGCCCACGCGGAGCCGATACCTGGTGCGCGACGCGTCGGGGCGGCGTGCGGGCGTGTCGTTCCTCACCGAGTGCGAGTCGGCGCACCTGCCCGTGGCGCTCGCGTCGATGACCGCCAAGCTCGTGCGGGAGATGTGCATGGCCCGGTTCAACCGATACTGGTCCGCGAGGTTCAGCGACTTCGCGGCCCGGGAGCTCAAGCCCACCGCGGGCTACGCCCAGGACGCTCGGCGGTGGCTCGACGAGATCGCGCACGTGATGCCCCAGACCGACCGGGCGCAGCTCGTGAGGATCGCATGAGCCACGACCGCGCCCGGCTCGACCTCGCGGCCCGGCTCGCCCTGCGCGGGGCGGGGCGCGTCGAGCCCAACCCGATGGTCGGGTGCGTGATCGAGAAGAACGGAAGAATCCTCGGGCTGGGGCACCACAGGCGGTTCGGGGGGCTCCACGCCGAGACCGAGGCCCTGAACGACTGCGCCCGGCGCGGCGAGGACCCGCGGGGCGGCACGCTCTACTGCACGCTCGAACCGTGCAACGGCGTCGGGGCGCACCCGCCCTGCGTGCGTGCGCTGATCGAGGCCGGGATCGCCCGCGTGGTCTTCGCCCGGCGCGACCCCAACCCGCTCAAGCGCGGGGGGATGGAGGCGCTGCACGCGGCCGGGATCGACGCGGTGTGCAGCGAGGCGAGCGCGCTCGCCACGGGCGTGGGGGCGCCCTTCGTCAAGCGGGTGGAGACCGGGATGCCGTGGGTGATCGCGAAGTGGGCGCAGACCATCGACGGGCGGATCGCGACGCGGACGGGCGAGAGCCGATGGATCTCGTCGGAGCGCTCACGCCGGCGCGTGCACCGCCTGCGCGCCCGTGTGGACGCGATCCTGACGGGGATCGGAACGGCCCTGGCGGACGACCCGCTGCTCACGGCCCGGGGCGTGACGGTGCGGCGTGTGGCCCGGCGCGTCGTCGCCGACTCGGACCTGGACCTTCCTCCCGATTCCAAGCTCGCGCGGACGGCGGACGACGCCCCGGTGCTCGTCGCGTGCCACGAGGAGCTGGTGAGCGCGGGGATCACGGCGTCACGCGTGCGGATGCTCACGAGCCGGGGGGTCAAGCTCCTGGGCGTGGCGCGATCGCCCAAGGGCTGGGGGATCGATCTCGCGCACCTGCTCCGCGTGCTCGCGGGCGAGCACGAGGTCTCGACGCTGCTCGTCGAGGCCGGCCCGGGGCTTCTGGGATCTCTCTTCGACGCGGATCTGGTCGACGAGGCGGTGGTGCACGTCGCGCCGATGATGCTCGGGGACGAGCACGCGAAGGCGGTGGCGACCGGGCGGGTCGCCGAGTCTTTGGGGATGGCGAACCGGTTCAGGCTGTGGCGCGTGAAGCCGCTGGGTGACGACGTGGAGCTGACGTACCGGGCGCGCTAGCCCGCCAGGAACCGCAGCGACTCCTGCACGACCCCCGCCAGCTCGTGCCCCTCGGCCTCGGCGCGCAGGCGCACGCCGGGCCTGGCGTGCTGGAACTTCACCATCGCGAACGCGATCGCCGCGGCCCCGAGCATCGGGCTGATGGTGGCGCTCGTGACCGCGCCCACGGGGGTGCGTGCCGGGTCACCGTCGACCCAGAGCGACGCGCCGGTCTCGGGCACGCGCCAGAGTCCATCGGCGCCCTTGTTGTCGTCGAAGCGGACGCCCACGAGGCGCTGCTTGGGGTGGCCCAGCGCGTGCATCCGCGCCACGACCTCCTGCCCCAGGTAGCACCCCTTCTTGAAGCTCACGCGCGAGTCGAGGACGCCCGACTCGGCGGGGAGCGAATCGCCCGCGAAGTCGAGGTTGTAGAGGGGCGTTCCCGCCTCGATCCGCGCGATGTTGAACGCGTGCCACCCCGCGAGGCGCAGGCGCACGCGCCCCTTGAGCCCCGGGGAGTTTTCGGCCCGCGCGAATCCGGCGTTCGCCACACCGCTCGCGGGCGACTCGTCGAGCCCGAGGTCCTCGAGGTGCTTCACGACCCCCGCGATGGCGCCGGCGGGCGCGATCACCTCGTACTCGCGCTCGCCCGCGTGATCGGCGGCGACGACCACGCACGCCACGCCCGCGAGGCTGGATTCGGTCGCGCGCCCCGGCGTGAGCGACGCCGCGTCCGCGAGCCCCGCCGCCACGAGCAGCTCGGGTGAGGTGGGACCGATGAGGCGTACGGCGTGGAGGTCGTCGCTCGCGTCGCGGATCGCGACGTCCTCCCCGATAACGTACGAAGAGAGCCCCTGCGCCGCCCGGGCCGACGCGTGCACGTCCATCGCGAGCAGCGTCCGCTCGCAGAGCTCGATCACGTCGACGTCGGCGTCGATGCGTCCCTTGCGGTTGAGCCAGAAGCTGCGCCGGACCTCGCCCCTCGCGAGCCCCTTGAGCTCCTGCGTGAGCATCCGACCGAGGAAGGCCACGCGGTCTTGGCCGCGGACCTCGACCAGGCCGCGCTGGGGAAGATCGAGCAGCACGGCGTGCTTGCGCAGGGCGGCGTACTCGCCCTCCAGGTTCCCCAGCGACTCGACGACCTCGACGCTCGCGCTCTCGACGCGATAGCCCGCGGTCGTCGCGCCGGCGTCGAGATAGTGGGCGATGAGCGGGCTGACCCTCGCCATGCTACTTGCCCGGCGGCGCGGGGGTCGTGGGGGTCGTGCTGGGGTTGCTCGCCGGGGCGGGCGCCGCGTCGAGCTTGAGCGCCGCCGTCACCGCCGGGGTGATGTCCGAGCCCTCGGGCGCCACGAGCACGGGGCGGGCGAGCATCTCCTGCACCGCGGTGTTCACGTTCGCGCCCTTGATGAAATCGCGATCGGTGCGGGACGCGACGACCATCGTGAACCCACGCTCCCGGGCGACGCTCCCCGCCGTCTCGATCACGACGCGGTACGCCTCGGCGAGCTGGCGGGTGTTGAACTCCTCGGCGGCGGAGCTGGCGAGATCGACCTCGCGGGATCTCTGGTCGTACTCCGACGAGAGCTTGCCGCGGTCGGGCGAGTCGGGCGGGAGGGCTTCGTAGCGCGTCTTGAGCTCCGCCATCACCGCCCGCGCGGGCTGGACCTTTTCGGTCAGGAGCTTGGCCTCGAACTCGTCGCGCGCGGGCTTGTAGCGGTCGCTCTCGAAGAGCTTCTGCACCGTGCCCAGCACGTCCATGACGGCGACCCGCGTGGGCTCGCCTTCGGCGCCCCGCTCGGCGCCGACGGCCCGGCTCCACAGCATCGCGACCGCGCCCAACGCCACCATCCCGGCGATCGCCCACCAACGCGTCTGTGTGCTCATGTCGAAAGGTCCTTCCCGGCGCGGGTTCCTCGTGTTCTTACCCCGCCCTTCGCGGGATGATACACCCCGGGCGACGTACACTCGTCGTCCCTCCCAGGCGTATGTTCCCACGCCGCGACGAGCCCCGTTTCTTCCGGACGCCCACCGCCAGACCCGCCATGCACGACCCCAGAATCCACAGGCTTGCCGACGTCCTCGTGAACTACTGCACCCGGGTGAAGAAGGGTGATCTGGTCGCGGTGCGGGGTGACCCGCTCGCCATGCCGCTGATCGAATCGGTGTTCGAGCACGTGCTGCGAGCCGGGGGCCACCCGTTCTGGACGCCCATGAGCGAGACGCTGCAGGAGATCGTGCTGACGCACGCCTCGCCCGAGCAGCTGGCGTACGTCTCGCCGCTGGATCTGCACCGGATCGACACGATCGACGTGCAGATTTCCCTGTGGGCGGAGAACAACACGAGGTTTTTGTCGCGGATCGATCCGTCGCGCGTCGCGGCGCAGCAGTCGGCGCGCAAGGCCTGGCTCGGGCGGTTCATGGAGCGGGCCGCCAAGGGGCAGCTCCGCTGGGTGGGCACGCAGTACCCGACGACAGCGTCGGCCCAGGACGCGGAGCGGAGCCTCGCGCAGTACGCGGACTTTGTGTTCCGGGCCGGGCTGCTCCACCTGCCCGACCCGGTCGCGGCGTGGCGCCAGATCCGCGAGCGCCAGCAGCGCGTGTGCGACTTCCTCCAGAAGAAGAAGGCCGTGCGGTTCCGCGCTCCCGCGGGCGACGGGCACGACGGGACCGACCTCACCGTCGACGTTCACGCCGCGACGTGGATCAACTGCTCCGGGCTCGAGAACTTCCCCGACGGGGAGGTCTTCGCCGGCCCGCAGAGCGTGAACGGCCACGTGAACTACACCTTCCCCGCGGTCTACTCGGGGCGCGAGGTCGAGGGCGTGCGCCTGGTCTTCCGCGACGGGCGCGTCGTGGACGCCTCGGCCCGGAAGAACCAGGACTTCCTGCTCAAGATGCTCGACCTCGACAAGGGGGCCCGGACGATGGGCGAGATCGCCATCGGGACCAACTACAACATCGCCGAGTTCTCCAAGAACACGCTCTTTGACGAGAAGATCGGCGGGACGTTCCACGCCGCCGTCGGCGCGGGCTATCCCGAATCCGGAAACTCCAACGACTCGGCCCTGCACTGGGACATGGTCTGCGACCTGCGCCAGGGCGGGACCATCGAGGCCGACGGCGAGCTGTTCCACAGGAACGGACGCTTCCTCCAGCCCGGCTGGCCCGGCAACGACTAACCCCACTCGGAGCGACGCGATGTCCCAGCTTCCCCCGCAGGTCGATCTCCGCCAGATCCTCTCGCAGATCGAGAACCAGTTCAACCACCTGGGCAACGCGATCGCGGGGATCCGCTCGCGCGTCTGGCGCCTGGAGCTGCTCCAGCTTCTCCAGGCCCAGGGACGCACGCCCCAGCTCGAGCCCAGGTTCGGGAGCCAGTTCGGCGAGGACGTCGCGCTCTGGGACATCTTCGCCGGGCAGCCCACGGGGTTCTTCATCGAGGTCGGGGCGTTCGACGGAGTGAGCATCTCGGTGTCGTACCCGTTCGAGGCGTACGGATGGACCGGGCTGCTCATCGAGCCGATCCCGGAGCGGTACGAGCAGTGCCGCAAGAACCGCCCGCACAGCCGCGTCGTGAACACCGCGGTCTCGAAGCGGGGCGCCGCGCCGACCGCGACGTTCGAGATCGTCGAGGGCGACGCGGGGTGGAACATGCACTCGTACCTCAACACCGACGCGCTGCACATGAGCCGGATCGCCGGCCAGAAGCGCCGCCAGATCTCCGTCGCGGTCACGACGATGGACGAGCTCCTCAAGGACCACCGCGGGGCGATCGACTTCGCCGTCATCGACGTGGAGGGCGGCGAGCTGGAGCTTCTCGACGGGTTCGACCTGCTCAAGCACAAGCCCCGCGTCATGCTCATCGAGGACAACTCGGGAGGGCAGGATCCCAAGCTCCCCAACTACATCAACAACTTCCCGTACGACTTCATCGGGTGGATCGGCGTGAGCCGGCTCTACATCCATAAAAACGAGCCTGAGCTGCGGGCCAGGGCGGCGCCCGGGCGATAGCCCCGGATCCGCCCCCGCGGCGTAGCATGACCCCGGACGCAACGATCACTGAGTTGGAACCACGGGCGGCCCCGCGAGCCCGTGCGGAGGGCAGCGATGGCGGCGACCGACCCGGCCTACACCCAGCAGCAAGCTCGCCTCGCCCGAGTCGAGCAGCAGCATGTCCTGAGCTTCTATCCCGAGCTCGACGCACGCCAGCGTTCGGCCCTGCTTGCGCAGATCGCCTCGCTCGACGTGGAGAGCCTTCCCGCGCTCGTCCGTGACTACGTCCTCCGCAAGCCCCGCTTCGAGATTCCCGAGGGGCTCGAGCCCGCGCCGTACTTCCCGGCCAGCGGCGCGGGGTGGGACAAGCCCGCGATGCGGCGCGCGGGCGAGGATCTCCTCCGGCGCGGCAAGATCGCCGCGTTCGTCGTCGCGGGCGGGCAGGGCTCGCGCCTGGGCTTCGAGGGGCCCAAGGGGTGTTTCCCCGCGGGGTGTGTGACGCGCAAGCCCTTGTTCCAGATCTTCGCCGAGAACCTTCTTTACGCCAAAGACACGCTGGGCGTGAGCGTCCCCTGGTACATCATGACCAGCCCGCTCAACCACGCCGCCACCGTCTCGTTCTTCGAGGCCAACCGCCACTTCGGCCTCGCCGCGGATGATGTCATGTTCTTTCCCCAGGGGGTCCTGGCGTCGCTCGACATCGGATCGGGGAAGATGCTCATGGCCTCGCGGGGCGAGATCGCCACCAACCCCGACGGGCACGGCGGGTCGATCCGCGCGCTCAAGACCTCGGGCGCGCTCGCGGACATGAAACGCCGCGGCGTGGAGCACGTGAGCTACTTCCAGGTCGACAATCCGCTCGTCCGCGTGCTCGATCCGGAGTTCATCGGGCTGCATGCGGCGGGACGGGATTCGTCGGCGGAGATGTCGAGCAAGATGGTCCCCAAGGTCTACGCCGAGGAGAAGATGGGCGTCTTCTGCCGAGCGCGCGGCAAGGTCGAGGTCATCGAGTACTCCGATCTCCCGATGGAGCTGCAGCGGGAGACGCTCCCGGGCGGGAGCCTGCGCTTCGTGGCCGGCTCGATCGCGATCCACATGATGGGGCGTGAGTTCCTCGAGCGGGTCAACGACGACCCCCGCCTCGCGCTGCCCTATCACCGGGCCGAGAAGAAGATCCCCTGCGTCGACCTCGCCACGGGCGCGAGCGTGAACCCCGCCTCGAACAACGGCGTGAAGCTCGAGCGCTTCGTCTTCGACGCGCTCCCCATGTGCCGGTCGTCGATCGTCCTCGAGACCGTGCGCGAGGACGAGTTCGCGCCGATCAAGAACGCCTCGGGCGTCGACAGCGTCGAGAGCAGCGCGGCGATGCAGACCGCCCGGGCCGCCCGGTGGCTTGAGTCCGCGGGGCTGCGCGTCCCCCGCAGACCCGACGGGACGCCCGACTGCACGCTGGAGATCTCCGCGCGCCACGCGGGCGGGCCCGAGGACATGACGCGGCTGCGACTGCCGGGCGCGATCGAGCGCGGGGCCCGGGTCGCGATCTAGCCCCGTCCCCCAAGAGGACCAGCACCATGGCGGAGCTCACGCACTGGATCATCACCAACCGCGAGGTGGCCAAGCGCGGCGGCGCCGAGACAGTCATAGACCAGAAACGAGAGCCTCTGCCCACCTTCCGGATCGCGAAGTTCACCCCCGCCGGCGCCCGCGACCCCAAGGACGGCGCCTCGCTCGCCCGGCGCGTCGAGGTCGTCCCCGATGACTACGTCGAGACCTACGCCGACCTCACGCCCGGCGACGACGCCACCGCGGAGAAATCAAGCCGGCAGCTCTTCCTGGCGTTGTACCAGGAGATGGCCCGCGCCCCGGCGGAGAAGGGCGACACGCTGTTCTTTATCCACGGGTTCAACTACAGCTGGCCCGACGCGCTCACGAACCTGCAGCGGCTGCACGAGGTCTACGCCGTCCCCAGCGCCAGCCCCGTGCGCCAGATCGTTTATTTCACCTGGCCCAGCTGGGGCGAGCTGACGCGGTACCCCTCGGACCAGCGGATCGCGGCCCCGAGCGGGATGCTGCTGGGCCGCGCCTTCGCCAAGGCGGTGCGGTTCTACGCGGACTTCTTCAGGCCCCGCGACGGACGCCCGCCCTTCTGCGGGCGGAAGATCCACCTCGCCGCCCACTCCATGGGCAACCAGGTCCTCCGCGAGTTCATGCGCTCGATCGTGGGGCTGGACTACCTCCGCGTCGCGATCTTCGGCGAGGTGCTCATGCTCAACGCCGACATCGAGTGGAGCTGCCTCGAGCCCGACCAGCCCCTCTTCCACCTCCACGAGTACTCGCGGCGCACCCACGTCTACATGCACGCCAGCGACGACGCCCTCGCCATCTCGGAGACCACGAAGAACGACGGCGTGCGCCGGCTGGGACGCCACGGCCCGCGCGCCATCTCCGAGAGCTTCGACTGGAAGACCGTCATCGACTGCTCCGACCTGGGCGGCGTCCCCCGACGCTCCGCGCCCAGCGATCCCTTCCTCGAGATGGCCGCCCGGGTGCTCGAGGTCGATGAGGCCTCCGCCCGCGAGCGCCTGTTCGATCACTGGGGCTATCTCCACCGGCGCGAGGTCGTCGCCGACATCTACCAGGTCCTGGGCGGCGCCCGCTCTCAGGACATCGCCCGGCGCGAGAAGCGGGGCGACCACCGCTATGTCCTCCTCCCGAGCACGCGATGATCGAGCGCTTCGCCCAGTTCCCGAGGTCGCTCGCCGAGAAGACGAGGTCGCTCCGCGTGGGCGACATCCCGGTCCTCCTGGCCCATCCGGACTGGGCCACGCCCGCCCCCACCACGATCTGGCTCCACGGGCGCACCGCGAGCAAGGAGCTCGACCCGGGGCGTTACCTCCGCTGGATCCGGGGCGGGATCGCCGCGTGCGCCATCGACCTTCCCGGGCACGGCGAGCGCCTCGACCCGGCAATGCAGGAGCCCTCGCGCACGCTCGATGTCCTCGCGCAGGCCGTCGGCGAGATCGACCGCGTCGTGGAGTTTCTCGCCGATCCCTCGCTGGGGGGCGTGTTCGATCTGGACCGCCTCGCCCTGGGCGGAATGTCCGCGGGCGGGATGGTGACGCTCCGCCGCCTCTGCGACCCGCACCCGTTCCGCGGTGCCTGCGTCGAGGCCACGTGCGGGTGGCTCGGCGCGCTCTATGAGCCCTCCTTGATCGGCGCGTCGGCGTCGCACCGCTGGTCGCACCGGCACGCGCCCGACAAGATCAAACCCGTGGACCCCGCCGAGCACCTGGAGTCGTTCTCGCCGATCCCCGTGCTCGCGGCGCACTCGCGCACCGACGCCGTGATCCCCTGGGAGACGCAGCGCCGGTTCCTGGACCGTCTCGCCGACCGGTACGAGCGCGCGGGAGCGTCGCGCGAACTCATCCAGATCCTCACCTGGCCAGAGACCGGAGCGCCGGAGGAGCACGTGGGATTCGGTCGCTTCTCCAACGACGCCAAGAACGCGCAGACGGCCTTTCTTTCCGGCCTGTTCGGGCTGCCCCCGCGGGCGGAAGACACTCCCTGAGGGGCGGAAAAGCCGCGGCGTTCGGCGGGGTTACTATTGCCCAAGCGACCCGGTCGGAGCGTCGTGCGACGCGGCCCCGGACGCCCTGGAGAAAGCAGATGACACGGACCAGATGGACGTGGCGTGCGGCGTTGGTGGCGGGGAGCCTGGCGTTCGTGCCGCTGGCGTTCGCGGCTCCCATCAGCGACGAGGACTTCGACAAGCAGCTGGCCGAGCACAAGACCGCTGTCGAGGCGGAGATCAAGAACGGCGCGGGCCCCTTCTCGCCGCAGATCCGCACCCTGCAGACGAAGCTCTACGAGAAGCTCCCCGTGGGTGATCTGACCTTCGGGCAGTTCGAGAAGCTCGCCACGGGCGGGCTGCTCACGCGGAACACGGGCCCGGAAGAAGCCATCCGCGCCCGCCTCGCGACGCTCGCGGAGGATTCGGGGATGAACGGGGCCCGGGCTCTGGCGATGCGCCTGCAGCTCATGCCCATGACCGAAGGCCAGGACGACGCCGCCAAGGCCCAGATGAAGGCGCAGCGCGAGGAGTTGCTCGCGGCGCTCAAGCACCCCGGGCTGGCGGCCGCCCTCGAGGGCGGGAAGGCCGGCAACGTGCTCAACGCCGTCTCGATGATGGAGCCCGAGGCGCTGGCGGGTGACGATCGAGTCTGGCAGGCGTACGACACTCTGCTGGGCGGGAAGCTCGACGCCAAGCTCGCGCCGATGACCGCGCAGGTGGTCCTGGCCGCGGCGGACGACGCGGTGAAGGCGCCGGCGCCGATCCTCGAGTCGATGCGTCTCAAGGCCGTGAAGCACGTCGAGGCCGCGTACGCCGCCAGCACCGACGAGAAGATGAAACCCCGGATCAAGAGCCAGCTCAACTACATCCAGGGGGCGTACGCCAAGGGCATGCTGGTGAACCACCCCGCGCCCGAGCTGAACTTCACATGGACCAACCACGCCGGCGGGCTCTCCAAGCTGTCGGACCTCAAGGGCAAGGTCGTCGTGGTGGACTTCTGGGCGACCTGGTGCGGGCCCTGCGTCCGCAGCTTCCCCCACATCCAGAAGCTCGTCGATCGCTACAAGGACTCCGGCGTGGTGGTCCTGGGCGTCACCAGCCTCCAGGGCAGCCACATCGACTACACCATCGAAAACCCCAAGGAACGCCGGATCGACTGCAAGGACAACCCCGACAAGGAATACGGGCTCATGCCCAAGTTCATCACGGACCAGAAGATCACCTGGCCCGTGGCGTTCTCGCGCGAGGAGGTCTTCAACCCGGACTACGGCGTGCGCGGGATCCCGCACGTGGCGATCATCGACCCGGCGGGCAAGGTCCGCTTCCGCGGGCTGCACCCCGCCGAGCCGCTCAAGAAGAAGGCCGAGATGATCGACTCGTTGCTCAAGGAGTTCAACATGCCCGTGCCTTCCGCCGCGGTCGAGGAGGAGAAAGAAGAGAAGGCCGGCGGGTAAACCCCCAACTCATTTGTTCAACCCTCACCCGCGCCCGCGCGGGTTTTTTTTTGAACCACCCGCCCGCGCTCGTTCCGCACTCCCTAGGTCCCGACGCCCATAACATCCCCGGATCTCGCCGTGGTCCGCGCCGTTCTTGATGGCGTCCCGCTCAACCCCCCGGAGAACTCATGCTGCGTGTGCTCATCGTCGGCGCGGGGGGGTACAGCGGCGCGGAGCTGATCTCGACCCTCCTGCGACATCCCCAGGCCACCATCGTCGGGCTCTTCGCCTCCGCCAAGCGCGAGGGCGACCCCCAGACCCTCGAGCAGGTCTTCCCCCGCTTCCGCGGGCAGCTCGACCTCCCCCTCCTCCCCACCGATCCCCGCACCATCCTCGACCTCCGCCCCGACGCGGTCTTCCTCGCCACGCCCCACGAGGCCAGCATGGAGCTCGCGCCCGTGCTCCTCGACCGCGGCGTCCGCGTGCTGGATCTCTCCGCGGCGTTCCGCCTCGCCGACGCAAGCCTCTATCCCCCCCACTACGGCTTCACGCACACCCACCCCGCGCTCCTCGCCCGGGCCGTCTACGGGCTTCCCGAGCTCTTCCGCGAGAAGATCCGCGGCGCACGCCTCGTCGCCGTGCCCGGGTGTTACCCGACCTCGGCGATCCTCCCCCTCGCCCCGCTCGTCCGCGCCGGCGCCATCGCCAGGGACCGCCGAGGCAACCCCACCCGCCCCGTGATCGACTCGACGAGCGGCGTGAGCGGCGCGGGACGCTCCCTCGCGCTCAAGTCCCTCTTCGCCGAGGTCAGCCAGCAGGCGTACAGCGTCCTCAGGCACCGCCACAACCCCGAGATCGACGCCTATTGCGGCACTCCCACCGTCTTCACCCCGCACCTGGGCCCGTACGACCGCGGGATCCTCTCCACGATCCACGTCGAGCTCGCCGACGGGTGGAACGCCCAGCGCGTCCGCGACACGCTCCACCACGCCTACGCCCACGAGCCCTTCGTCCGCCTCTGCCCCGCGGGCGTGTGGCCCGGCGTCGCGGACGTCGAACGCACCAACTTCTGCGACATCGCCCTCGCCGTCGACGAGCCCCACGGGCACCTCGTCCTGTGTTCCGCGATCGACAACCTCGTCAAGGGCGCCGCGGGACAGGCGGTCCAGTGCCTCAACGCCATCCTGGGCCTGCCCGAGACCACCGCCCTCGCCGCGAAGGAGACATCGTGAGCGGGGCCATCGTCGTCAAGGTCGGCGGCACAACGCTCGAGGATCGCGCCACCGCGCGCGTCCTCTTCGGCGCCATCTCGGCGCTGCACCGCGCCCACGCCCCGGGCGTGGTCCTCGTCCACGGCGGGGGCAAGGCCGTCGATCAGCACCTGGACCGTCTCGGCCTGACCAGCGAGCGGCGCGAGGGGATCCGCATCACCCCTCCGGACCAGATCGCCGAGATCGCGGGCGTGCTCGCGGGACGCATCAACAAGTCCGTGGTCGGGAGATTCCTCGCCGAGGGCGTCCCCGCGGTGGGGCTGTGCCTGGGGGACGGGAACGCCGTGCCGACCCGCAAGGCCGGGCGATTCTCCTTCGACCCCGGGCGCGTGGGCGAGGTGATCGCCCCGGGCTCCGGGTCGGGCCTGCTCGACCTGCTCCTTTCCCATCGCTACCTGCCCGTGCTCTGCTCGATCGGGCTCGACGCTGCGGGCGAGTTTCTGAACGTGAACGCCGACGACGCCGCCGCGGGGCTCGCGCCCATGATCGGCGCCTCACTCCTCGTGCTCATGACCGACGTGCCGGGGATCCTGGACGGGAACCGGCGCCTCGTGCGCGAGCTCTCCCGCGACGGGATCGAGGCGATGATCGCCTCGGGCGAGATCTCGGGCGGGATGATCGTCAAGGCCCGCGCCGCCGCCGAGGCCGCCCGCGCCAGCGGCACGCCCGTCCTCATCATGGCCGGGAACGACCCCAGCGTCATCTCGTCCTTGGCCGCCCTCCCCTCCGGGCAGCCGACCGGCACGCGGATTCTCCCCGCCCCGTGAAACCACGCCCCTTAGCCTGCGAATGATCCTCCCTATGCCCTCGATCCCTCACCGTCCCTCCGACCCGCAGCGCGGCGGCGACTTCCTGGGCCGCGACCTCCTGACGCTCTCGCGGCTCACGCGCGAAGACCTCTTCAGCCTCTTCGCGACCGCACGCTCCGCCAAGGCCGACATCCGCCCCTATCGCGACGTCCTCGCGGGGACCACCGCCGTGCTGCTCTTCGAGAAGCCCTCGCTGCGCACCCGGATCACCTTCGAGACGGGGATCCACAAGCTCGGCGGGACGCCTCTCTACATGGACCACGCCCAGCAGCGCCTGGGCGAGCGCGAGGCGGTCAAGGACTACGGACGCAACCTGGAACGATGGGTCGACCTCGTCATCGCCCGCGTGTACTCGCACGCGATCGTCGAGGAGCTGGCGGCCCACGCCGACATCCCCGTCATCAACGCCCTGTCCGATCGCGAGCACCCCTGCCAGGGGCTCGCCGACCTGTTCACGCTGTGGGAGAGGCCCGGCGACCTCGCCGACAAGCGCCTCGCGTACGTGGGCGACGGGAACAACGTCTGTCACTCGCTGATGCACGCCGCGTGCCTCCTGGGCGTCTCGATCACGGTCATCACCCCCAAGGGGCGCGCGCCCAAGTCGGAAATGATCAAGCAGTGCGAGGCGTTCGCGAAGCAGAGCGGCGCGACCCTCCGCCTCGAGACCACTCCCACCGCCGTCGAGGGTCACCACGCGGTCTACACCGACGTGTGGACCTCAATGGGCGACGCGAAGGAGAGCCTCGAAGCGACGCGGGCGGCGTTCCAGCCCTTCCAGATCAACGCCGAGCTGATGGCCCGCGCCTCCAAGGGAATCCCGGGCGGCTCGCTCTTCATGCACTGCCTCCCGGCACAGCGCGGGCGCGAGGTCACCGACGAGGTCATCGACTCCCCCAACTCCATCGTCTACGACCAGGCCGAGAACCGCCTCCACGCGCAGAACGGGCTGCTCATCCAGATGTTCCAGAACACCTGACGAGCGATCCGAAGCCGTCGGAGGTCACCCCCGCCCTACTCCCGCGTCCAGCGGTACTCGTATCGCTTGAAGTAGTCCGCGGCGTCATCGAACTTCACCATCTTGCGGATCTCGAACTGGCCCGCCGAGAACCGGAACTTGCGCCGGATCGTCGCCGGGCGGTTGTCGTCCTCCCCGCGAGACTCGGTGATCACCTCGCACACATTCCCCCCGGCCTGGTGCTCCTCGGTCCAACGCCGGACCACTCGCTCGATCGTGCCGTCGCTCTCCACAGCCGTGCCCCCGTCCAGCAGCCGCGCCGTCGTCGCCGAATCGGCGTTGGGCTCGTCGGCGTAGCCGATCGCGAAGCTCCACGAGTCAACACCTTCCCCAGCGCTCGCAACGCGGCACACGCGAAGCGACGAGCGGACCGTCGTGAACTTGCCCGTGGAATAGTCCTTGTACTCGAGCGTCCCGCGCCACGCGTGACCCACGAGCGCGTCAAAGTCCGCGGCACGGAACGCAGGCCGATCCGAGCCGGTCCCCAATCCGCCACCAGACGGGGAACACCCGCCCAGCAACACGACCAGCCCCGCGAGCACGCCGAACACGCCGAGCACGCCGAACACGCCGAACACGCCGAGCACAACCGTCCGCATTCATGACTCTAGCCCCGCGCGGCTCGCGCGACGCGGGATGCGCGGTACCATTCCCGCCTGTGGGAGCTCCGGCATGACGCTGTTTCTCAAGATCTTCGTCGCGAACATCGTGCTGCTCTTCGTGCTTATCTCCGTGCACGAGTGCGGGCACTGGGTGTTCGGGCGGCTGGCGGGCCTGCCCTCGCGCAGGATGCGCATCCGCCTCTTTACTTTTCCGCAGCAGGTGCAGCTGCTCGACGATCATGAGGGCGGCGTGTGGGTCTCGGTCTCCAACTTCGACCGCTACTGGTCGATCCTCACCGAGAGTGTCCCGTCGACTCGCGGAAAGTTCCTGTATGTGGTCGGCGGCTTCGTCTTCGAGACCGTCTTCCTCGCGGCGTTGTGCGGGACGCTGGTCTATCTGCAGCAACGGCTCTTCGCGCTCGTCGCGGTGGGCGTCTCGCTCCTCATGTACGCCATCTACGTGCTCGCGATGGATCTGCCCCAGTCCCGGGCAAGAGGCAAGCCGTGGGGCGACACGACGATCCTGGTCCACCTCGCCAGAGCCCCGGGCTTGACGGTGGCCGCGATCATGGTGATCTCGCGCCTGCTCCTCCTGCTCTTCGCCTGGAAGGGCCGAGTTCCTTTCTGATTGCGGCGCCGAACACCGGTCCCCCTCACTCTTCCCGCGAATACACTCCACCATGCCCAACACACGCATCGCCCTGGCCTACTCCGGCGGGCTCGACACCTCCTGCATCGTCCCCTGGCTCAAGGAGAACATCCAGGGCGCCGAGGTCGTCTGCGTCGTGGGCGACGTCGGGCAGGGCGCCGACGAGCTCGCAGGCGTGGAGAAGAAGGCCAAGGACTCCGGCGCCGCCGAGTGCCACGTCGTCGACCTCAAGAAAGAGTTCGTCGACGAGTTCGTCATGCCCACCATGATCGCCGGGGCCGTCTATGAAGGTCGCTATCTCCTGGGCACCGCCATCGCCCGCCCCGTCCTCGCCCGCGCCCAGGTCCACGTCGCCAAGAAGACCGGCTGCACCGCCCTCGCCCACGGCTGCACCGGCAAGGGCAACGACCAGGTCCGCTTCGAGTCCGCCTACGCCGCCCTCGCCCCCGATCTCGAGATCATCGCCCCCTGGCGCATGGACGCGTGGAAGCTCTCCGGGCGACTCGCCATGCTCGACTATCTCAAGCAGCGCCACATCCCCACCACCGCCAGCGCCACCAAAATCTACAGCAGAGACCGCAACCTCTGGCACATCTCCCACGAGGGCGGCACGATCGAAGACCCGCGCCTCGCCCCGCCCGACGACGCCTGGATGCTCACCACCGACCCCGCCAAGGCCCCCGACAAGGCCCAGGATGTCACCCTCGACTTCCGGCGCGGACGCCCCGTCGCGCTCGAGGGAAAAACCATGGAGCCCTGGCAGATCGTCTCCCGCCTCAACGAGATCGCCGGCGCCCACGGCGTGGGCCGCATCGATCTCGTCGAGAACCGGCGCGTCGGCATGAAGAGCCGCGGGCTCTACGAGACCCCGGGAGGGACCGTCATCGTCGAGGGGCTCCGCGCCATCGAAGAACTCGTCCTCGACCGCGAGACGCGACACTACCGCGAGCACCTGGGGCTCACCTTCGCCGAACTGGTCTACGACGGACGCTGGTTCACTCCCCTCCGCGAGGCGCTCTGGGCCTGCGCCGAGTCCATGGCCTCGCGCCTCGACGGCCAGGTCGTCGTCCGTCTTTACAAGGGACGCGCCACCGCCGTGCAGCGATCGAGCCCGCACAGCCTCTACGCCGAAAAAATGGTCAGCTTCGAGGGCGAGGAGGTCTACAGCCAGAAGGACGCGGGCGGGTTCATCCGCCTGCTCAGCCTCCCGGAGCGCATCCGCGCCCTCAAGGACCGCGGGCAGGCAAGGTAGCCCCGAGCGATCCGGACCGAGCAAATACGGATTTTGTTGGCGCTCCCCGACCCCCGGCGTCCCGGGAGTTCATTCCTCCTGGTGATGCTTCTGTCGCTTGGTGTGGTACCATGCAAACACCGACAGGCCGCGGGACAGCTTGCGTTCGCAAGGCCAGGACGGGTTGGCGTAGCGTTCGAGCGGTGTGACCACCGCCAAGGGTGTTGTGTTGATGCACAAGCTCGTGTCCATACGCAAGACGAACGACGCACGGATCGTGTGCGTGTCGCCTCGCCTTGTGGACAAGATGATCTCGCGCTGCCTCCGGTACGAGTTCGAGGACTCCTTCGCCGACGCCGACGCGATGGACATCGTCGCCCCGGGCCAGGTCGCGATGCGTGACCTTCCCGCGCGGCGTCTGGCCGCGAGGGCCGACGGCGCCGGGCTCCTTCCCTTCTCCGGGAGCCTCGACGGGCGCTACGAGCTCATGATCACGGGCGTCCAATCGCTCGAAGATCTCTACACGCTCGCGCCGTGGTCGACCTTCCGCCGCGCCGCCCGGGTCTCCGCGTGCATCGTCGAGGAGATCTGGGTGCGCCACCTCCCGCGCCACTCCGGCGCGCTCTCCCTGCTCCGCCAGTTCGACCTCATCTTCACGCCTTTCTCCGAGAGCATCGAGCCCCTCGCCAAGGCCACCGGACGCCCGGTGCACTTCCTGCCCTCGTCGGTCGATGCGCTGGCGCTCTGCCCCTACCCCGACGGCCCGGCCCGCGTGATCGACTTCTACGCGATGGGCCGACGCCCCGCGAAAACACACGCCGCGCTCGTGCGCTGGGCCGACGCCCGCGGGATGTTCTACCACTACGACAGCACCGGCAACGCCCAGGTCACCCACCACGTCGAGCACCGACGCCGCTTCGCCGACCTCATCAAACGCACGCGCTATTTCCTCGTGAACGTCGCCCAGTGCAACGAGCCCGGGAAGACCGGCGGGCAGGAAGAGATCGGGTACCGCTACTTCGAAGGCGCCGCCGGCGGCGCCGTGCTCATCGGCCACGCCGCCCGGACCGGCGCCTTCCCCGCGCTCTTCCCCTGGGAGGACGCGGTGATCCCCCTCGAATACGACTCGGAGGCCATCGGCGACGTCCTCGACACGCTCGAACGCGACGGGGGGCGCGTCGAACGCATCCGACGCGCCAACGTCACCCACTGCCTCACGATGCACGACCACGCCCACCGCGCCGCCAAGCTCCTCGACGTCGCCGGGCTCACGCCCACGCCGGCCCTCCGCAAACGCCTCGCCGAGCTCGACGCCCGCGCCGCGGCCATCTCGAGCACGAACGCCGGTTCGACCGGGCACCAGACCGGGTCCGCCCCGGGAAACGCGCCCGCTCAGCCCCCGGGGGCCCCGGGGACAGCACGGACCATCGGGGCGGCATAGGTCTCCCCTCGGGGCCATGCGATCCATCCCGCCGCCGCGGTCGGGCTCAAGGCCCTCGCACGCCCGGGCCGATACGCTCCCGCATCTCCAAGGGGGACCCCGTGGCCAACGCAGCACCCACACCATCCGCGCCCGTTGTGCGCGACGCGGTCCACCCGCCCTGCCGCCACTGCAAGACGCCCCTGCGCCACACCTTTGTCGACCTGGGCATGTCCCCGCTGTGCCAGCGTCACGTCGAGCCGCACCAGCTCAACCAGATGGAGCCGTTCTATCCGCTCCACGTGCGGGTCTGCGAGAACTGCTTCCTCGTCCAGCTCGAGGAGTACGTGAGCCCCAGAGAGATCTTCAGCGACTACGCCTACTTCTCGAGCTACTCCGACACGATGCTCGCGCACGCCAAGGCCTACTGCGAGTCGATGAAGGCCCGCTTCGGGCTCGACCGGAGCAGCCTCGCCGTCGAGCTCGCCAGCAACGACGGGTACCTCCTCCAGTTCTTCCAGAAGCTGGGCGTGCCCGTGCTGGGGATCGAGCCCGCCGAGAACGTCGCCCAGGCCGCCATCGCCAAGGGCGTCCCCACCCTCAGCGAGTTCTTCGGCGTCGCCCTCGCCCGGCGCCTCGCGACCAGCCACGGACGCGCCGACCTCATCGC
>CAZTJZ010000002.1:0-69705 GCA_964614075.1 uncultured Phycisphaeraceae bacterium
TGATCGACGTGGGCGAAGAGACGGGCGAGCTCGACGCCATGCTCCTCAAGATCGCGGACAACTACGACGAGGAGGTCGACGTCGCGGTGGCGTCGCTCGTGAGCCTGCTCGAGCCTCTGATGGTCGTGGTGCTGGGCGGGATCGTGGGCACGATCGTCGTGGCCATGTTCCTCCCGCTCGTGGCGATGATCAACTCGCTCCAGGGCGGGGGTGGGGCGTGACGCCCCGGGGCACGCACGCGGCACGGACCGGGCTCGGGAGACTTCCCATGCGGACCAGGCGAAACCCAATCGGCACGCGGACGGGCGGCGCGTTCACCATCTTCGAGCTGCTGCTCGCCATCGCGGTGATCGGGCTGCTCATCGCGCTGCTCATCACGGGGATCCGGCGGATCACCGCCTTCGCGAAGGAGACGCGTCAGCGCGGCGTGGTGACGGCGCTTCGCCAGGCCATGGGCGAGTTCGAGAGCGAGTTCCGGTTCTCCCCGCCGTTGATCCGCGGGGATTCGCAGGACCCCGGCGTGCCGCAGATCGTCGCGGACGCGTCGGGGGTGAATCTGGTGCGGGTGTGGCGGAACGACGCGGCGGAGCTGCGCCGCCCGGACCTGGGGCTGGGCACGCTGACCCGCCCCACGCCCGCGAACCCTTTGATCGACCACCGCTACAGCACGGCGAGCCTGGCGTACTTCCTGGCCGGGGCGCCGGACACAGTGTCGCTGCTGCGCAACGCCACGTCGGGGCCGCCCCTGCCCCCGATGGACGGCGTGGCGGGCTCGGGGTTCTTCGCGCCGCGGAACTACGGCGAGTACGTGGCGTGGCAGGTGCCGCGCCTCAAGATCCGCACGCGCGGGAGCGAGATCGACAACTGGGATCCCAACGCGAAGGTGTTCCGGCGTGCGGGGCGCCGGTACGAGGCGATGGTGAACCTCGGCAAGGCGGACCCCGTGCTGTTCGTGGACGCGCGGGAGCCCAGCGTGCTGGAGCTGCGGGACCGCAAGGGGGCGCCGTACCGGCTGTACCGCTGGCTGGCGAGCCCCGCGCCGACGCAGCCGGACCCGACGTACGCGTACCTGAACGTGCCGCCGCTGGTCGCGCGAGATCCGACGCTGTCGCTCGCGTCGGGGGTGCGCACGCCCGAGTCGCGGGACATCACGCGGAGCGTGGAGGTCCGGGCGGCGCGCTGGGCGATCGTGTGCGCCGGGCCCGACGGGGTGTTCGGCGACGAGGCGGACGCGGCGGAACTGGCGGCGAAGGTCAACCTGCCCTTCGACGCGGGCGGGGCCAACGCGCTCGACCAGGAGCGCAAGGTCCGGTTCACGGCGGAGCAGGACAACATCGTGGAGATCGGGTCATGAACGCCACCCACGCACGCCGACGCGCCTTCTCGATGGTCGAGCTGATCGTGGTTATCACCATCATCGCGATCCTGGTGGGGATCGGCGTGCCCGCGCTCTCGTCGGCGGCGGACTCGGCGGACCGCTCGCTCGCGGCGGACCAGCTCCGCGCGGGGCTGGCGGCGGCGCGGTCGGCGGCGGTGCGGAGCGGCGCGGGCGACGCCGCCGCGGTCTTCTTCTACGACATCCCGCGCGTGGGCGAGGGACGGCTGTCGGTTCTCGCGTGCGTGAAGGTCGGGGAGATGCGTGACGGCGTGGTGCCCCAGCAGTTCGAGGGCGTGGTGCGCGAGGTCTTCGTGCCCATCGCCGAGGTCAAGCCCGTGTATCTCCCGGCGGGGTGGATGGTGCGGGCCTTCGCGCCGGCGGGGACGCTCAGCGACGACCAGGGCGTGGTGAACGGGTGGTACGACACGCCCACCGACGCCCCGGCGAGCGCGCGGGAGTTCGACCCGCGGGCCGGAAACTGGGTCTTCCCCGAGACCGCGTTCTTCACCTCGCCCGCCAACGCGGCGACGGCGGACCCCAACACGCTCGCGGCCCAGGGGGGAAAGCGCCAGACCTTCATGGTCCGCTTCAAGGCCGGCACGGGCGAGCTGGACCAGAACAACCCGGCGCTCGCCCTGGTGGTCGCGCCGGTCCCCACGCCCGTGGGCGCGGCGGACTGGCGTCGCCAGATCACCACGCAGACGACGGCCAAGCGGATCGACGAGGCTTCCGACCTCCCGCGGTTTGTGAAGTCGCTCCTGGAGCCCCGGGACTTCGACGGGAACGGACGCGTCGACGGGAACGACCAGGCGGCGGTGTCGGCGGCGATCGGAGAGTTCGCGACCGACGCGGTGCTGGCCCGCGGGGTCAGCGAGATCGTGCTGTACAACGAGCGCAGCCTCAGCCGCGCCGTCGCCAACGGACGCGTGAACCGCGCCACGGGGAGCCTGTACGGCGACCCGGCGGACCCGGCGCGGGTGCCCACCGGGGCGGCGTACGACACCTCGCTCTTCGAGTCGGCGCCGGCGACGACCATCGACATCAGCGAACGCATCAACGCCTGGCTCGAGGGACGCTACGAGCGCAACCGGCGCGCCATCGAGTCGGACGCGAGGATGTTCGTCGTGCCCAGGTTCCAGTCCGAGTTGACGGAGATCAGGCCATGACCAGGCTCTCTACCCATCGAGACCTCCCGGCACGCGTCCGCGCGTTCAGCCTCGTCGAGGTGCTCATCGCGGTGATCGTGCTGTCGCTGGGGCTCCTGGGGCTCGCGGCGGTCTTCCCCACGGTGGTCCGCCAGCAGCAGACCGCCCTGGACAGCGTCGAGGGGCTCACCATCGCGAGCACCGTCGAGGGGATCCTGCGCCGCGACGGGAAGCTCACGCGGGGGGATCTGCTGAGCAACAAGCTGGTGCGCGGCGAGCGGGCGTCGTACGGACGCTACCCGGGCGTCACGCTCTACACGATCGACTCCGACGCGCCGCTATTCTGGATGGGCTGGCACGCCCTCGTGAACGACCGGACGTGGTCCCCCTTGGGCGAGTGGGCGCCGGTGGGCAACGTGACGGGGAGCGGGCTGGCCATCGATCCCGCGGGAACGCTGACTCTGGGCGCGCCACGCGATGCGGCGGGGGACTGGGACCTCCCGCCGAGCGAGACCGAGATCCGCGGCGGGGTCGTGATCCCCGTGTGGGAGCGGCTCTTGCCCAACGGGACGGGGAGCGCGGAGGAGCCCAAGTACGTGTGGGATTTCGTGGCGCGGCGTGTCGATACGGGCGTGCCGCACCCCACGGCGGGCGATCCGATCCTCAACCCCCGGTCGGAGCTGGACCGGGTGCGCCTGGCGATGACGTACTTCGATGACGCGGTGGAGCTGGCGGTGTTCGTGCGCCGGATCGACAATGGGATCCGCGTGCCCAGCGGGCAGCGTCTGCACGAGGTGCTGCGCTACCGCGCGGACCCGGGCGGGGGCGGGGTGCTGCCGCCGACGCGCGTGCCGGTGGCGGCGGACGGGAACGGCCTGCCCACGTTCGACGGGGCCGGCGCGAACGGGACGAACTACTCGCGTCCGCTGACGTGCTCGTTCGAGCCCGTGGATACGCCGGGGCATCCGGAGTGGGTCGGGGAGTTTGCGCGGCTCACGGTCGACGCGATCCCCCCGGGCTGGTCCAACGAGCCCCGGATGCTGCGGTACGCGTCGCAGGTCGGGCAGAAGCTGATCGACCGGTTCGGGAACGTGTACACGGTGGTGACGACGGAGAAGGACCGGGCGCCCCGGGGCGCGGGGGGCGTGGAGATCGCGAACCTCGTGCAGATCTCGCCGCGGCTGGACGCGCGGCTGCTGTCGGAGCCCGCGGGCCGGACGCTGCTCTTTACGCCCCAGGTCCCCGCGGTGGCGTTCGTGACGCAGGTCGAGCCCTGGAAGCCCACGGAGTCGGAGCGATTCACATGGTGAAGGTCACGTTGAAGATCACGCCGGGTCAACCGGGTTCTGGGGGGCGTGGGTTCACGCTCCTGGAGATGATCGTCGCGATCGGGATCGTGGCGGTGGTGACGGTGGGGCTGGCGTCGATCTTCGGCGCGGTGGGCAAGACGGTGACGGGCGGGCGGCGTGTGAGCCGTTTGTCCGCGCTCTCGACGGTGATCGAGCGTCAGATGCGTCAGGATTTCGAGTCGATGACGCGGGACGGGTTTCTCGTGATCCGCCAGCAGTGGGTCGACAACGCGGGGGGCATGCGCCGCCGCGACAGCTTCAATCGGGCCGAGGACGTCGTGCCGCTCACCGCCGACGACGCGGCGCCCCGGGCGCGGCGGATCGACGAGATCCTGTTCTTCTCGCGCGGGGACTTCACGTCGGCGCGCCAGCCGGTGGACGCGGCGTGGATCGCGCGGGCCAGCGAGGCCCGGATCTACTACGGGCACGGGGAGCGCTTCGACCCCGCGGCCAACCAGGCCATCTACTACCAGCCCGACACGTTCACGAGCAACACGCCGGAGCGGCGTCTGGGCATGCCCGGGGTCAACCGCTTCGCGTCGGACTGGATCCTGCTCCGCAGCGCCCTGCTCCTCACCCCGCCGCGGAGCACGCGCCCCCACGCCCTGCAGTCGGTGGTCGGGAACGACACGCTCCTGCGCGACAAGGAGTGCCAGGTCGCCCTCCAGCCTGCCGCCCCGAGCCTCTTCTGGCACGCGAGCTACGGGATCCGCGACGAGGACTTCCCGGCGTTCAAGTACTACCGCCCGTTCCGCTTGAGCGAGGCGATGGGGCTGGTGTACGTGCGCAGCGGGATCGTGGACATCGCCACGACGAGCCTGGCCGAGGTGCGCTCCACGCTGCGCTCGTACCCGACGCAGCCCACGAACCCCACGATCATGCGGGCGGCGCTGCCCGCGGGCGCCATGGACCCCGTGCTCCAGCCCCTCGAGGTGCTCCGCACCCTCCCGCACACGAGCCCTCAGCCCGTGCAACCCGACGGCCGCCGCCCCGATCCGTACCCGGCGTCGGTGGACTTTGTGCACGAGTGGATGAACTCGGCGTTCCCGGCCGACTCCGACCCGCTGGAGACGGCCGAGCGCCGCACGTGGCAGCGCCTCTCGGCGGGCGTGCTCGCGTCGGACCCCTCGGGCGTCCGGATGCGCTGCGAGAGCGAGCCCACCGACATGTACAACGTCTTCTACCTCACCGAGGACGAGGGCGGGTCGTACCGACGCGGCGATCAGCAGATGCTCACGGCGTCGAACTTCGTCCCGCGGTGCACCGAGTTCATCGTGGAGTGGTCCTTCGGCGACGTCGACCCCGTCTCGGGGCTCATGATGTGGCACGGCCCGCAGCGGCCCGACCCGCGAGACGCCAGCGCCGCCCCCCTTCCCCTCAGCGACGTGAAGCCCTACCCCTGGGGCGGCGCGGAGCGCGACCGTCCGCAGTGGCACACCACGCCCGTGGACGTGCGCCGCTACGAGGTCCCGCTCCCCGCGACGGGCGCCCCGCGCGAGCTCGACGTGGTGCGCGTGAACTTCCCCGCGACGGACCGGCTGATCTACGGCGAGGTGATCTCGGACGAGTACGACAACCCGGGCGTCGCGGCGCCCATCGCGCCCACAAGCCGGCCGGTGGTGACGTCGTACTTCGGGTTCAGCGATCCGACGTTCGATCCCGACTCGCCGTGCTACTCGACGACGAACCCGCCGACGTCTCCCACGCGTTCGCGGCCGTACCTGCCGGGCGTCCCGGAGGTCGCGGGGCGGGCCGAGTCGCAGTCGCAGATCGAGTGGGCGTGGCCCAAGCTGATCCGGGTCACGATGTCGATCGCCGACGAGCGTGACCCCAAGAAGGAAGACACCCTGCAGTTTGTGTTCGAGGTTCCCGCGAGATCGCGGTGAGTCGGAGATCGTGCGGCGGGCCGGGCCCATCGCGCGGGTCCCCCGGAGTGCGGATCCCCCGGAGTCAGGAGGCGTGCCATGACGACTGTTTCGCGGACATCCACGGAGAGGCGAGCGCTGCGGCGCGGGTCGTTCCTGGTCATCGTGGTGGGGGTGCTGGCGCTGCTGAGCGTCGTCGCGATCCTGTACGCGAGCCTGGGCACGGCCGACCGTGAGCGCAGCGCCGCCGCCACGCGCCGCGAGGAGCTGGACTCGGTCCCCAACCAGATCGCGGACTACATCGGGAGCATCATCGCGCAGGACGTTGTGGACTATTCGAGCGCGGGCGTGGAGGACGCGAACCAGGCCGGGGCCGCGAGGCTGATCCTGCGCGAGCGTGAGGCGTGGGACTATCCCGGGACGGACTGGTCGCTCACCTCCTCGGCGCCCGCGGTGGGGAGCCCGATCGCGGGCACGAACCAGGCGGAGCTACGCCTGTTCACGCCGTGGGGCGGAGAGGCGCCGGCGTGGTGGCGTCCCGCGGGGGGCGGCGCGGGCGAGGTCACGTTCGCCAGCGACCCGTTTCTCGCGTCGGTGATGCCGGTGAACCTGGGCGTGACGCCGGCGGGGGATCCGGTGCAGGCCCGCCTGGACTGGCTGCACATCTCGAACATCGCCCCGGACGGGCGCTTTGTGAATCTCGGGAATCTGGTGGGGAACTTCCACCGCCCGTCGCGCGAGCTGAGCACAAACCTCGGGCTGCCCAGCCGGGCCGGGCCGGGCGCGCTGATGCGCCCCGAGATGGTGCTGGGGCTCGAGGGCGGGAACGCGCCCCTGGCGCTGGACCTGGACGCCCAGGGCGTGCCGACGCTTCCGGCGCAGCTCAGCTCCTTCCAGCGGTTTGTGTTCCGCGAGGCACGCGACGCCCGGGGCGAGGCGAGCGACCCGACGAAGAACCTGCTCCTCCAGTTCGCCGACGCGGACGGCGACGGCTTCCTTGACTCACGCTGGAGCGAGCTGGTCGACGCGACCGATCCCGCCAGCCCGGTCCAGCTCCTGCGGTTTGACCCCAAGTACCGGGTGTTCGTCGCGGCGCGCATCGTGGATCTGTCCGCGCTCATCAACGTGAACACCGCGACGGACTTCATCGGGGCGCCGGACCGCACGAGCCTCGCGGGGAGCAGCCCGGGCGAGGTCGATCTGCGCAGCGTGCTGCAGGGGCTCGTGGCACGCGACGCCACGCGGAGCTTCGGGGGCGCCGGGCTCGAGTTTGTCTACGGCGAGGCGCCCGGCCCGACCAACCCGCTGGACCCGCAGAACTACGCGGGGTACGCCGGCCCGGCGCCGCACAGCGCGCCCTACGACGCCGACTCCATGGCCGTCGGGCACTGGGGATACTCGTCGCTGCGCCTGGCGATCGCGACGGGGCTCACGCCCCCGATCGTGACGGGCGACCGGTTCTCCGGCCCGCAGCACGTCTACATCGGGGTGGGGCTCACCGCGATCCCCCCCGCCCCGAACCAGCCCCCGCAGCCGATCCCTTCGTTCGCGACCGACAGCGGCGCCGCGGGGCTGCCCTGGCAGAACCTGTGGGACTTCGGCGCGGTGCGGAACGACTACCTGGGCGTGGCGCCGGATCTGGGCCCCTCGCCCGCGCTGCGCCGGACGCAGTATTCCCAGAGGCGCCTCGCGCTCGACCAGGGGCTCTACCGCGACGGGGCGACGGCGACGTCGCTCGCCGGCACGGGAATGCTGGGGGGCTTCGGGCTCGCCGATGAGTTCGAGCTCCGCAAGTTCGGCGGGATCAACGACGACTCGACGACCTCGACGCTCGAGCGCACGGTCGGCGGGCGGAGCGTCGGCACGCTTTCGGGACCGGGGAACGCGACCAACCTCGACGAGGGCACGCCGACCTCGCCCTTCAGCCCGCTGCGCGACAATCGCGCCCGGCGCTACGAGCGCGTCACCGAGCGCGATCTCTCCGGGAGCACGCTCAACGCGACCGAGCCGGCGTACGCGGCGTTGGCGCAGGCCGACATCCGCCGCCTGCTCACCGCGTCGAGCGCGTCGCGCGCCCTCTCGGGGGGAACGCTCCCCGAGCGGAGCAAGGACGTGCTCACACCCGCGGAGCTCAAGATCGACGCGAGCTCGCTGCTGTTTGACTCGGGCGAGCCGCAGGAGGCCGGCGTGCGGATCGGGCTCTCGCGCCGGGCGGTGCTGTACCCCGAGCCGCCCAACGCCGTGACGCCGGCGCTCCCGCAGGACCAGGCCCCCCGCGCGGCGCTCGCGGTGAACGAGCTGTTCCGCGGCTACGCGAAGGCGCTCCTGGGCGCGTCCAACGAGCGCGGCGTGTGGACCCCGAGCACCGGGATCGGCGTGCGGAAGCAGACCACGTTCTACGGGCACACGGGCCCCGAGCTGCCCCTGCACATGGCGGCCCACCTCGCGGTCAACCTCGCGGACATGTACGACGCCGACCAGCGGCCCAGCGCCTTCACGCTCCTCGTGGGCGAGGACGTGCGTTCTACGCTGCGCATCGCCACGCCCTCGGCGGGCGCGCCGACATGGCGTGACTGGGCGTACCCGTGGTGGAACGACTACCACGCGCTCGACCTCAACTACGGCGTGGACGCGAACGGACGCGAGCAGGTCTCGATCGCGGACGTCAACGCCCCGCTCCACGAGCGGTCCAGGCTCCCCCGGTCGACCGATCCGGCCAACGGGACCGACGAGGTCATGACCCGCGCGGTCAATGTGTACGGCGTGGAGGCGTTCCCCTTCCTCACCGGCGCGACGGTCTTCACCGCGTACTGCGACGGGAACGTCGGCGACAACGGGAGCGACCCGACCACGCCGGGCGGCCCGCGCGGGCCCGGGCCCATCCGCATCCGCACCGGGCTCAAGGTCGGCCAGGACACCGACCCCAACAACACCGACTTCATCTTCCGCGTCGTCGCCTTCCAGCTCACCAACCCCTTCAACGTCGACATCACCCTCGGGGGAACGCGCGAGCTCGACACGGGCAACGCCAACGGGCTGCGCCTGGGCGACCGCGACGTCGCCGACAACGAGTTCCCGCCCATCACCCGCTTCGACGACTACATGTACGTCAAGTTCGGCGGGCGCACCTATCCGCTGATCGCGCTCACCGAGAAGACCGGGGCCGCGGGCGAGTACCTCTGGAACCTCAGCGGGGGCGACGGCATCGACGCCACCGCCTCGCCCATCACGATCCGGGCCGGGAAGACCGCCGTCGTCTTTGCGACCAGCCAGCTCCCGCGCCAGATCCTCCAGCGTTACCTGCAGATCGACGGGTCGATGACCAGCCTCGAGGCCAACGATTCGCGGGTCTTCCGCGACATCATCGAGAAGCACCTGCTGGCCACGCTGAACCCGGCCGCGGGCCAGACCGTCGAGCCCATCGAGAAGAGCGACATCCACTGGATCCCCGAGATCGACACGGCCCAGTACGCCAGCGCGAACTACGGGATGATCTCCTTCGGGCTCAACGACCCCGCCAACCCCGGACGCATCCGCTACCGCCCCTTGCGCGCCACCATCCCCAACGGGTACAGCGACCTGCTCTTCCCGGGCGGAGACCCCGCGGCCAACCGCGTCGTCGAGCTCTGGCGCTCCCTGCGCGTCGGGCGCGAGGAGCAGCCCGACCCGGCCAACATCTACGGCGCGCCGCTCGCCCCGGGGAGCTACGAGTTCGAACGCACGCCCGCGCCGATCCCCACGCAGACCTGGGACGGGCAGGCCCCGCAGCGCCCGGTGGGCAACACCGCCCGCCTCGCCGCCCACAACGACGAGGCCAACGACCTCATGCTCGACCGGCTGCGCCTTCCCAACAACCCCGAGGTGAACATGGACGTTCGCCTGGGCCCTCCCGCCACGAACAACCTCATCGAGATCCGCGACTCGCAGTCGCCCAACGACGAGGGCATGACCTTCTCGCTGTTCACCAGCGTCCGCCGCCCCGCCGACATCCGCGGCGCCAACGACCGCGAGAGCGTCCCGCGGGGCGCCATCCCCGCGTACTGCTTCGAACGCAAGCAGGCGGGCGGGGTCGTGGGCGGGATCGCATCCTGGAACGTCTCGGCGGACGACGGCGTCAAACGCCTCTCTCCCAATCTCACCGAGATCAACAACGTCCCGGGCAAGCAGGAGAACGCCCGTCGGTGGCGCAACCCGGGCAACAAGATGCCCATCCAGGCCATCGCCGTGCCCCCCAAGCACCAGCCGGCGGCGACGCTTCCCGCGGGCAGCCCGATCCGCGTGAACCCGATCACGGGGCGACAGCTCGACGATCACTACCCGCAGATCGTGCTCGACGACAGCTACTTCTCGGGCGAGGGTCAGGCCACGCCCGTGCGGAGTGAAGCGTCGGGCCTGCGCGTGATCGACCTGCTGCTGCCCCTGGCGATCGGGCCCTACGAAGATCCGTACTTCGCCTTCGCCGGCGCGACGGTCCCCGCCGAGTGGAACGCGCCCACGTTCGGGATCACGCTGCGCGACCTCCGCTACAACACCCTCTCCGAGATGCTCGCGATGACGATGGGCTTCGAGGCCGAGGTGATCAACGGCACCAACCCGCTCCTCAACCCCGGCGGCCTGCCCGAGCCGGCGCGTCACCCCGCGAAGCTCTACTGGAGCTTCCACGGCCGCCCCGCGCCCGCCGGAGCGCCCAACACCACCGCGCCCCTCCCCCTGGACCGCGGCAACCTCTCCATCGACGCCTTCCCCGCCTTCGAGCCCTTCGGCCCCGCGAACAACCAGGTCCTCCAACACCGCGGCTCCGGAGCGCCCATCGCGCTCAACGTCCTCGACGTGTTCGGCGTGCGCCCCGCCAGCCTCGAACGCGCCACGCCCGGGCTCGTCAACGTCAACACCATGCCGCTGAGCGTCGCCCGCGCGCTCCCCATGCTCAGCCCCAACAAGATCCCGGACGACCCGTTCCTCAACAACGAGGCGCCGCTCGTGCCGGCGGGCCCGAAGGTGCCTTGGTGGTGGAGCGATCAGTCAGAGCTTCCTCGCGTGCCGCGCACCAGGCTGACCGCCGAGTCCGACATCGCGGCCACGCTCCTGAGCTACCGCGACCGCGTCGCCGTTGGGTATCGCACGCGAACGCTCACCGGGCCCGCCGTTCCCTATGACTTCGGCGAAGTGACGCCAGGGGGCATCCAGACGGTCATCGCGGGCAACCCCAACGGCCCGCAGTTCTTCCCAGGCGCCTGGCCGCAGACCTCGGGCCGCGCGATCCTCTCGGGCGTGCCGCGCGTCAGCGACCAGCCCGGCTTCCGCTCTCTGGGAGAGATCCTCCTCGCCCGCGACCGCAGCCTCAGCGGCCCCGGCGGCGGAGGAACGCCCGAGCAGACCGCGTTCAATCCCAACAGCATCGACCACCTCGCCTACGACGGCGCGATCAACATTACCACGGGCAATCCAGAACCCGCCAACAGCTCCCGCATCGGCGTCACCCGCGGGATCTACAAGCGCGACCGGCGCAACGCCTCCGGCGTCGTCCTGCGCGACGCCCAGGGCAACGCCCTCCGCGATGACGCGCTCGCCGAGGTCCCCAACCCCTACCAGGAAAAGCTCGCGCTGGCGGCGGGCCCGGTCGGGAGCGCCTCGGTCCGCAGCGACACCTTCGCGGTCTGGTTCGTGGTCCACGCGTACCAGGAGTCGGACGTGCTGGGCGTCACGCCCCAGCAGCCGCTGGTCCCCTCAATCGCACGCCGGTTCGTGATGATCCTGGACCGCTCGAACGTGACGCAGAAGGGCCAGAAGCCCAAGGTGCTGCTATTCAAGGAGGTCCCGCTGTAGCGGCGGGAATCCGTCTCCCCGCCGATCGACGCGGCGGCCACACCGAATCGGCGGCATGATTCGAAGGCGTGCCCATCGGGCACGCCCACCGCCCCGGCTCTACAATGCCCCGGCGCCAACACACCACGGCGCCACCGCAGGGTGTAGCTCAGTTTGGTAGAGCGTGTGGTTTGGGTCCACAAGGCCGCAGGTTCAAATCCTGTCACCCTGATTCGACGAAAATGCTCGCAAGTACAGGAGTTGCGAGCCTGGATGTTGGCGGGATTTGAACTGCCGCTCATCCGCTCGCGCCGTTCTTAGGCTCGACCCGCATCATGGTCGCCTGCATCAGGGCGACAACTGAATCTGGCTTTGAGGCCGCTAGAGCAACGACTTCGGCAGTCGCAACGCCAACAGTTCGACCAACTCTGACAACTCGACCGCGTGCGACGAAACGCTCCCCAAGCGCTGGGGCAAGCAGGTTGATCTTGAATTCGACACTGAGCACAGCCGATCCTTCTGGCATCCGTGTCAGGCACGCATACCCGCAGGCCGAATCAGCGATGGTCGCGAGTGCTCCCGCGTGGACAAAGCCATGTTGTTGCTGGATCGTCTCCGCCCAGGGAAGCTCGATATCGACCTCCCCGTCCGCAACGCGAACCAGTCGGGCACCGAGAGTCGAGAGAAGTCGCTGACGGCAATACGATTCCGCGATTCGATCGTGAAGGAGTGCATTGTCCATTCTTGAGCGTATCGCCTGGACGGTCACTAGAGAGAATGCCTCTACGGCGCGGTCTTCAGCTGGGATTCGCGCTGAGCAGCTACCGCCCGGGCGTGAGCAAAGACCTCATGGCGGGCTCCCAGCCCCGCACTCCCTCCAAAAAATGTTCTATTGGCGTACCGTCACCCCGATTCAGAAGCGGTTCAGACGTACCATATTTGCATGAGCTTCGACGTGTTTCTGCAGCGGTTCAAGGGCGGCAAGGAGGTCGAGGTCGAGCGTGCACCTGTGCTTGCTGTTTTGCGCAGGTTGGACCACACCGCAATCGACGAGTTCGGGTTCTCGATCGTCCGATTCCAGGACGGTGTCGAGGTCGAGTTCTCTGCTAGCGGCCTCGAATCTGCCGAGCCCTTCACCGGCTGCGCCTTTCACATTCGCGACTTCGGCGAACCGCTTGTGAAGTTCATGTTTGATGTGGCGTGCGCAGGTAACATGGTCATCATCCCCGCGATGGAGGACGCTCCAGTCGGGTTGGTGTCGCATGAGCACCAGGCTGAACTTCCGCCGGAGATACGCGATTCATTCAAGCCTGCGCTCCTGTCTTCCGCTCAAGAACTTGAGGCGCTCCTTAGGGGCGGGTTTGAGGCGTGGTCCGACTATCGAGATCAGATTGGGCGAACAGTTCTTCCGTAGCAGTAGCCGCGATGCCGTAGAATAGTCTTTCCGCCATTTGGCTTAGCTGTTGCCAAGCTTGGCCTCCATCAAGTCCCTAACGCTAGGTGCCCAGGCCCGGACTCCATCCACGAAAAGTTCAACTGGCGTACTGTCACCTTGATTCGTAGTCTGGACGGTTGGCCCGAGGACAGTTGCGGGAGATGATTCTGTCGTGAGTGGCCAATCGGAACAAGACCGAAAGATCGTGACCAAAGTCTGCGAAACGTCCGTCCAGTTCAAGGCTCGCGGCGATGTCTCGATGGTGCAGTTGGTGCGGGAGTCTGGATTGATTGAATCTCCCGAAGCGTTGGCATCGACAGCGGTCAGCGAATATCTCAGCAAACACGTGCAATTGATCGATGCGTGGACAATGCTGTCGGAAGACAAGCGAACTTCCTCCGGTTGGTACTTTGTCGAGAAGTCCGAGGTGTTGTTCGAAGTGGGGTACTACCCGGATGGGCCGCGTCTTTCCTTCAACAATCGCGTACAAGCGTGTGCGGAATTCATCGTTCGAGAGACGAACGCGATAGCAGCGAATCGTTGAGTGCTCTGATGGCTTCGTGGGGCCAGGACCGAACAGCATCCACAAGAAGTTCAACTGGCGTACTGTCACCCTGATTCTGTAAAATCCATCCGACAGAACCCGGGAGAACTCAGACATGGGCGCGTGGGGAGTGTTGGCATTCGACAACGATGACGCCTGCGACTGGGCGTACGACCTCGAGTCGGTGGATGACTTCAGCCTGGTCGAGTCGGCCTTCGACGATGTGGAGTCCGCCGACGATTACCTCGAAGCGCCGGAGGCGTCCATCGCTCTGGCCGCGTGCGAGGTGCTCGCACGGGCGAGCGGCGGCGGCGGAGACAAGAACTCATACACCGAAGCGGTCGATGCCTGGGTTGCCCAGCACAAGCTGAAGCCCCCGAAGGCGTTGATGGATCGCGCCCGCCGCGCGATCGCGCGGATCCTGGGCAAGAACTCGGAACTCCGAGAGCTGTGGGAGGAGAGCGAAGACGCCAAGAAATGGCGGGACGGAGTGGAGGACCTTCGGGCGCGCCTTGGTCCATGATCCGCGGAGAATGCCCGGTGCGTCCCGGACGATTCACTCACGTAGACCCGAAAGAGCCGAACCGGCGTACTGCCGCCCTGACGTGTCGACAAATCAAGCCCTTCGACGCGCACGCGGATGGAGGTTCTGTTCTTGGGGCGGGCGTCCTGCCTCCGCACGCCGCTACCTGCGCTATTCGACGGGCTTTTTCCTGGGCGTTACTTTCCGCATCACCGCCTTCCTCTTCGCCGGCGTTCTTTTCTCCCCGGCGCCCCCGCCTCCCTTTTTCGCCCTGAGCGGCCTTCCGTCCGGCCCCTTGCCCCGAAGCGCCAGCATCGCGGTGTGGTGCTCCAGAAACTTCCGCACCGGCATGCGGCGCATCGCCTCGGCGATCACGTCGAGCGAGAGCTCCTCGACGTTCTTGAACCGCACGCAGCACGCCATCCCCGCGACGTCCAGGCGCAGCGTCTTTCCCGCGGCCTTCCACGCCTTCTCGAACCACTCCCGCTCGCGCGGGTTCTCGAAGAGGAACAGCATGTACACCACCATGTCGTTCTTCTGCGACGAGAAGCCCATGTACATCAGCGGGAGCTCGGGGCGTGTGCGGCTGCCGTGCGGCCAGGACTCACGCGAAACGCTGTACGCCACCACGCCGTACTGCATGCACTCCCGCAGGTCGGGGTCGAGGTTCTTCAGAATCACCCGACGCACGCCCGCCAGCGCCTCGCGCCGATCGTCGGGGAGCGAATCCAAGTACGCGGCGACGGTGGGGGCGGCGGACTTCATGGAGCACACTGTACCGCGCGAGACGAATATCATGGCACCGATGAGCGTGAGCCCCTTCGCCCTCCCCCTGACGCCCGCTCAGTTTGCTTCGGCCCTTCACAAAGGACAGGGACGGGCGCTCCTGCACGTCCGCGCCGCCGGCCCCGGGGATCCTGAGAGAATCCTCGCCGACGCCTGCCTTCACAATCGTGCCCTCGACCCACAGTGCGAGCACGATCGGACCGACTGGCTGCTGCACATGGTCGAGGCGACCCGAGCTGGTGCGCAGATTGCGGAGTGGCTGATTGCGCGTTGCGACGACCCTACGGACGAGTACTGGGACGCCGTGCAGCGATGCGCCCTCCTCCGCAAACTCGCCCAGCGGGGGCATGAAGGCGCGCGCCCCTGCCTCTACAGGTGCTTGCGCAAGTGGCCCGACTTCAACGATATCATCGGCGCCGAGGAGATTGTCGCGCTCGACGGCGCCGATGGTCTGGTGCGGGTTGCCGAGTTTCTCGGGTCGCTCATTCAGGAGACCCCGGAATTGTGGTTGGATGACGAGCCGCTCTGCCTCTTCGACGAGTCGCGGGGTGCCGGCTCGGGTCGCCGACTTCTGGAGGCAGAGATGGCGCGGTCGCCCAGCATCTCCGCGTATCTGCGTCATCTGGACGAGATCGGTCGAAAGAAGGCCGAACATCGCGGTGACGCGGCATCGGGCGGCGGCGGTCCGAACCAGACCGAGGGCGGCGTTCCGACCAAACAACCGGAGCCCAAGCCGCGGTCCACATGGCCGACGAGTGTTGCGGCGGCGTGCATCGTGCGAAGGATCGAGACAGAAGATCCCCCACAGCAGAACCTGTGGCTGGGGCAGTGGGGCCGTCGTGCTTCGGAAGACGCGCTGGCGACGGTGTTCGCCGCGATGAAAGCCCAGACCGATCCCGGCCGGCTCCGCAGTTACTTGCAGGTGTTCAGCCAGCGTGCGGCCCCCGTGCTCGACGAGGTGATGTTCCGCTATGCCGATCACGACTGCTCGGAAGTGCGAGGGCTTGCCCACCGGGCGTTGGCGAACCATGCGCACGCGGACGTACGTCGCCTCGCCCTGAAGCGTTTGCGTGCGGGTCGAGTTCTTGAGCATGAGTTGAAGTTGCTCTCGAAGAACTACCAGCCGGGCGACGCCGCCGTCATCGAGCAGGCCCTTTGTATCCCAGGGGATCGTCACGAGCTCCATCGAATAGTGTGCGACCTCGTGAAAGTCTTCCGGGCCAATCAGCTCCCCGAGCTGGCGAACGTCATGCTGTTCGTGTACGAAGTGTCTCCTTGCTCGCACTGTCGATGCGATGCGGTCGAGGGCCTCGTGCAAACATCGTCGGCCCCCGGGTGGCTCCATTCGGAGTGCCAACACGACGCTTGGGAAGAGATCCGAGCCCTCGCGGGGCGTCACACGCCGGCGCTCTAGGCCGAGCGCGATGGAGGTGCCGCACGGGTCGCGCCCGGCTGACGTCAAGTCGCGCGACGCCGCCCCAAGCTCGCGGGAGTCCGCGTCCGCTGGGCGGCAATCCTGTCGAGCGGCATACCCCCTAGGTCGGCCGCCTTTCGTCGCAAGCAACCACGCCGAGGATGCCCGCCCGACTTCAATGTGCGTCGTCTGTTCATCAAGACCGCGCCCGACTCAGCATCGCCTCTCGTCGCCCCGGCGCGTAAGGCATGGACCAAGAGCCGGCGAACCCGACCCTCCGGCCACCCTCACCCCTCGACCGACGCGAGCGCCACCGCCGCGTTGATCACCGCCGCGTGCGAGTAGGCCTGCGGCGTGTTCCCCAACCCCGTGTTCTCGACCGGGCACCACTGCTCGCACATCAGGCCCGTCGCGCCCGCGGCCTTGCACAGGGACTCAAACAGAGCGCGGGCCTCGCCGAGCGCTCCGATCATGACCAGCGACTCCACGAGCCAGCCCGTGCACAGATGAAAGCCGCCCTCCGGCCCCGGCAGACCGTCGTCGTACCGATATCGAGAGACCGTCCCGCGATCCAGCAGGCGTGATCGAACGAGCTCCACGGTGCCGGTGAAGCGCGGATCGTCCGGGCCGATCATGCCCGTCAGCCCGACCGACAGCGCCGAGGCGTCGGGCTCGCGCAGGTCGTACGCGGCCACGAATCCACCGAGCCCCTCGTCAAAGCCCTGCACCAGGATCTCCTCGCGGATGAGATCGCGCAGCGAGATCCAAGAGTCCCGGCGCGGGCCCGCGAAGTGATCGGCGAGCCGCACGGCACGGTCCAGCGCGAGCCAGCACATGACCTTGGTGTGCACGTGATGCCGCTTGTCGGTGCGGACTTCCCAGATGCCGTGGTCGGGCTCGCGCCACGATCGTTCCACGGCGGTCGTCATGGCCTCCACAAGCCTCCAGTGGTCCGGAGAGATCGCGGCCCCCGCCTCGGACAGCAGCGAAATCAGCTCCACGATCGGCCCGAACACGTCGAGCTGAACCTGGCGAGCCGCCGCGTTGCCGACGCGCACGGGCTGACTCGATCGGTAGCCCGACAGGTGCGACAGCTCGGCCTCGGCGCCGAGCTCCTCGCCCGTGACGGAGTAGATGGGCCGGAGCCTCTCGGGGCCGGCGCACCGATCGACCACGCCGAGCAGCCAATCCAGGTACTTCATGGCGACGCCGAGGTTCCCAAGCCGGACCAGCGCGGCGCACGCAACCGCGGCGTCGCGAGGCCAGCAGAACCGATAGTCCCAGTTGCGGGCGCCGCCCGCCGTCTCGGGAAGGCTCGTGGTCCCCGCCGCGAGCAGCGCCCCCGTGGGCCCGTGGACGAGCGCTCGGAGCACCAGCGCACTGCGTCGGCACAGGTCACTCTCGACGCGCGGGATCGTGAGCGACCGCGCCCACTGATTCCACACGGCCGCGGTCTGCTCGCGGCGGTTGGCCTCGGGCACTTTCGCGGGAACGAGCGATCGCGTGCCCGCGCGAAGCTCCAGCACGAACGAACGAGCGCCAAGATCAAGCTCCGCCGTCGCCACGCCGGATCCGTCCGCCTCGGTGACGACCCACTCGACCCCGGGAGAGCACAGAACCAGCGGGTCGGAGCCTCCCTCGACGAGGAGCCCGCCGTCCGCGACGAGCAGCTTCGTGCGCGCCCGCCCGAAGTCCAGGCGAGGCGCAAACCGGACCAGGGCGCGCCCCGTGCCCTCGACCACACGCACCAGATCCGTCCGGCCCGCGCGTTGAAACGTCCGCCCGGCCGAGCCGTCGAGATAGTCCACCACGCGCACCGACGGCCAGCATGTCTCAAGGGTGAGTGTGCTCCCGAGATACCGCTGGCTCGGCGGGCCCGGGTCGCTCGCCGAGGCGATCGACCACTGCCCCATGCTCGGCTCGCCGATCAACGACGAAAAGACGCCCGACCCGTCCGCGCGAGGCAGGCACAGCCACTCCACAACGCCGCCCGGTGAGACGACCGCGATCGTCCGCAGGTCGCTCAGAATCGAATAATCCTGGATGGACGGGCGGCGGACCTCTCGAAGCCACGCCTCCCGCGCGTCCACAAGTTCGGAGAGCAGCGCATGAGCCTCGTCGAGAGAGGAAACCGAAAAATCGGCGTCGGTCGCGCCGTCGCCGATCTTGATCGCAAGATCCCGCTCGCCCAGCTCACGAAAACCATCCTCGTCGGTGACATCATCACCAAAGAACACCACCCCGGTAGCGCCCGTCGAGCGCTTCAGCGCGCGGAGCGCCACGCCCTTGTTGGTGTCGGCGGCGAGAACCTCAACAACCATCTTGCCGTGCCGAAGGATCAGCCCCGCGTGGCTCGACGCGAGCCGGGTCACGCGATCCACCGCGTCGGCCGCGGCTCTCGCATCGACCCCGCGAAAATGCACGGCGATGCCGGCCGGCTTGCGCTCGTGCAGGTACCCCTCGCCCGGCGGGGCAATCCCGCGGAGCGCCGCCGCGACAGCATCGAGCACGCGGGAATAATCCTGCGGCACGAGCGTGATGTTCGGGCCCGAGATCTCCGCCCCGTGCCCGCCCACAAACCAGGCCCCGGGGAGCGCTCCCAGGCGCGATCGCAGGTCCGCCAGCGCCCGCCCCGAGACGATCGCGACGCACGTCTGAGGCAACCGCGCCGCGCTCCGCAGGATCTCCATCGCGCGCGGCACGGGCGATGCGAGGTGCGGCTGTGGGGCGATGGCCGCCAGCGTCCCGTCGAAATCCGACGCGACGAGCAGCCTCTGCACACGGGCCATCTGCGCGATCTTGCTCTTCAAGGATCACCCCGTGAGCACGGACAGAAACTGACCGCACCACTCGTGCACGTCGTGGCGCTTCACCCTCGACCTCAGCATGGACATCCGCATCCGAGCGTCGCGGGCCTTCATCCGCAACGACTGCAACAGCGTGGCGGCAAGCCGGTCCGTGTCGCGCGGATTGACGATCAACGCCCGCGTCAGCTCCCGCGCCGCCCCCGCGAACTGGCTGAGCACAAGCACGCCGCTGTTGTCCGTGCGGCAGGCCACGTACTCCTTGGCGACCAGGTTCATGCCGTCACGCAGCGGGGTCACGAGCATCACGTCCGCCGCGGCGTAGTACGCCACCAGCTCCTCGCGCGTCAGGTTCCGCCGGAAATAGTGCACCGCGACACGCCCGGGCTGGCTGAACCGGCCGTTGATCCGCCCCACACGCTTCTCGACCTCGTCGCGCAGCGCCGAATAGTCCGCCACCGCGTCGCGGCTGGGCGTCGCGATCTGGATCAGCACGCAGTCGTCGATCTCAATCTCCCGGCTCTCGAGCAGCTCCTCGAACGCCTGCAGCCGATGCGCAAGCCCCTTGGTGTAGTCCAGCCGATCGATCGCCAGCAGGATCTTCCGCTTCGGGCCGATCTTCTGGCGAAGGTCCGCCACCCGCCCGCCCGTCTCGGGCGCCTTCGCGCGGATGTTGAACCAGTCAAAGTCAATCGAGATCGGGAACGAGCGCGCCACGATCGTCCGCCCCTGGTACGTGATCTCCGAGCCCGCAACCTCCGCGTCGCTGTACGCCCGGCACAGCCGCGCGAAGTTGTACACGGCGTTCTGCGTCTGGAAGCCGACCACGTCCGAGCCGAGGATCCCCGCCAGGACCTCGGTCCTCCAGGGCAGCCACTCGAACAGCTCCTCGGGAGGAAACGGGATGTGCAGGAAAAAGCCGATCCGCAGGTCCGGACGAGCCTTGCGGATCATCGCCGGCACCAGCTGCAGGTGATAGTCGTGAACCCACACCATGTCGCCCGGCCTGGACGCGCCGATCGCGGCCCGCGCGAATCGCTGGTTCACCCTGACGTACGACTCCCACCAGTGCCGGTGAAACTCGGGTAAACGAATCGCGTCGTGGTACAGCGGCCAGAACGTCCGGTTCGACATCCCGTTGTAGAACTCCTCGGTGTCCTGACGCGTCAGATGCACCGGACGGATGCGCACGCCCTCGTGGACGAACGGGCCGATCTTGCTCTCGCCCCCCGCCCAGCCCGTCCACACCCCGGGCATCGACTTCATGACCGGCGCCAACGCCGTGACCAGCCCACCGGCGGAGGACTCCCATCTCGCCGACGATCCGGACCCAACCCGATGCACCGGAAGCCGGTTCGCCACGATGATCAGCGACCGATCCCCCGCGCTCCGCGGAGCCCACCCGCCCTCGGCCAAGCCACCCGGCCCGGCGTCTCGCGAACGAGCAGAGGACGACGGCCTTCGGTTCCGTGGCGTCATGGCGGTGGACCTCTCGTGTTGGCGCCGACGCGCGGGGGAAAAGACACGAACGAGCTCATCAAGATGTCGCAGCACCGCGCGCCGTCTTCACCGCCCGGTGCGGTCGGGCACCCCTCGCCCACCACCACCATCCGCGGCGGGCAAACCAGCCCCGGATATCAACGCCCAACGGCCCCGCGGAAGGACTCGACCGCGCCCGGGGCCTTGTCCGAGTCCGAAGTCATCAAGGCGGCCCGCGCACGGATCATCAAGTCTACGCCGACCGAGCGGGACAGGTTCCCGCACGGACGCTCACGCCGCCGCCGAGCACGTACAGTCGTCCGTGCGCAACCTCGAGGTCTTACGCTGGTGCGGGTCGATCGGCATCTTCTATGTGCTCGTGCCCCTGTATCTGGTTGTCTCCGATTCTGTGCTCAGCCACGCGCTCGCCATGAAGATTCCATCCTGGCGAGGGCCCGCGGCGAGCGCGGCCTACACGCTGCTCGTGATCTCGGGGCTGGCGCTCGTGATCGCCAGCATCCGCGCCCAGATCGTTCGTGGGCATGGCCATCCCTTCGACCTCACGGGCCAAGAACGATTCTCGCGGCCCACGCGGGTGCTCCTGACCGACGGCGTCTACGCGCTGTGCCGTAATCCCATGGGGTTGGGCGATGTGCTGCTGTACGCCGGGATCACGGGCCTGGCCGGCGCGCTCTGGTCGATGGCGATCCAGGTCCCGGCGTACGCGCTCGTCGTGGTCGCGAATCACCGCATCAACGAACTCCCCGCGCTGCGAGCCCGCTTCTCGGAGACCTACCCGGGCTACGAGCGCCGCACGCCGCGGCTTCTCCCCACACCGGCGAGCCTGATCCGCGCCCTCAAGACGCGCGCCCGCCGTCGAGCACGCATCGGCCCATCGTCCGACGCCGCGTAGAACCAACAGCGCCAACGCCCGCCCGATCAACCGGCCCAATCACCGGCCCGCCGCCAGCGCTACGCCGAGCGTCCCACGTCGTGCCGCGAGCGACCCGGGACCTTCACATCGTGGGTTGTCCCCACGATCACGGTTCCTCTACGATCCCGGGAGTGAGCACGGGCATTCTCATCCGGCATGCGGTGCTCGTCCCGGCCCCAATGGACGACGTGTACGTATTCACTCAGGACTTCGACCGCCGATCGACCTGGGACCTCTCGATCAGGACGGCCACCGTGCTCGACACGTCGCCCGACCGCCGCGTGCGCGTCCGTATTCGCGGAGGGCACGAGGCCGTGCTTGTGTACCGAACCGAGCGAGCAGAATCTGAACACGGTGCGGCCACGCGGGCCACCAGCGTGGCCATGACGGAAGTTCGCTCATGGCTTCTGCAGTCCGGCGGCGGCGTATGGACGTACGAGGATCGCGGCGCCGCGACCCATTGGACCCAGGTGATGCGCGTGCAGCTGCGCAGGCGGTTCCTCACCATCCCCCTTCGTCCCTTGGTCGCATGGACGCTCCGGCGCGAGGTTCGCCGGTCCATGTCAAGGGTCGTCGCACTGTTCGCCATCGACCGTGCCCATGCGGATCGGGCCCGTACGGCCGATCGCTGATCCCGGGGTGCGCGATCAAAAAACGACAACCCCCGAGCCTCGCGGCCCGGGGGTTCTCAAAGTAGCGGGGGCTGGATTTGAACCAGCGACCTTCGGGTTATGAGCCCGACGAGCTACCGGGCTGCTCCACCCCGCAATCAGTGGCCTCAACCATAGCGCTTCTCCGGCCGCTCCGTCAACCCGGACCACGCCAATTCGCCCGCACCCCAGCCCGCGACCGGCCCTACGCGGCCTGCTTCGACCGGTCCAGCTTCACGCCCCGGGCCTCGAGCGTCACCTCGGCCAGGGCACGCAGACGACGGATCTGGTCCGCCCGCAGGTGCGTCACCTTCACGCGCAGGTCGTGCACCTGCACCTCCGACCGCACACGCGTCGCGCACACGTACAGCATCGACAGCACGCCCAGAAATCCCAGAATCGCCATCGCCACAAATGCCATGGTTCCTCCATCGGCACGGGAACCCTCGCCCCCCAGTCCCTGTAGAATCCCCCGGTGACGACGACCCCGGAGAGCTCCCCCGACCGCTCCATCCCCCCGCGCTCCCGCGGGGCGTGGGGAGTTCTCCGGACCTTTCTCGCCGCCCTCTTCATCCTCACTCCCTTCACCTTCGCCCCCGTCGCCCTCGCGCAGGATCCAACACCGCCGACCCCGCCCCCCGTCACCTCCCCGGGCGAGATCCGCCTGGGCGTCGAGGCCTTCGGCGTGGGCAACCGCGCTCGCGCCGGAGACTGGGCCGCCCTCCGCGTCAAGCTCTTCGACTCCGCCGCCAAGCAGCGCGACATCATCCTCTCGATCTCCGGCCCCGACGCCGACGGCGATTCCATCGCCTACCAGCGCGCCATCACCTCCAACCCCAACGTCTGGCAGGCCGTCTGGCTCTACGCGCGCCTCCCCTTCGCCCTCTCCCCCGCCGGGCCCTGGACGCTCAGCGCGTACGAAGCCCTCGAAGACCCCGCCGCGGTCGGCGGCTTCCGCGCCGGGCGCCTCCTGGGACGCACCAAGCTCGCCGCCAACGCCGCGGGCTCCATCGTCGAGCCCTTCGTCGGCATGTTCGCCGTGATGGGCAACGCGCGGCTCGGCCTCGACCCGTACTCCAAGTCGCAATCCCCGCGCGAGCTCTGGTCGCCCGGACGCCACGAGATCACCGAGATCGTCTCCAGCCTCACCCCCGCCGATCTCCCCGACCGCTGGATGGGCCTCGCCGCCTTCGAGTGCCTCGTCTGGGGCTCGGGCGAGATCTCCGAGCTCCGGGGCGAGCGCGCCCGCGCCCTGCGCGAATGGGTCGAACGCGGCGGGCACCTCATCATCGTCCTCCCCAGCGTCGGGCAGACCTGGTCCAACCCGCAGTCCAACGAGCTCCACGACATCATGCCCGTCGTCACCATCACCAGGCGCGAGGGCGTGGACATGGAGCCCCTGCGCCACATGCTCACGCGCGCCACCGACGTCGCCCTGCCCAAGGACGCGGTGCTCCAGACCTTCGCGCCCCTCCCGGACGCCGCCCCCGCCGAGGCCATGCGCCTCATGGACACCCCCGCGGGCGAGTGCGTCGTCGTCCGCCGCCTCGTGGGCGTGGGCGCGGTGACGCTCGTGGGGCTTGATCTCTCGCGAAGCCAGTTCTCCCAGGGCGCCTCGCTCCAGACCGACGTCTTCTGGCATCGCCTGCTCGGACGCCGCGGGCTGCTGACGACCGCCAGCGCCAAGAACGCGGCGAACTTCATGCGCGGCCCCGTCGACATCGATCAGGACATCGCCGCCACCATCGCCAAGTCCGGACGCTCGGGCGAGGGGCTTCTCCTGGGCTTTGTCCTCTTCGCGGCGTACTGGCTCCTCGCCGGGCCGCTGGGCTTTGCCATCCTCAAGAGCCGCGGGCACACACGCCACGCGTGGCTCGTCTTCCTCCTGGTCGGCCTGGGCTTCACCGCCATCGCCTGGACCGGCGCCACCGCCCTCCGCCCCAACCGCATCGAGGGCACGCACCTCACCCTCCTCGACCACGTCTTTGGCCAGAACGTCCAGCGCACCCGCTCGTGGATGGGCGTGCTCATCCCCAAGTACGGCAACGGGCTCATTTCGGTGGGCGAGGACGACGCCCAGGCGGGCGCAACGGGCCCCGCCGGACGCCGCTCCTGGAACCTCGTCGCGCCCTGGGAATCCCTCTCCTCCGCCGAGGCCGGCTCCATCACCTTCCCCGACACCCGCCCGTACGCGGTGGACGCTCGCGCCCCCGACCGCATCCTCGTCCCGGCGCGGGCCACGGTGAAGGAGATCCAGGCCGACTGGGCCGGCCCGCCGCGATGGGACATGCCCCACCCCGTCGCCACCGACACCGGCCCGTCCACGCTCCGCATCGTCCCCGGCGGGCAGGGCAAGCCCGACAAGATCGTCGGGGCGCTCGTCCACAACCTCCCCGGGAGCCTCCGCGAGGTCACCATCATCGTCGTCACGGGCCAGACCGCCTTCTCGACCGGCGGCGCCGAGTTCACCCCACGCGGGTTCTGGCTCCAGGTCCAGAGCGCCTGGCGCGCCGGGGACACGCTCGACCTCGAGGTCCTCCAGGCCGGCGCCGCCGCGGACCCCGCAAGCTCCGCCGCCAACCTCGATCTCTACCTGAACCTCCGCTCCGGGCTGAGCGAGAAGCTCCTCGCCACCAGCCTGATCTCGAACACCACCGCGAGCGGCGCCAAGCTCCTGGAGCGACTCCGCGGGATCAGCCTCTACTCAGCTATCGCCCCCGCCGAGGCGCTCAACGCCACGCTGGGCTCGACGGTCGGCGTGGCCCGCCGCTCCGCCACCCACGCCTGGGATCTCTCGCGCTGGTTCTCCCAGCCGTGCGTCATCGTGCTGGGCTACCTCGACGATGCCAAGTCCGCGAGCGCCGACCCGCGGGTGAGCTCCGCGTCGCCCACGCCCGTTTTCGTGGACGGGAAGCCCGTCGCCACGCGCGGGCTGACGTTCGTGCGCTGGGTCTACCCCCTCGCGACCAACCCGCCGCGGTTCCTCGCCAAGGAACCCGACCCCAAGCCGCAGCCCGATCCTGATCCCAACGCCGGCCCTAACCCCGAGCCGAGGTAGCGATCTCAACCGCCCTCAACCGCCTCCAGGAGCCCGCCCGTGCCGATGATCGAGACGGTCAACCTCACCAAGCGCTACGGCGATCTCGTCGCGCTCAACAACCTCAACCTCCTCATCAACGAGGGCGACTGCTTCGGCTTCATCGGGCCCAACGGCGCCGGCAAGACCACCACCATCAAGATCCTCGCCACCCTCCTCAAGCCCTCCAGCGGACAGGCCAACATCGCCGGGCTCACCATCGGCTACCAGAACCGCCAGATCCGACCCCTCATCGGCTACGTCCCCGACTTCATGGGCGCCTACGAGGACATGGTCGTCACCGAGTATCTCGAGTTCTTCGCCGCGGCGTACAACATCCACGGCCCGCAGCGCCAGAAGGTCGTCAAGGACGTGCTCGAGCTCACCGACCTCGCGTACAAGGCGACCGCCGAGGTCAACAGCCTCTCCCGCGGGATGCAGCAGCGCCTGAGCGTCGCGCGGGTGCTCCTGCACGACCCCAAGGTGCTGCTCATGGACGAGCCCGCCAGCGGGCTGGACCCGCGCGCCCGCATCGAGATGCGCGAGCTGCTCAAGGAGCTGCGCCGGATGGGCAAGACGATCCTCATCTCCAGCCACATCCTCCCGGAGCTGGCCGAGCTGTGCAACGTCGTGGGGATCATCGAGCGCGGCACGCTGCTCTTCTCGGGCACGGTCGGGGAGATCCTCCGCCGAGCGAAGATGGGCCACGTGCTGCACGTCGCGGTGACCGACCGCCTGGAGCAGGCCGCGGAGCTGCTCGCCAAGGCGCCGGGCGTCAAGAAGGCGGTCATCGTGAACGACGACTCGCCCGTGGCGATGAACCAGGCGCTCGTCGCCGGGAAGGGCGCGAACTCCAAGATCATCCAGCTTGCCTACGAGGACGCGCCCGGGGCCGTGCCCAGCGACCTGCCCAACATCCTCATGAACCACGGCTTCCGTCTCACGCGCTTCACCGAGGAGCCGGTGAACCTCGAGACGGCGTTCATGCGCCTGACCAAGGGCCTCGTGCAGTAACACGGGACGCGAGGACTTTCCGACGCATCTCACGGCGCGGGCGTTCTTCCGGAAACTCTTCCTCTCGTGGCACAGGCGTCCCGCCTGTGACTACATTCTCCTACGATGGATTTCGGGCGCGGGTGACCGCGCACAAATCGGGTTTTCCGCCACGATCCCGCCGGAGGCGTACGGCGGTGCGTCCCGCACCCTCGGGTACACCCGGCCGGGAACGCCCCAGGCGGGCGATAACCCACGCCGGCGGGATTCACGCGTTTGGGCGGGGTTTCCGCGGTCGGCCTTGGCCGATATACCCTTCGCCATGACCACCGCGCACGCCGCCACAACCACCACGACACCTTCCACCACGCAGTCGGCGCTCCTCCGCGCCTCGCCCGCGGTGCGGGCGGCGTTCGACACGGTCCTCCAGCAGCTCGCCGCCGCGTCGGCGCGCCTCACCGACATCCGTCCGCCCAACCCCGCCCTCGCGCAGAGCTACGAGCAGGCGATGGGCGAGGCGGCCAAGGTCCGCGGCAAACCGCTGCTGTACCCGTACCTCGGCTCGGGGCTGGGCCACGGCGCGCTCGTCGAGCTGGGCGACGGCTCGGTGAAGTGGGACATGATCGCCGGGATCGGGGTCCACTTCTTCGGGCACAGCGATCCCGAGTTCGCCCGGGCCGGGCTCGAGGCCTCGCTCGACGACACGCTCAAGCACGGGAACCTCCAGAGCAACCCCGAGGCGTACGGGTTCCTCCGCACGCTGCTGGACCTCGCGGGGCGGTCGTCGCGGCTGCGTCACGGGTTTCTCGCCACGAGCGGCGCGATGGCCAACGAGAACGCGCTCAAGCTCTGCTACCAGAAGCACTCGCCCGCCAGCCGCGTGATCGTCTTCAACGACTGCTTCATGGGGCGCTCGACGACGATGACGCAGATCGGGGACGCGGCGGAGTACCGCATCGGGCTCCCGCTCAACGTGCTCGTGGACTACTTCCCGTTCTGGGATCCGGTGAAGGCGAGCGCGGCGGGCGGGAAGGCGCGGTACATCGACGCCGCGGTGAAGCAGCTCGAGGCCCTCGTGCACCGCTACCCCGGGCAGCACGCGTGCTTTGTCTTCGAGTTTGTGCAGGGCGAGGGCGGGTTCAACGTGGGCGACCGCGACTTCTTCAAGGCGCTGATCGAGGTCTGCCGAGCGCATTCCATCGCGGTGTGGGACGACGAGATCCAGACCTTCGGGCGTTTGCCCAGGATGTTCGCGTTCGAGCACTTCGACCTGGGCGAGCACGTGGACGTGCTGTGCGTCGGGAAGATGACGCAGGCGTGCGCGACGCTCTGGACCGAGGCGTACAACCCCAAGGGCTCGCTCATCTCCGGGACGTTCACGGGCGAGGGGGTCTCGTTCCGGGCGGGGACGCGCGTGCTCGAGCGCCTCCGCGACGGGGGGTACTACCAGTCTCCCGCCGGCGAGCCGGGGCGGATCGCGGCCCATCACGACGCGTTCCGGCGCGAGGGCGCGGCGCTCATCGCGCGGCACCCCGAGTGGTTCCCCGAGTGCCCCGAGGTCGAGTCGCTCTGCGGCGGGCTGGGGGGCATGATGCGGTTCACGCCCTTCGGCGGGAACAAGGAGAAGGTGATCAAGGCCGCCCGCGCGTGCTTCGACGCGGGCGCGATCGTCTTCTACTGCGGGCACGGCCCGTACCACGTCCGCATGCTCCCGCCGCTGGGCGTCATGAAGCTCGAGGACTGGCCGCGGGTCTTCGCGTGCATCGAGAAGGGCCTGGCGGCGGTCTAACGCCTTACTCCCGGCGGGCGCGGCGGAACGCGAGGCACGCGAGGGCGGCCAGCGTCGTCATGCCCGGCGCGGGGATGAAGAACACGCTTGCCGGGGAGATGGCGGACGAGGGGAGATCCTCGTTGGTCGACGAGGCGCCGCTGGGCGAGTCGTACCAGCGGACGACGCCGTTCGTGAACGCCGTCGGCGTCACCGTGAGCTGGAGCACATCGCTCCCGAACCCCACGACGAACGCGAACCGGAAGACCGCGGCATCGCTGGCCGTGCTGAAGTACGGCCCGAACGAGTTGGTGGAGAGCAACTGAGGGAGCTGGCTGGTGGCGATCGCTCCGCTCGGGCCCGTCCCGCCGATGGTGAGCGTGTTGTTCACCAGCGACGTGACCGGGGTGCTCGCGGCGTCGGCGGCGGCGAAGGGCGCGAGTCGTCCGAACGCGGCGGCGCCGTGGACGCCAGGGCCGCCCTCGCCGGAGCTGGTCCTGGGCGTGGACCAGGGCAGGAGGGTGTTGGTGGGGTGCCACCCGTCGACCTGGAGCTGGTACGTCGCGCCGGCCAGCCCGAGGTGCGTGGGCGAGTCGGTGCGCAGACGCACCTCGAAGTAGAGCGTGCTCCCCGGGTTGGCGGCGATGGTGGACTGGTACGGGCCCGCAGGGTCGAAGGCGACGCGGACGTCGGCGAAGGACGCGGCGAGGGCCGCGGGCGCGAGGGTCATGGAGATGAGGAGTGTCTTGGTGTTCATGGGGTGATCTTTCGGAGAGTCGCCCGCGAGTGTTCGGAGCGATGGGCCAAGAGAGGGGCCAGTAGAATTAGACCACACGACGCCCGAGAATGCCACAAATGTGGCGGAAAAAGTGGTCAGTGGGGTTCCTGGGTGCGGTGGCGGCTCGCTACAGTCTCGCGTTCCTTCCAAATACCGAACGCTGCTCACGTTGAACGAGCGCCAAGCGCGGGGAGGTCGGCGTGTTTCTGATCCGGCAGGCCAAGGCGGTGGATGTTCCGACGCTGGTGAAGCTGGCGCGGATGGTGTACTTCATCAGTTTGCCGCCGGAGGAGCGGCTGATGGGGGAGAAGGTGACGCACTCGGCGCGGTGCTTTGTGAAGGCCGGGGGCGGGGCGGTGCCGGAGCCCAGACCCGCGCGGCGGAGCAAGGGGGCGCCGGCGGGGTTTGCGGCGTTGGAGGCCGAGTCGGACATGTTCATGTTCACGATGGAGGACCTGGAGACGGGCGGGGTGATCGGGACATCGCAGGTGCGGGCGCACCAGGGCGGGGCGGGGAGTCCGAACTGGTCGCTGCGTTTGAGCGAGCGGCGGTTCTTCTCGGAGACGCTGGGGCAGGGCACGACGCACACGGTCGCGAAGCTGCACGGGGATGAGTCGGGCCCGAGCGAGATCGGGGGGCTGATCCTGCAGCCCAGCCACCGCGGGCATCGCCTGCGGCCTGGGCGGTTCTTGTCGTTCGTGCGGTTCCATTTCATGGCGCTGCACCGGGAGCTGTTCGCGGAGCGGGTGCTGGCGGAGATGATGCCTCCGGTGACGAGCGAGGGGGACAACGCGTTCTGGGATGCCCTGGGGCGCAAGTTCATCCCGGTGCGGTACTCGGAGGCGGACCGGTTCTGCCAGCACAACCGGCGGTTCATCGCGGAGCTGATGCCCAAGGAGGAGATCTACCTCACGCTGCTCCCGCTGGAGATCCAGAACATGGTGGGCGTGGTGGCGAAGGAGACACTGCCCGCGCGCCGGCTGCTCGAGGAGCTGGGGTTCCGGTACCGCAACCACGTGGACCCGTTCGACGGGGGGCCTTATCTCGAGGCGAGCACGGACTCGATCTCGCTGGTGCGCGAGACGAGCACGCTGACGCTGGGCAAGCCGCTGCCGGCGGAGAAGTGCGAGGACCACGGGATCGTGAGCGTCCTCACCGACGAGGGGGAGTTCCGGGCGGTGGAGGTGGACTGCGACGTGCACGCGGACCGTGAGCTGCGGATCCCGGCGGCGGCGATGGAGATGCTGGAGGCGAAGGCGGGCGCGGCCGCGGGCTTCACGCCCCTGCGGACGGTCGAGGACGAGGAGCACCGCCACCCCCCGGAGCGTGCGACGAAGCCATCGAAGAAGCGGGCGAGGCGGGTGCGGGCGTGAATGCGGCGGATCTGGTGGGCGGGCGGTGGGTCGCGCTCTCGGGCGAGGGCGTGGTGTCTCGGAACCCGGCGCGGCCCGAGGAGGTGGTGTGGAGCGCCACGCCGCGGGTGGAGCACGTCGACGCGTGCGTGCGTGCGGCGCGTCGCGCGTGGCCCGAGTGGTCGGGGTGGGGGCTGGAGCGGCGGGCGGCGGTGCTGCGGCGGTACGCGGCGATCGTGAAGCGGCGCGAGGGGGAGATCGCGACGGCGATCCGCGAAGAGGCGGGCAAGCCCGCGTGGGACGCGCTTGCCGAGGCGCAGCTTCTGGCGGCGAAAGTGGACATCACGCTCGACCCGGGAGGCGCGCTGCGGCGCGTGCAGGGGTACGAGCTGGACCTGGGCGCGGGGCGGAGCGGGCGGTGCTGGTTCCGGTCGCACGGCGTGATGGCGGTGGTGGGCCCGTTCAACTTCCCGGCGCACCTGCCCAACGGCCACCTCGTCCCGGCGCTGCTCCTGGGGAACACGGCGGTGTTCAAGCCCAGCGACAAGGCGCCCGCGGTCGGGCAGCTCCTGGCGGCGTGCTTCCAGGACGCGCTCGATGAGTCCGGGGCGCCCGCGGGCGTCATGAACCTCGTGCACGGCGGGGGGGAGATCGCGGCGGGGCTCGTCTCGCACGAGGGGCTGGACGGCGTGCTGTTCACGGGGTCGTGGCCCGTGGGGAGGCGGATCCTCGGGGCGAACCTCGACCGCCCGGGGCGACTGCTCGCGCTGGAGATGGGCGGGAACAACGCGGCGGTGGTGCTCGACGACGCGGACGTGTTCCAGGCGGTCGTGGAATGCACAAGGAGCGCGTTCGTGACGGCGGGGCAACGCTGCACGTGCACCCGGCGGGTGATCGTGCAGCGGGGGGTTGCGGAGAAGTTTTTGAAGGGCGTGTGCCGTGCGGCGCGGGAGCTGGTCGTGGGCGACCCGCGGGGCGAGGTCTTCATGGGCCCGATGATCAACGCCGAGGCGCGGGCGATGGTGCTCCGGGCGCAGGAGCGGTTCGCGTCGGCGGGGGGCGAGATGCTCGTGGAGAGCGCGATCCCCAGCGAGTGTGGCGAGGGGTGGTACCTGAGGCCCGGGGTGATGCGGGCGGCGCGGTTCGAGCGCGGGGAGAAGGGCGCGGGCGCGGACGTGGAGGTGTTCGGGCCTCTGCTGCGCGTGAGCGTGGCGGAGTCGTTCGAGGACGCGGTGGAGCAGGCCAACGCGACGGAGTTCGGGTTGTCGGCGTCGATCTTCACGGGCGATGAGGGTGCGGCGCGGCGGTTCTTCGAGGTCGCGCGGGCGGGGTGCATCAACTGGAACACGGGGACGGCCGGGGCGAGCAGCAAACTGCCCTTCGGCGGGCTGGGGCGGTCGGGGAACCATCGCCCCGCGGGGGCGTTCAGCGTGGACTACTGCGCGATGCCGGTGGCGGGGATGGTGGAACGCGGCGGGGCGAGCACGATGCCGCCGGGGATGCGCGTGGAACGGGGGTGGTGCGAGTGAGCGGGAACGAGGGAAAATCGGATGTGGACCCGCGGGTGTTCAAGCTCATCGTCCGCGCGTTCGGCGTGTACCTGCTTGTGCAGAGCGTGATGAGCCTTCTGACGACCGGGTGCTCGGGGTTGGCGATGTTCGGGGCACCGACACCGTTGACGTTCGGGCAAACGTGGAGCGCCATGTTGTACTACGTGCCCGCGTCGCTCGCGACGGTGTTCAATATTGGGCTGGGCGTGTACCTGATGCGGGGCGCGCCGGAACTGGTGCGATGGTGCGTGCGGAAGGTCTCCGCGCGGTGCCTCATGTGCGACTATGACGTGCGCGACGTGCGCGGGCGGTGCCCGGAGTGCGGGTGCCAGGTGGCGAGCGGGAGCGTGGAGGAGAAGGGGTACGAGGGACGCTCTGTGAGTTCGGCACAGGTGGAGAGGCCTGAGGAGACGCGGTAGACGCAGGCGGGACATCTGTGCCACGAGAGAAGGCGGAGGTGGGGTGTCTGTGCCGCGGGCGTGGGCGGGAAGAGGCCGTACACTCGCGGCTATGGCGCGACGCACGGAGCTTCCAGATTCACGGGTGACGCCGCGGTTTAGCGGGGTGTGCACGTTCTGCCGGTTTCCGCTGGTGGAGCGGGTTCGCCCTGAGAACCTGCCGCTGGACTGGGCGATCTACGGCGTGGCGTACGACGGGGGCGTGACGTACCGGCCCGGGGCGCGGTTCGGGCCTCGGGCGGTGCGCGAGCAGTCGCAGTATGTGAAGCCGTATCACCTGGAGTTCGGGGTGAACGTGGCGGACCGGCTGAGCATCGCGGATGTTGGGGATGCGCCGGTGAACCCGTACGAGATGGAGAAGACGCTCGAGGGCGTGGCAACGTGGGCGATGGGGCTGGGGGACGCGGGGCACACGCGGTTGCTGTGCGTGGGGGGCGATCACAGCGTCGCGTACGCGAACCTGAAGGCGACATGGTCGCGTCGCGGGAAGCCCAAGGGCGGGCTGGCGCTGCTGCACTTCGACTCGCACCTGGACACGGTGGACCGGGTGTGGGGAGAGAGGTGGGGGCACGCGTCGGTGTTCATCCGCGCCATCGAGGACGGGCTTGTCGATCCCGGGGCGATGCTGTCGGTGGGGGTGAAGGGGCCTCTGAATACCGGGGAAGACCTCGAGTTCGCGAAGAAGCACGGCGTAACGGTGGTGGGGTACACGGAGGCGGTGACGGAGGCGGGGAGGAAGAAGATCGCGGAGTTCGTGCGCGGGCTCAAGGACCGCGAGGCGTACGTGACGTTCGACGTGGACGTGGTGGACCCGGCGTATGCGCCCGGGACGGGGACGCCCAGCATCGGCGGGTTTACGTCGGCGGAAGCGCTGGGGCTGCTGCGGATGCTCAGGGGGGTGCGGGTGGCGGGGGCGGATGTGGTAGAGGTGCTGCCCGAGCGCGACCTGGGCGGGATCACGGCGCTGCTCGCGGGACATGTGATGTTGGAGGTGCTGGCGTTGTCGGTGTAGGGATGGCGCGCGTGATGTGGAGAGATGGCGAGGCTGGGGAGCGCACAGGCGGGACGCCTGTGCCACAAGAGATTGCGGAGACACAGGCGGGACGCCTGTGCCACAAGAGACTCAGGTGGAGGCGGTGCGCGGGCCTCGGAGGGCGAGGATGAGCTCGATCTGGCCCGTGGGGCGTTCGAGTCGCCGGGCGATCTCGACCGTGGGCATGCCTTGGTCGCTGAGGGCGTAGGCCTCGCGGTGGAGCGGGTCGTCGTCGAAGGTGCTCATCAGGGGGCGTTTGGGCTCGACCATGCTCGCGGGCGGGGGCGGGCGCGGGGGCTCGGCGGGCTGGGACCGGGCCGACTCGAAGCGGGCGAGGGCGCGGTCGAGGCGGGCGAGCTTTTCAGAAGAGTCGGCGGCGAGCTTCTCGGCGATGGCGCGGAGCTCTTCGCAGATCTGCTGCTGGCGGTTGAGCAGCTCGGCGGTCTGGTCCTCGGCGCTCGGGGCGGCGGGCTGTCGCGCGAAGAGCGGCGTGCCGCGGGAGAGGAAGGCCTTGCGCACGCCCCAGATCAAGAGCCCCAACCCCGCCAGCACGAGGAGCACGGCGAGATTCTGGAGGGAGAAGATCGGCTGGGTGATCGCTTCGGCGAGGGACGAGATGGTGCGCGGCATGGATCGCCTCCTGCGGCTGGCGCCGGGGCTCCGCCCGGCGGCTCATAGTATGGAGGCGTGAGCGAACGGCGGCATGTCCGCGATGTGCTGAGGTCGGTTGCGTCGGCCCGGGCGGTGGCGCGCGAGTGGCGACGGTTGACGGCGTCGTGCGAGGAGGGCGCGGGGAGGCGGACGCTCGTCGCGTGCTCGGGCGGGGCGGATTCGACGGCGCTGCTGTTGGTGCTGGCCGCGGCGAGCCCGGAGATCGTGGTCGGGCACGTGGTGCACGACCTGCGCGGGGAGCGGGAGTCGCTGGCGGACCGCGACGCGGTGCGCGGGCTGGCGGGGGGGCTGGGCCTCACGTTCGTGACGGCGAGCGTCGCGGCGCGGGCGCATCCCGGGAACCTCGAAGGGAACGCGAGGCGTCTTCGGTACGCGGCTTTGGCCCAGCTGGCGAGGGAGTCGGGGTGCGGGTGGGTCGCGACGGGGCACCACGCCGAGGACCAGCTGGAGACGATGCTCATGCGCCTGCTGCGCGGGGCGGGGCCCGAGGGGCTGCGGGGGCTGAGGCGTGCGCGGCGTGCGGAGGGCGTGCGGGTGATCCGCCCGATGCTGGAGGTGACGCGCGCGGACGCGGAGGCGATCTGCCGGGCGGTTGGGGTTGTGTGGCGAGAGGACGCGACGAACACGGACGTGTCGAGGCGTCGCGGGGCGCTGCGGGCGCTGGTGCTCCCCAGGCTGCGGGAACTGGAGCCCGGGGGCGCGGTGCGGGCCTCGCGTGCGGCGAGGCTGGTGGGCGAGGCGTGGGCGCTGGTCGAGGCGCGGGCGTTGGCGCTGCGGCGCGAGGACGGGTGGACGCGGGAGGAGCTGCGGGCCGAGGCGGGGATCGTGGTGGGGGAGGTGCTGCGCCGGCGTGCCGCGGAGTTGACGGGGGGGGCGGGGCGAGATCGGTGGAGCGGTCGCGTGGTGGACCCGGCGGTGCGGGCGGTGCGGGACGCCTCGACGCAGCCGCGGGAGTACCTTTGGTCGGGCGTCAGGATCGTGGTGACGGCGCGGATGGTAAAGGTCGAAAGGACGGGAGCGGCGCATGGCGAAGCGGAACGGGCGTGAGGGGATGGCGCGTGGGCGGGACGGCGCGGGCGCTGATGGCGCGCATCGGGGCGGCATCGGGCTGGGGGAGTACCGGTCGCGGCGCGAGCGTTTGCTGCGTGAGTTGAAGGGCGCGGTGGGGATCGTCTTCGCGGGCGAGGGGGCGGCCCCGCTGCTGGGCGTGTGGAGGCCCGACACGAGCTTTGAGTACCTGACGGGGATCGCGGACGAGCCCGGCGCGAGCGTGCTGTTTGACCCCGGGGCGGAGGACCCCAAGCGCCGGTGCGTGCTGTTCCTGAGGCCCATGAATCCCGAGCTCGAGGCGTGGGACGGGCATCGCGAGACGATCGGCGCGGCGCTGCGCGCCCGCCACGGGTTCGAGACGGTGCAGCGGACGACGTATCTTCCGCGGAGCCTGACCGCCGCCGCCCGGCGGGCCAAGCGCCTCGCGTGCCTGCACTCCTTCGGCGTGTACGACGGGGCGGTGTCGGCGGACCTGAGCGTCTTCCGCAAGGTGATGGAGCGCGTGGTGGGGTGCGCGGTCGAGGACCGGACGGGGCTCATCCCGGGGATGCGGTCGCGGAAGTCCGTCGCGGAGCTGGCGGTGATGCGCCGGGCGATTGTCGCGACGGCGGCGGGGTTTGAGCGCGTGGCGCGGACGCTCGCGCCGGGCGTGCGCGAGGGGGAGCTGGCGCGGGCGTTCGAGAACGCCATCGCCGAGCACGGGGCGCAGGGCGTGGCGTACAACACGATCGCCGGGAGCGGGAAGAACGCGACGGTCTTGCACTACAACGCGAACAGGGAGCGCTGCCGGGCGGGGGATCTGGTGGTGGTGGACGCGGGGGCGCGGGTGGACGGGTACTGCGCGGACATCACGCGGACGTACCCGGTGTCGGGCCGATTCACGGCGCGGCAGCGCGAGCTGTACGACCTGGTGCTCGAGGCGCAGCTCGCGGCGATCCGGGGCGTGCGGCCCGGGGCGAGGATGCACGAGGTGGACGAGGCGGCTCGGCGTGTGCTCCGCCGGGGCGGGGTGGAGGACAAGTACATCCACGGGATCGGGCACCACCTGGGGGTGGAGGTGCACGACGCGACGCCGGACGGCGCGCTCAGCGCGGGGATGGTGGTGACGATCGAGCCCGGGGTGTACCTGCCCGAGGAGGGGCTGGGGATCCGGATCGAGGATGATGTGCTTGTGACGAGCGCGGGGCGCCGGGTGCTGTCGCCGGAGATCGCCAAGCGTGCGGCGGAGGTGGAGGCACTCGTGCAAGGGCGGCGCGGGAAGGCGTGAGGACGCGGGGGGCGTGCTGGGTGTTGGACGACGAGCTCCTGGGCGACGGGGCAATGCTCCGGGGGCTTCTTGGATGGGCGCGCTGAGTTTGCGGCCGAGCGCTTCGACGCGAGTTCACGGGCCGCGGACATGAACCGCGATGCGCGGGCGAGGCCGTCCAACAATGGTGCATGGCGATCTACAACAGCATCGGGCACGGGTACGCGGCGTATCGTCGGCCGGACCCGCGGATCGCCTCGATCATCGACGCGGCGTTGGGAGATGCCGAGCGCGTGGTCAACGTCGGCGCCGGGGCGGGCTCGTACGAGCCGCCCGGGAGAACCGTGCTGGCGGTTGAACCTTCCGAGGTGATGATCCGCCAACGCCCCGCGACCGCCGCGCCGTGCGTGCAAGGGTCGGCCGAGGAACTGCCGCTGGCGTCGGCCAGCGTCGACGCGGCGATGGCGATCCTCAGCGTTCACCACTGGTCGGATCCCGAGCGAGGTTTTCGTGAGATGGCGCGCGTGGCGCGGGGGCGCGTCGTGCTCGTGACGTGGGTTCCCGACGGCGGGGCGTTCTGGCTGACGCAGGAGTACTTCCCCGAGATTCTCGCGCACGACCGAACGATCTTCCCGAGCAGCCCCGTGCTCGCCTCGATGCTGGAGCGCACGATCGGGCCCGTCCGGATCTCGCCGATGCTCATTCCGCACGACTGCCGCGATGGGTTTCTCGGCTCGTACTGGCGCCGCCCCGAGCTGTACTTGAGCGAAGAACGGCGGAGTGTGATTTCGAGCTTCGCGCGATTCGACGCCGCGCCTGGGTTGGCGAGGCTCCGCGAGGACCTGTCGAGCGGGCGCTGGAACGAGCGTCACGCCTCGCTGCTCACCTTGGACGCGCTGGACGTGGGGTACAGGGTTGTTGTCTGTGAGATCGACGGGGCGCGCCGCTGAATGTTTGTGTGAGGTCGGCAGCGCCCATCCGGAGAGCTTTGCTGGTGCTCTTGGGCTCAGATCGTGTCGCGGCTGGTATCTTGGAAGCGTGACGCGCCCCGCACGCTTCACCCTACCCCTCCGGCTTCACCACGCGTTGCAGCCACGCTCGGATTCTTTCCACGCCGGTGATCTCGTAGGTCCGCACGATCGGGGGCGAATGCACGACGAGGGTTTCGGCGCGGGCGCCCGGGACCACGCCCAGCACGACGATCTCGCCGGGATTGGATCCCAGGCGGATCTGGGCGAGCGGGCGGACGCCTTCGGGGGGCGTGAGCGCGACCGCCGCGGCCCGGGCTTCGCCCAGCGCCCGCAGCAGCCCCTCGACGATCGGCTGCTCGTCCTCGGGGAGCTGCGTGGCGGCGGTGCCGGCCCGCTTCTCCCAGCCCTTGAGCCCGCGGGCGAGCAGTACCTTCTCGGATTCCGACGCGGGCTGCGCCCTGGGTGCGAGATCGGGCGTGGCGGGCGTGAGCTCGATGGTGAGCACGTCCGCGGGCGGGGTGGTGCATGCGACGGGGCTGACCAGGCGCATCGCGCTCGGGGCGAGCGCGGCCAGGCGCTCACGCTCCACGACCGCGACGACAGGTCCCCACGCGGGCGTCACGGCGTTGGTGGCGGGGTCGCGCAGCTCGGCGGCGAGGCGCACGTGGACGCTCTTGCCCCCCGCGTCCGCGGCGGTGCCGAATCGGGCCGACTCGACCAGCACGCGCCGGCGGACCTCGCCCGCCTCGACCATGCGGATCTCGGACTCGACGCTCAGGAAGGCCCACGCGTTCGCGAAGCCCAGCGAATCATCGTTGTTCACGCCATCGTCGGTCGAGACTTGTGGCGTCGAGCCCTGCTCGGTCGGGAGATGCTCGGCGAAGCGTGCCGCGCTCAGGCGAGAGAGGACCTCGCGGAGCGTGGCGAACTCTGCCGGATCGCAGGGGGCGATGAGGGGCAGGGTGATCGTCCAGCGTCCGCCGACGCGGTCGAGGGTGTACTTTCCCTCGGGGCGCTCGACGCGGACGCGCGTGGGGTCGAAGCCTTCGCGGGCCAGGAGCGCGTTCTTGCGCCACGCGAGGAGCCCCTCGCGGGCGAGGACGCGTCGGATGGAGTCCTCGACAAAGACCCGGCGCTCGCCTCCCGACTCCAAGTCGATCGCCGCGGCGACGCGTCCTCCGATGGCCGAGCCCGCGACGCGGATGCTGCGGGTCTTGCCGCCCACGGTGATGGCGAGCGTGGTGGCGTCGGCGAGCGTCGAGGCCGAGGCGTTCTCGGGCGCTCCGGCGAGTTCGGCGAAGGCGCGCATGAGCCCGCGGACCTGGGCGCTGGCGACGGGCCAGGCCGGGGATTTCTCGTGGGGACGGAGCAGCCAGGTCTCGGTGACGGGCTCGCGGAAGAGCTCCGCCGAGGTCCCGTCGCCGAAGCGCACGGAGATGGTGGACGGGTTGGCGCTGGCGAGGTCGCTGAGCCATTGGATGCGCGCGGGCGGGGGCGAGATCTTCGCCGGGCGCACGATGAGCGCCGTGAGCAGCGCCAGCCCGAGGGCGACAACGAGCGACACGATCACGGCGGTCTTTGACAACTCTGTGGATCCTTGCGCGGCCCCGCCCGGAGTGTACGATCCCCGCGCATGCCACGTCCGGTCATCGGCATCACCTGCGATCTCTCCACGCACGAGTCCGGGCGGTTGGTGACGAGCTGCGCTGCCGCGTACGCGGAAGCGATCGCGCGGGCCGGCGGGACGCCCGTGCTGCTCCACCCCGATCCGGCGCTGATTCCCGAGCAGCGGGCGCTCTGCCGGGGGTTCGTGCTGACGGGCGGGGGCGACCCGCGGACCGAGCCCTTCGGCGTGCCCACGCACCCCGCCGCGTCGCTCGTTCACCCGCAGCGGCAGGCGTATGAGACCGCGCTCATCACGTCGCTGCTCGCGCCACAGTCCGTGAGCCCGACGCTGGGCATCTGCCTGGGGATGCAGATGCTCTGCCTCGTGTCGGGCGGCACGATGGATCAGCACCTGCCCGAGACTCTGGCGACGCACGAGCGGCACCGAAAGTCCGACCACGCTGTCGCGCCCGTAGCCGACCTCGACCCGCGCTGGCGAGAGCTGCTCCCGGCGGGGCTCGCCCACAGCAATCACCGCCAGGCGATTGTCGAGCCCGGGCCGCGGTTCAGGGTGGCCGCACGTTCTGATGACGGCGTGGTCGAGGCCGTCGTTCACACCGCGCACCCGTGGTGCCTGGGCGTGCAGTGGCATCCGGAGCGCACCGGCGATGCGGCCCTGGGCGCGGGGCTTTTTTCTGCGATGGTGGCCCGGGCGGGCGCGATGCGATAAGTGCCGCCGGGGCGTCTAGCGCCCGGGGGTTGTTCCCTGCAGCGCGTGCGAGTCCTTGATCCCCAGCGTGGCGTAGATCTCCCGCGTCGCGGTGGAGCGGTTGAGCGTGTACAGGTGGAGCCCCGCCGCGTCGTGCTCGAGCAGGTCGCGGCACTGCTCGGTCGCCCAGTGCACGCCCACGCGGCGCACCGCGTTCTCGTCGCCCCCGGTGCGGTTGATCGCGCGAATCAAGGGCGCCGGGTATCGCGCCCCCAGCGCCAGCTCCGCCATCCGCTTCATCCCCTGCGACGACGTGATCGGCATGATCCCCGCGAGGATCGGGACGCGGATCCCCGCCAGCTCGCAGCGCGAGCGGAAGTCATAAAAATCCCGGTTGTCGAAGAAGAGCTGCGTCACGATCGCGTCCGCGCCCTCGTCCACCTTCGCCTTCAGACGGTCGATCTCGACGAGGCGGTTGGGCGTCTCGGGGTGCCCCTCCGGGAACCCCGCCACGCACACCCCGAACCCGCGGCGGTCGGCGTGCCCGCCGCGCTCGCCGAACTTCTTGATGAAACGCACGAGCTGCGACGCGTACTGGAACGTCTTCCAGGGCGAGACGTCCGCCGGATGATCCCGCGGCACGTCGCCCCGCAGCGCCATGATGTTGCTGATCCCCGCCGTCGCGTACCGCTCCAGGATCAGCGAGATCTCGGCGTCGTCGTGCCCGACGCAGGTCAGGTGCGGCATGGGGTCCAGGGTCGTCTCGCTCTTGAGCTTCACAACCAGGTCGTGGGTCATGTTCCGCGTCGACCCGCCCGCGCCGTACGTCGCCGACACGAACGAGGGCTTGAGCGGCTCGAGATCACGGATGTTCTGGAAGAGCTCCCCCGCGCCCTGCTCGGTCTTGGGCGGGAAGAACTCGAACGACACCGTCGTCGTGTGCCGAGCGATGATGTCGCGGATGTGCATGCTCGTCCCTTGCCCAATCTGCCAGAGTTCGATCCAAGTACATCGGATCGCGGCAGGATCGCGGTCATTCTATCCATAAAGCCGGATGAAGGGATGAACAACATCCCCTAATATGGTGGGTCGGTTCCGCTAGCCGCCGCCGACGAGGGAGACCAGCTCGATTTGGTCGCCCTCGCGGAGGATTCGCGAGTCTTGGTCGCGGCGTGGGACGAGGGCGCGGTTGACCTCGGCGGCGCAGGCGGCCTTGGCGAGTCCGCGCTGCTCGATCAGGGCGCGGACGCTGGTGGCCTCGGGGATCTCGACCGGCTCGCCGTTCACGGTGACGCGCATGCGCGATCGTAGCCGTGGCTCTACGCTTTCCGCGATGACGGCGTGTGTGGTGCAGGTCGGCGTGGGGAAGCTGCGGCGTGGCGCGGCGGTGATTGTGCTCACCCTGGCCACTCTGGGGCTCGCGCTGGGGATGGCGTTCCTGGGCGGGTGCTCTGAGCGGGAGCTCGATCAGGGCTCGCCCGAGTCGACGATCGCCTCGGCGCGGGCGCTGGTGATGAAGGGGCAGCCCCACCGGATCACGGAGCTGGTCCACGCCGAGGACGAGGCGATGCGTCGGTTTCTGACGCGCGCCGGCGTGCTGCTGCGTCACACCGAGCGTCTGGCGGCGGTGATCGGGGAGAAGTTCCCCAAGGACGTGGAGCGACTGCGGGAATCCGGCGAGAGCCAGAAGGGGCTGGTCTCGATCCTGGTGCAGAGCGCGCGGGGGCAGGCACGCGGGCGTCAGGCGTGGGACCCCAAGAAGGAAGAGGAGCGTCGGCGTCAGGTCGAGGACGCGATGCTGCGCGTCTTCGCCGACCCGTTCGCGTTCCTGCGCGAGAGCGAGGGGCGGCTCACGACGAAGTACCTCACCGACGACATGGTGGCGCTGCAGTGGGACGGGGAGGCGATCATGCCGCCGCTGGGGCTGCAGATGAAGCTCGCGGACGACGGCAAGTGGTATTTTCAGCTCCCGCTCAAGGCCCCGCTCGTGCAGCAGTACATTCCCAAAACCAAGGAGGAGTGGGAGATCTGGGGGAGCCTCCTGGGCGTGTTCGACAAGGTCGTGGTGGACCTGCGCAAGGACATCGAGAACGGAAAGCTCGCCTCGCTCGAGCGGGTCTCGCAGGCGGCGGGGGAGAAGGCGTTCCTGCCCGCGGTCATGGTGTTCGTGGCGTACGGGCGGGCGATGGAGGCGCGGAAGGCGGGGGGCCCTTAGGCCCGCGGCGTGTTGGTCTCGTGGCTCAGGCGTCCCGCCTGTGCACTCCAGTGCCTCCGTACGCCAATTCGACATTTGTTTCGTGCGAACAATCGAGGTTCAAGTAGGTGATGTAGGCACAGGCGGGACGCCTGTGCCACGAGTGAAACCAGGACGCGTCGCCTGTCTCATCCCCCGAACCGCGATCCCACGTTCCCGCCGCCGAACCCGCCGATGGAGGCTCCCGCGCGAGCGCCGAAGGGCTGGAGGAGGAACCCGAAGCTGGTGTTCCCGGAGATGTCGTCGTAGCTGGCGTTCACGCCGAAGAGCACCGACTCGAATCGCCGGTTGACGGAGAACGACGCGCCCTGGAACCCGTTCCGCGTGGCGTCGTAGGCGGCGTTGATGCCCACGGTGTACTTGGTCGAGAGTTCGTACTGCGTCCCGGCGTTCAGGATCGTCTGGTCCTGGCTGTTCACGTAGTGGGCGTCGACGTAGGACGCGAAGCTGGGGGCGTGGCGCAGCAGCACCCCGCCGCTCGACGCCGCCTGCTGGTGCAGATCGAGATCGAAGACCGACGCGGCGGAGAACGCGAGCGTGTCGGAGGCCTGCCACGTCGCGTCGACCGAGACATAGTCGCCGGCGTTGGAGAGCTCGGGGCGCGGGTCGAAGAAGCGTCCGATGGGGCTCGCGCCGTCGTCGGCCTGGCGGGTGTCCTGCGTGGAGAAGACCACGTCGGTGTTGAGGGTGAGGACATCGACGGAGTGCCATCGCCCGGGCCCGCCGCGCTGCGTCTGCCAGACCTGGTTGATCCCGAGGCGCACCATCCCGCCGTCGAGCAGGTTCTCGACCTCGTCGTCGAGGACGGGGAGGGACCTGGCCTCGACGTTGGTTCCGGCGGCGAAGAGCGTGACGCTGGGCTCGATGATGTGTCGGGTGCGGTGGAGGTCGAACAGGCGGGAATCCACCGAGTCGTTCACGCGCTGGAGCTGGGTCGAGAGACGCACGCCCCCGCCCGACCAGAGACGCAGGTGGTCGATGCCCTGGCCGTCGTTGGCGCCGGTCGCGGCGGTATAGGCGGCGAAGTTCTGGTCGTAGAAAGTCCCGCGGACCACGCCGAAGGGCGAGATCGTGACCGGGCCTTCGCGGTAGGTCGCGGTGAACTCGTGGCGGGAGTCGAGCCGCCACACGCCGTGCTCGCTGAGGCCGATCGCGCGGAGGCGGTCCCCCACGGACTGGTCGGCGTTGATGCCCAGGGCCCGCTGGGCGAGGGAGTTGCTCAGCCCGCGGGCGCTGGCGTCGGTCTCGTCGAAGGCGAGGGAGGCGTACCCCGCGCGGTACTCCGACGCGTAGGAGAGCATCCCCGAGCGCACGCCGGGCAGGAGATCGTCGTTCACGCGGAAGTACGAGAACTCGGGGAGCTTCTGCGACACGTACCCGTCGGTCTCGTAGACGTGGTCGGCGACGACGAAGTCGTTGAGCGAGCCCTTGATCTCGGCGTAGAAGGCGCTCTCCTCGTCGATGCGGCGCAGGAGCACGCGGTTGGCCAGCTCACGCCGCTCCGTCGCCAGGTTTGGGAAGAAGACGTCGGCGAAGGCCTCGTCGGAGACATAGGCGCCCTCGGCCAGGAGCGACCAGTTCTTGTCGAGCGTCCAGCGCTGCTCGCCCGAGAGTATCCCGCGGAGCACGCCGTCGCGCTCCGTGCGCAGTCCGCTGCGGAAGATGTCCGTCCCCGTGTCGCTGGGGAGCCCGTAGACGAGGAACTCGCCGCGGCGCTGGGCGTGATTCCAGGTGGCCTTGGCGCCCAGGCCCACGCCGCGCTCGCCGAAGTAGTCCAGGTTGAGATCGGTGCTGAGCCACTCGGGCTTGTCCCACCCGAGCAGTCCCGCGGCGTTCCACCGCGTGCGCACGGCGAACCCCGAGCCGTCGCTGTTCTCGAAGCGCAGATCCCGCAGCGGGACCTGCGTGGGGTCGCCCTTGTAGAAGGGCCAATAGAAGAACGGCACGCTCCCGGCGCGCAGCGTGAGGTCGCTCGCGTCGATGGTGGTCGCGGTCTTGGGCCCCTCGCCCTGCGCGCGTTCCTCTTCGGTGGGCGGGGTCTCGTCGCGCGTGATCGTCACGCTGCTGGCCCCGATCGAGAACTCGGGCTCGAAGAACGCGCTGTTGGACAGGCGCGCGCACGACGCCTTGAACTCGCGGGTGGACTCCTGGCGGATCGAGTCGGCCCGCACGTAGAGCGGGAGTCGTCGACGCTCGTCGTAGGTCCAGAACACAGCGTCCAGGACCACCGCTTTGTTCCGCGCCAGGTCGTAGTAGACCTGCGGGCCGCGCATGGTGTACCGCCCGTCGGTCGCGAGCACGTCGCCCTCGAGGTAGATGCCCTGCACGTCCTCGCGCCGGAACTGTCCGAACTCGACCCCGGTCCGGTCCGCGGGCTCGGCCTTGCCCGCGAGGAAGATCACGCCGCGCTGGGCGGTGAGCTGCAGCGTGCGTCCGCTCTCGCGGTCGTCGTAGTGGACGCTCATCCCGCCCGCGAAGAGGACCGAGTTCTTTTCCGCGCCCGAGACGACGACGCGCTCCCCGGCCGAGACCATGAGCAGCCCGCTCTTGGCGAAGATGGGCTCGCCCGACGGCGCGACGTTGGCGTCCTTGATCGCCGCCTCCGCCGCGGCCAGGTCGTCGAGCCTGGGCGAGCGGTTGAAGGGCCGACCCGTCCCGGGGATGGTGGGGCCCGCGAGGCGTTTGATGCTGTCGGGGACGTTGGTCTGGGGGAGGTCGGCGAAGGGATCGTCGGGCTTGGGCGGAACATAACCCGGGAGCAGGCGGCGGAGCGACCCCGCGAACGCACGCTCGCCCTCGACGACAAACGCGAGTTCCTCGCGCCCGGGCAGGTCCTGTATCGCCACGTCGCAGCGCAGACGCAGCCCCTCGGGCGGGACGAGCACGCCCCGCACCGGCAGGCGATCGCCCGAGATTCTCGTGGCGCCCGCCGCCTCGGCCGCGCCGCCGACGCGATCAAAGAACGCGAAGACCTGATAGGTGCGCGAGTCGTTCGCCCCGGCGCCCTTCCCCGCGTCGAGTTCTTGGATCCACAACTGGGCGCGCGCCGCGGAGAACTGATAGAGCCCGAGCTTGACCTCGACGTCCCCAACGGCGAGCACGCGCCGCGTCGTGCCGTCGCTCCAGATCCACGCCTTGCGCCCCGCGATCTCGATGGGCCCGCGCGCCGGGGCCATGGGCAGGATGAGCCCGGCGAAGTCGCGTCCGGTGATGCTCGACGGGTCGACGTCGGGCTGCGGGGGCTGCGCCCACGCGCCCGCCGCGAGGGACAGCACCAGCGCAAGGGCAACGCGCACTCCCCGACACCCCGCCCCCGCGATCCGTGCGGCCCTTGGCATGGGCGGATGGTACCAACGGCGTGCCGACGCCGAGGCGTGCGTCCCGGGGCTGTGGGATTGGGCGAGGAACACGGCCCGGGCCCGATTGGGTGGAGATGGGGTGGAGCGGAGTTGGACTGGAAGGCGGCGGAGGGTCCGGCTATAGTCTCGACCCCGCATCGAGCGGATTGGTTTTGGTTCGGGTGCCCCAACTGGAAAGCGGGGTCCTGACCGGAAAGACTGCTATGCCCAAGAACAAGAGCCACAAGGGCCTGCTCAAGCGCATCCGCATCAGCAAGACCGGCAAGGTCCGTCACAAGACCGCCGGGCACAAGCACCTCCGCTCCGGCAAGGGCGGGAAGCGGCTGCGTCAGATGCGGCGCGACCCCTACATGTCCAGCGCCGACACCAAGCGGCTCGAGAAGCTCATGTTCCGTCGGCTGCGCGGGCGCAACCAGCCCCGGACGGCGCTGCGTCGCAGCCCGAGCCCGGCGGAGCGCAAGGCCGCCGCCGAGAAGAAGGACTGAGAAGAAGGACGATTTTTCGGCGACGGATCCCGTCGCCGGAGTCACGGATCGAAAACCGGATCGAGCACCGCCCGCCGGGCACAAGCCGGGAAGTCGAGTGAACTTCCCCCCCGTCCGGGCCCGCCGCCAGAGTGCGGCGTCGCCGAGGAGTTGAAGCCATGCCCCGCGTTCGCAAGGGAGCCGCCCGCGCTCAAGCCCGCAAGAAGATCCTGCGCGCCGCGCGGGGGTACTACGGCGTCAAGCACAAGCACAAGTACCAGGCCGAGAACGCGCTCATCCGCGCGGGCGTGTACCGCTTCCGCGACCGGCGTCGCCTCAAGCGCGACATGCGCCGCCTGTGGGTGACGCGTCTCACCGCCGCCTGCCGCATGCGGGGCACGCGATACAGCGTCTTCGTCAACGGGCTCAAGATGTCCGGCGTGCTGCTCAACCGCAAGATGCTCAGCCAGATCGCCATCGAGGATCCCAAGCTCTTCGACCGCATCTGCGAGACCGCCGTCAAGGCCTCGCGCGCCCAGGGGGGCGGGGGCTCGGCCAAGGTCGGCGCGGGCACCTCGAGCCCGCTGCAGACCGGCATCCTGAAGCACTTCCAGCGTCAGGGCCACACGTCCAGCCGCCCCAACGCCGCCGCCGCGGCGTTCGCCGGGAAGGCCGCCGCCTCCGGCGCGAAAGGCGCCGGCGAGGGCGACATCATCGACATCGAGGGCATCGGCCCGACGTACAAGGCCAAGCTCGCGAAGGTCGGCATCGCCTGGATCAAGGAGCTCCGCGAGCGCGGGCGCACCAAGGCCCAGCGCACCGAGCTGGCCGAGAAGTCCGGGATCAAGGAGGCGCTGATCCTCGACTGGGTGAACATGGCCGATCTGCTGCGGATCAAGGGCATGAACCCCGATCACGCCGAGCTCCTGCACAAGTCCGGGGTGGACACGGTGCTCGAGCTCTCCAAGCGCATCCCGGCGAACCTCCACGCGAAGATGACCGAGACCAACGCCAAGACGAAGGTCTCCCCCGATGTCCCCAGCGAGAAGACCGTGGGCGACTGGGTCGATCAGGCCAAGAAGCTCCCGGCGGGCGTCGAGCACTAGCCACACGCCGCGCACGACCGGGCGCGGCGAGAGCGAACCACGGACCAGGGCCCGAGCGGCAACGCCGGGCCTTGTGCTTTGATACGCTCTGGGCGTCGCAAGGAGCCGGCAATGCACTGGTGGGTCACCGACTTGTGGAACAGCGGGTCGCACGGGCGCGTCGTGCTGATCTCCTGGCTCTTCTGGGTGATCTTCTCGATCACGCTCCACGAACTCGCGCACGGGTGGTCGGCGATCCGTGCCGGCGACCGGACCCCCATCGAGACGGGGCACATGACCTGGAATCCCTGGGTGCACATGGGGCCCATGAGCCTGATCATGCTCGCGCTCTTCGGATTCTGCTGGGGGCTCATGCCCGTGAGCCCCTCGCGGTTCCGCGGTCGGTACGACGAGGCCATCGTCGCCGGCTCCGGACCCGCCATGAACCTCGGGCTGGGCCTCGCGTGCGCCCTGCTGGCGGCGGTGTGGGTTCGCGTCGCCCCGGGGCTCTCCCCGAGCGACGACGTGTTCAAGGTCGTGTGGAAGTTCCTGATGGTGGGCGTGTCGGTCAATCTGTTCGCCGTGATCTTCAACATGCTCCCGGTTCCGCCGCTCGATGGCTCGCGGATCCTGGGCAACTTTGTCCCCGCGTTCGAGCGCTTCGCCTCGGATCCAAGGTACGCGGTCGTGCTGATCGTGCTCTTCATCGTGGTCACGAGGCAGGCGTCGGGCTCGCTTTCCATCCTCGCCATGCGCTGGGGACTGAGCGTGACCGAGTTCTTCGTCCGCCTCCTGGGTGGGGGCGTCCCGGCGGCGTGACCCTTCCCCCGGCGGCTCGCCCCGCACGCGACCGGCCCGCGGTGATCCCTCCCGCCTCGCGCGTACGCTCTGGCGCGTGAAGTACGTGATCATCATCCCCGACGGCGCCGCCGACCTCCCCCTCGAGCCGCTCCAGGGACGCACGCCCCTCGAGGCGGCGTCGATGCCCCACCTCGCCCGGGTCGCGGCGATGGGGCGCGTCGGGAGCGCCGCCACGACCCCGCCGGGTTTCGAGGCCGGGTCCGATGTCTGCTCCATGTCGCTCCTGGGCTATGACCCCGCGAAGTACCACACGGGGCGGGCGCCGATCGAGGCGGCGGCGTTGGGGCTCGCGCCGGGGCCGGGCGACTGGATCTTCCGGCTCAACCTCGTGACGACCGGTCAGTCGGGCGACGAGATGGGGTTGATGCTGGACCACTCGGCGGGGGCGATCACCGACAAGGAAGCGCGGGCGCTCGTGTCGGACCTGATGACGTTCTGGAAGCACAAGGCGCCGCGCGCGGTGGAGGGGCTGACGCTCACGCCGGGCGTGTCGTACCGGAACATCTTGATTGACGCCTCGGGGCGTTCGTACGCCGACGTGGTCACGACCCCGCCGCACGCGATCCCGGGCGAACCGTGGGAGCCGCACCTGCCCGCCGGGGGCGAGCACGCGGCGATCCTGACGCACCTGCTGAAGCTCTCGGCGGAGTTTCTCCCCCGCCACGAGGTGAACCTCGCCCGCGTCGAGCTGGGCCTCCGCCCCGCGACGATGGCGTGGATCTGGGGCGGGGGGACGCGCCCGACCGTGCCGTCGTTCCGGGAGAAGTACGGTCTGAGCGGTGCGATGATCACGGCGGTGGACCTTCTCGCGGGGCTGGCGAACTTTCTGGGGTGGGACCGGCTGAGCTGCCCGGGTATCACGAGCTATCACGACACCGACTACGCCGCCCAGGGGCGGGCGACCATCAAGGCCCTCAAGGGGTACGACGTGGTGTGTTGCCACGTGGAAGCACCGGACGAGGCTTCCCATCAAGGAGACTGGAAGACCAAGGTCGCCTCGCTGGAGGCGATCGACAAGCACATCGTGGGCCCGGTGGTGGCGTCGCTGGAGCAGTTCGGCGACCCCGAGAAGAACCCCGAGGCGCCGGGCTGGAGGCTTCTGGTGATGCCCGATCACTTCACGCTCTGCTCGACCCGCAAGCACGACGCGACCCCGCCGCCGTTCGTCATGGCCGGCGCGTGGATCCGCTCGGTGGTCACGCGACCCTTCTCCGAGGCCGCCGCGGGCGAGAGCGACCTGGTCATCAACCCCGGGCACGAGCTGATGGAGTACTTCCTCCGGGGCGGGCTCGCGAAGGTGAAGAAGCGCTAGCCGCGGGGAGACGACACGATGCCCGAGGACGACGACAAGTTCACGCTTCCCCAGAAGCCGCGGGACGAGGCCAAGCCGTACGAGCTGATCCCCGTTCCGCCTCCCGCGGCCCCGCCGCCGGAAGCCCCGGCCCGGGAGAACCCCTCGTTTCCGGCGCCGCGCCCCTCCTCGGCGACGGGCGAGGAGAAGACAGCCCTCCCCCAGCGCGAGACGCGGCCGGCCAAGCTGAGCGGGAAGGGCCTGCTCGACGACTTCGACGAGGACGCCGACTTTGAGAAGGACCCCGAGGCCGCGAACGCCCGGCGTGGCACGAAGTCCACCGCGGCGGGCCGCGCGTCGCGGGGGGCGGCCGGTGGGGATCGTGCCGGCGGGGATCAAGTTGGCGACGGGGGGGAGGATCTCGACGCCGAGCTCGACGAGCCCCTCGTGAGCGCGGGGCGGCTTGGGCGAAAGTCCATGGGGATCGCGGGGCTGGGCGCGGTGGTCATCGCGATCGTGAACGCCTCACGAGTGGGGTACAAGCTCGGGGGCTGGGAGCTGGCGGCAAAGTCCGGCGTCAACGTCGCGTACCAGTGCCTCATGAACCTGATCCTGGGCGTGGCGGCCCTTACCATCGCCGCATTTCTGATGGACCGCCGGATGGGACGCCTGGACCTCGCGGTGACGCGGATGCTGCTGGCCGTCGCGGTCTTCCAGCTCGTGGGACGGCTGCACCTGACCAGCGCGGGGGTGTGGCTCGAGCTGCCCCTCGCGTTCCTCGCGTACGCCTTCGTGCTCAAGTCGCTCTTCCGCTTCCCGCCGCAGACCACGGCGATCATCGCGGGCTGCCACTTCGCGCTCTGGGTGATCTTCCAGATCGGGCCGGGGCTGGAGTCGTGGGCGACGCTCAAACCATCGCCTTGACCAGAACTGTCGGACCGGCATCACATTTCGGCCGCGGCCCATGCCGCCGCGCGCACGGATCCGCGCGCTCCAAGAGCCTGAGCAGAGTGCGAACCGGCCCGTTCCCGGTCCCGAGTCTCGGCAAACGCGCGATCAGTGCGAGCGGTTTCGCTGGAAGCGGATGAGCAAGGGCGCGAGGATGATCACGAGAACACCCGCCGCGATCGAGGACACCACGAAGAACATGAAGAAGTCGGCCTGTCCGCCGAAGTGCCACGGCATCGGCACCTTGCCCTCGATGATCGGGTCGACGAGGGCCGCGACCTTGCCCGCCGCGAGCCCGGCGACGAACGAGGAGATGAACCAGATGCCCATCAGGCTCGAGACGTGCTTCTTGGGCGCGGTCTTGGCGACGTACGAGAGCCCCGTGGGCGAGAGGATGATCTCTCCCACGGTGTGCAGGAAGTAGCACCCGCAGATGTACATCATCCCGACCTTGGCGAGCCCGCCCTGCAGACGCTGGGCGGCGTAGAACATCACGACATAACCCAGCCCGACGAAGATGAGCCCCAGGCCGATCTTGAACGGCTGGCCGAAGGACCGCTTCCGGCGGGCGAGCGACGCCCACAGGATCCCGAAGATCGGCGCGAGGACGATGATCAGGAACGGGTTCACCGACTGGAACTGGGGCGTGGGCACTTTATCCCAGATGAAGCCCAGGCGACGGTCGGTCAACTCTTCGGTGAACGTCGTCAGCGACGAGCCCGCCTGCTCGAACGAAAGCCAGAACACGGCGTTGAAGAGCATGTAGATGAAGATCGTCGCGACCGGGCCGCGGTCGCCGGGCTCCTGCGAGGCGATGAACCACACCGCCGCCGCGAGGCTGCCCACGAGGAGCGTCATGAAGACCCAGGTCTGGCCGACAAAGTCATCGAACTTCCGCAGCACGCCGGCCTTGTAGAGCACCGCCACCCCGGCCGCCAGCACGAGCCCCACGGGCAGGAACATCCACGCCTTTCCGCGGTGCACCGACTCGGTCTCGCCGATTCCCTGCAGGTACATCGGCTTGACGATGAGGTAGGTCACCAGCCCGAGGATCATCCCGACGGCGGCGGCGGCGAACCCGTAGTGCCATCCGTACTCCTGCGCGAGATACCCGCACACAAGGTTGCACAGGAACGCGCCGAGGTTGATGCCCATGTAGAAGAAGCTGAACGCGCTCTCGCGGCGAGGGTCGTCGAGCGGGTAGAGCTGCCCGACCATCACCGACACGCTCGGCTTGAAGTGCCCCGTGCCGATCGTGATCACGGCGAGCCCGAAGACGAAGATCGCCATCCCCGTCTCGTCCATGGCGTACGCGCCGAACCCCGAGGCGCCCAACGCCAGGTGCCCGATGGTGATCAGGAGCGATCCCACGATCATCGAGCGGTGCGTGCCGATCAGCTTGTCCGCGATGAGCCCTCCCAGGATCGGGAGCAGGTACGCCATCCCGGTGTACCACCCGTACAGCACATTGGCGTCGGCCTTGATCCACGAGCGCCCGCTGTCCACGGCGTTGACGGCAAGCGTGATGTCGAAGGGGTCGTCGCTGGCGTTGCGCTTGGCGTCGGGCCCGATCTTCGTCGAGACCACGCCCGACGAGTCGTTCACCGTGAAGTACGCCTTGTACTCCGGATCGTCCTTCTCGCGAATCTCCTTCTCGATCTTGGCCTGTTCCTCGGGCGTGGCGTCGGGCTTGGCCTGGAGGGCCGAGGCGACCATCTCCGTGTACTTGGCGTCGGCGTACGGACGCCGGAGCTTCATCGTGAGCTTGACCGTCGTGTCGGTGTCGTTCACTACGCGGAACTTGACGGGGTCGCTGGTCGGGCGCTCTCCCTGCTTCACGCGAAAGACCGGGGCGCTCAGCGCCTCGCCCGTGGGCTCCCAGACAAACTTCCCGGGCTTGCTCGGATCGGGCTTCTTCTCGAGCCTTCTGAACTTGAGCGGGCCGGGCTGGTTCGAGACCGCGTTGAGCGTGGCCTCGCCCGCCGCCGCGCCCACCTCCACGCCCAGCGGCATGTCGATGACCGCCTCGGGCCCGTCTTTCTGCCCCTCGACACCCACCACGCTCTGGGTGATCCGCAGGGGATTGCTGTAGCTCCCGCCCGAGAGTTGATGCGCCGCCAGCGCCGCGGTGAGGTAGAGCACGAGCAGCCCACGCATCCCGTAATAGCTGAATCGCTCCCACATCTCGACGAAGAACAGCGCGACCAGCCCCTTGGGATGCCCGAACAGCGTGCCCGAGGGGTGACGCACTTCCTCCGCCATCAACGAGTGTCGTTCTTGCTGACTCATGGCTCGATTCTCGGTCCTTTCACCCCAAGGGCTCCACAGAATACCAAACCCCACCCGTCCCGTCGAGGGGCGTGCGGCGATACCCTCCGCCGATGCCCAAACTCGCCGGAATACCGCTCTCTTCGCCCCTCCTGGGCATGGTCCACGTCGGGGCGCTGCCCGCCACGCCGTTCGCGAATGAGCCGCTCGGGGCGATCCTCGCCCGGGCCGTCAAAGACGCCAAGGCCATCGCCAATGCGGGCTTCGGCGGGATCATCATCGAGAACATGCACGACCGCCCGTACGTGCACGGCGTACACCCGCCCGAGACCGTGGCCTGCATGACCCGCGTCGCCCTCGCCGTGCGCGACGCCGCGCCCAAGCTCGCCCTGGGCGTGCAGATCCTGTCGGGGGGGAACAAGGAAGCCCTGGCGGTGGCGCTGGCGTGCGGGGGATCGTTCATCCGGTGCGAGAACTTTGTCTTCGCGCACGTCGCGGACGAGGGGCTGCTTCCCAAGGCCGAGGCGGGCGAGCTGCTGCGCTATCGCAAGGCCCTCGGCGCCGGGCACGTGCGCGTGCTGGCCGACGTGAAGAAGAAGCACGCGTCGCACGCGATCACGGGCGACGTGCCGCTCGCGGATGTCGTGCACGCGGTGGAGTTCTTCGGCGGGGACGGGGTGATCGTGACCGGGAGCGCCACGGGGCGTGAGGCCGATCTCGCCGACGTGCGTGCCGCGAGGAGCGCGAGCAAGCTTCCCGTGCTCGTGGGCTCGGGCGTGACACCCGGCAACGCGCGCGGGTTCCTGGCGCACGCCGACGCGCTCATCGTGGGATCGTCGATCAAGGAGGGCGGGCGCTGGGAGAACCCGGTCTCCGCGGAACGCTGCCGCAAGCTCGTGAGAGCGCTCGGCTAGATCGGCGCGGGCCGCGGATCGTCTCCTCGCGTATCCTCCAGCCTCACGGACGAGCACTGTGGTTCAGTTCAGCATCATCCTCGTGTTTCTCGCGTTCCACCTGCACGACTTCGGCGTGCAGCTGGGCGAGCCCGTCCCCGGGGGGCCTTGCGTCGTCGCGCTCTGGACCCTTGCGCCCCTGGCCGTCCTCGCCCTGATCCTGGGGTTGTCCTGCCGGCGTGCCGCACGCCTCATGGACCATCGCGGCGACCTCGCGGCGTACGCGCGGGCCGAACGAATCGCCCGCGTCTCGGGCGTGCTCGCCACGCTCCACACGCTCATCGCGGTGCTCTCCTTCGGGTGGCTCGGGGCGATCCGGGAGAGCGTGGGGGACCTTGTCGTCGTCGATGAGTGCCTGGCCATCACCCCGCTCCTGGCCCTCTTCGCCGCCGGATCGTGGGCGATGCACCCGCTCGAGATGCGCCTGCGCGAGGCCGCCCTCTTCCGGAATCTCCACGACGGCACGCCCATCCACCGCCCGCCCACGCGTCTCCAGTACGTCTGGCTCTCCTTCCGCCACGGCGCGCTCATCGCGCTCGTCCCCATCGCCCTTATCTCCGCGTGGCACGAGCTGGTGATCCTCGGCGTGGCCAAGCACTGGATCCCCGAAGCCTGGCTCCGCCAGGACGCCTGGGCCCCCTACGTCGTCGAGGCGATCAAGCTCTCGGGCACGATCGCCGTCTTTGTCGTGACGCCCTTCCTGCTTCGCCACGTGTGGGACACGGTCCCGATCGAGTCCGGCCCGTTCCGCGACATGCTCGAGTCCATGTGCCGACGCCACCGAGTGCGCCTGCGCACGCCTCTGCTGTGGCGCACCCACGGCGCCATCGTCAACGGCGCGGTCCTGGGGCTGGTCTGGCCCTTCCGCTACATGCTCTTCACCGACGCGCTGCTCGAGCGTCTCTCGGCACGCGAGGTCGAGGCCGTCGCCGCCCACGAGGTCGGGCATGTGCGCCGGCGTCACATCCTCTGGACGATCCTCTCGGTGCTGGCGGCGTTGCTGCTCGTGGAGCTCGCCGTTGCGAGCGTCCCCACCCCCCGCGCGCTCGCCGACGACTCGATCCTCGCGCTGGTCTCCTCGGTGGTGAGCCTCGCGGCGGTGGTGGGGGTCTTCGGGTTCGTGAGCCGGCGTTTCGAGTGGCAGGCCGACGCCTTTGCCGTGCAGGACCTGAGCCTCTCCACGCCCCCCGAGCTTCGTGAGAACACGGGACACGAGAATGCGGGTCACGCGAGAACGGGCGTGGTCACCCGCGAGGCCGTGCTCGCCATGTCCTCCGCCCTCCGCGCCGTCGCCTCGATCAACGGGATCAACCCCGAGCGCTTCGCCTTCCGCCACGGCTCGATCGAGTCTCGCGTCCGTCGGCTCAGCGCCCTCGCCGGGCTCCCGCTGGACCGCCTGCCCATCGACCGGCGCGTGGTCCTCATCAAGATCGTCGCCGCGGCGGGGCTTGCGGCCGCCGTGGCCCTTCTTCTTTTCCGTTACGTCCTCGACGCCGGAGCCCGCGCATGACGATCTCGCCCGGCGAACTCAAGGTCCTCGACGCGATCCGCTCGCGAGAGTCCGCCCTCCGCGACGACCTCGCCCTGCACGTGGGCTTCGAGACCGGGCCGGGCGGCGGCAAAGACCTGGACCGCGAGCGCGAGGTCATCGCCCAGCGGCTCAAGCGCCTCGGGGCCACGATCGAGCTCCTCCCGGGCGATCCACGCCCCGCGTGGCTTTCGAACGATCCGCCCACGCCCACGCTGCTCGCGAGGCGACCCGCCGCCGGCCCACGACTGCTGCTGAGCGGGCACCTCGACACCGTGCATCCGGCGGGCGGGGCGTTCCGCGGGCTCACGCTCGCCCCCGACGGGAAGACCGCGACAGGCCCGGGGTGCGTGGACATGAAGGGCGGGATCGTCATTGCCCTCGCCGCGCTCGAAGCCCTGGATTCGTGCGGCGAACGCCTGCACTGGTCGTTCATCCTCAACAGCGACGAAGAGACCGGCTCGCTCTCGTCCGACCGAGCCCTCCGCGCCGCCGCGAGGGACGCCGATGTGGGGATCGCGCTCGAACCCGCGATGGAGAACGGCGGGCTGGTGGTCGAGCGCCCCGGGAGCGGGCAGTTCATGATCGAGGCCACCGGGAAGGCCGCCCACGTCGGACGCGATTTTGCGAGCGGGGTCTCCGCCGTGAACGAGCTCGCCCGCTGCATCCTCAAGGTCGCGGAGATCCCCGATCCCGCGCGGGGGCTGATCGCGAGCATCGGCCCGCTCCAGGGCAACGCCGCCGCCAACGCCGTCCCCGACCGCGCCCGGGCCTGGGGCAACGTCCGCTACCCCACGCCCGCCGCGGCACGCGATCTGGAGTCGCGCCTGCGCTCGCTGGAGACGGCGCCCGGCGCGCTCCCGGGCGTGCGCCTGTTCACGAGCTTCAATCGCCCGTGCAAGCCCCTCACCGACGAGACGAGGCGCCTGGCCGAGCTCGCCCGCGACGCCGCCGCCGACCTCAATCAGAATCTCCCCTTCGGCACCACCGGCGGGGTCTGCGACGGCAACAACCTTCAGGACGAGGGGCTCGCCACGCTCGACACCCTGGGCGTGCGTGGCGGGGGGCTGCACACCCCGCGCGAATGGATCGACCTCTCGAGCCTCGTCGAGCGCGCCCAGCTTCTCGCGATCCTGCTGATGCGTGTGTCGCGTGCTTTGCCCGCCTAGGGCCCAGCCCCGCGGGCCAGACCTATCCGCGCGTCAGGTTCTCGCGCTGGATCATCACCTCGAGCGTCTGGCACACGATGTCGATGTCGCGCGGCGCGAGGTCATTGAAGAACGGGAGCGCGATGGTCCGCTGGCTCACGCTCTCCGCGATCGGGAACATCCCGGGGCGCAGCCCGAACTCCTCGCGATAGAACGGCTGGAGGTGGATGCACGGGAAGTAGTCCGACGCCCCGATCTCGTGGTTGCGCAGCCCGCGGATGACCCGGTCGCGCTCCTCGCCCGTGTACGTCGGGCTCAGCCGCACCACGAACACGAACCAGCTCATCTCCGATTCGGGCTCGATCGTGGGGAGAACCAGGTGCGGGTGCGCCCCGAGTCGCTGCATGTACTGGTTGGCGACGCGCGACCGCCGCCGCAGCATGTCGTCCAGACGCTGCATCTGCGCCACGCCCATCGCCGCGTTGATCTCGCTTAGGCGGTAGTTGTACCCCAGCCGCTCGTGCTTGAGCCACGAGCCCGTCCCCACGCCCCCGGAGCTCTGCGCCATGGGCCGACCCTGGTTGCGCATGCTCCGGCACAGCTCGGCGAGGCGCTCGTCGTCGGTGACGATCATCCCGCCCTCGCCCGTGGTGATCTGCTTGTTGGGGTAGAACCCAAAGACGCCCACGCGCCCGAAGTGCCCCGCCGGCCTTCCCCGGTGCTTGGTGCCCAGCGCCTCGCACGAGTCCTCGACGAGCGCGATCTCGTGGCGGGCCGCGATCGCCGCGTACTGGTCCATGTACGCCGGGTTCCCGAATGTCTCCACCGCGAGGATCGCCTTGGTTCGCGGGCCGATCGCCGCCTCCACCTTCGCCGGGTCCATGTTCAGGGTCTTGGGGCAGATGTCCACGAACTTCGGCGTCGCCCCCACGAACAGGATCGCGTTCGACGACGCGATGAACGAGAACGGCGTCGTGATCACCTCGTCGCCCGGGCCCACCCCCAGCGCCTTCATCACCAGGTGCAGCCCGCACGTCCCGTTCGCGCACGACACCCCGTAGCGGCACCCCGCACGCTCCGCCACCAGCATCTCGAACCGCTCGGAGACCGGCCCGATCGACAGCCGGCCCGAGCGCAGCACCTTCACCACCGCGTCGATCTCGGCGTCGGTCACGTCGGGCCTGGACAGCGGGATCTCGTGGTGCGGCATGCCTACCTCATCTCGTGGCACAGGCGTCCCGCCTGTGCGTTCTCGCGCCCGACACATCCTTCGGCACAACGCCCCGCCCGGCAACACCCCGCCCGGCAACATCATGGCGCGCTGCGAACGATCCGGTCCGCGATCGCGTCCACGAGCTGCGTCAAAGTCAGCCCCCGCATGTCCGCCGGCAGGCCCAGCACGATGTCGTCCTCGAAGGGCGGGAGGTCCGGGCGGGAGAGATCCTCCCCCAGCCGCTTGCACGCCGTGATGATCGTCGAGTGGTTCGGGCGCCCCATCCCCCGCGCGATCTCCGGGTACGACAGCGTCGTGAGCTTGCGGCACAGGTGCCCGCACACCGCCCGCGCCAGCACCACGCGCTTGTGGCGGCCCTTGCCCACGAACTCCACACGGTCCACCGTGAGGCAGCGGCAGACCTCGCCCACGATGGTCTCGAGCGGGATCGGCCTGCGGACCCTGGTCGCCGACCGGTCCACCTCGCCCAGGCCCAGCGCCTTGCGCACCAGCATCACCCCGATCGCGCCGTTCCCGCCCGCGAACTCCGGCAGGAGCCGCCGCACCGCCTCGACCTGGATGAGCAGCCCGTCGAGCTCGCGCACCGAGCCCCCGAACCCGTTGAGCGTGCCCACCGCCATCGCGCTGCGCTCCACGAGCAGGTTCACCGCCGCGTCCTCGAGCTGCAGCCCGCGCTTGGCCCCCAGGTGACGCACCAGCCGCTCGCGGAGCTCGCGGTCGGGCGTCTCGATCCGGCACACCGCCCCGGCCATGAACCGCGACACCAGGTGCGAGCTCAGACGCTGGATCTCCCGCGGGTGCTCGTCGCTGGCCATCAGCACCCGCGAGCCCTGCATCCCGATCGCGTCGAAGGTGTGCAGGAGCTCGGTCTGCGTCGAGTCCTTGTTCGAGAAGAAGTGCACGTCGTCCAGGCACAGCATGTGCAGCTTGCGGTACGCCTTGCGGAACACGTCCACCTTGTTCACCTTGATCGCCGCGATGAACTCGTTCGTGAACGCCTCCGCGGTCGTGTACCGGACCAGCGCCCCGGGCTTGCGATCGAGGAACCGCGTCGCCGCCGCCTGGAGAAGGTGACTCTTGCCCATCCCGCACGGCCCGTGCAGGAACACCGACCCGGAGAAATCGTCATCGTCGGTCGCGCGGAGCACCGCCGAGTGCGCCAGGCGGTTCGAGGTGCCGACCAGGAACTCCTCCATCCGCAGGCGAACGCCCGCCGCCTTGGCCGGCCGGGCCTCACGCCCCACCTCACGCCCCATCTCACGCCCCATCTCACGCGCGGGCTCTCGCCCACCGTCGCGCCCCCCGCCCTTGGGATCGAGCTTCATCGCCGGCGCGTGGTCCGCGGCGGGCTTGCCGTCATGGAACGCCGTGCGGTCCACGCGGAAACGCACCTCGCCCGTCGAGCCGCGCAGCGCCCCCGACGCCTGACGCAACTGATCCCCGAAGCGACGATCCAGCATCTGCGCCACGATCTGCGACGGGACCACTAGCTCCAGCTTGCCCTCGATGAGCTGCGCCCGCGCCTGCCCGTCAAAGTACCGCGAGAAGAACCCGGCGCCCACGCTCGTGCGGATGGCCTGGTCTTCGGCCCGGTCGGCGCTCCGGTCCGCGCTCCGATCGGCCTCCTCGCCACGTCCACCGCGGCTCGCCCGCGTGTCGGTCCCCTTGGGCGCCACCCTCGCCTCGCCCTTGGCGTCAAAGCCCTTGGCGATCGACCCAAGCCCTGCACCCGAACCAAGATTCGACGCGGTTCTGCTGTCGTCCACCACAGCCTCCTCGCCCAGTGAAAAGACCACACCCCACGCGCCGGCCTGCGCCGGCACGCTCGCCACACGGCGGCCTCGCCGCCCGTGCTCATCCGTTCGAGTCCCTTCCCATCCGTCCGGGCCAGGGCGCGGCCGCCCTCACCACGCGTGGACGTACATCCCGCGCCGCCGGGCCTAAGCCCCGGCGTCACCGATGTCCTGCCGTCCTCGTCGTGGGCAAGGCCGCCACGTCGTGGCCCGCCCGTCGGCCAATCCCTGACCCTTCTGCAACCTCCACCCGATCCGTTTGCTGCTCGATGAACTCTCTTCTGCTCGACCTCGTGCTGGCCTTGTGCTCTTTCTCGGGGGGCCCATCGGGTCCGTTCAGAACCCGACAATCTCCCCGCGAACATCCACCGCAAACTCTCGCGAAACTCCTCTCGGACGGTGCGAAGAACGCGTCGTCCGAGAGGGGCGAAGACTAGAGACTCGCGCCCGAACGAGCAAGCCCGTTTCGCCACTCAACCGCGGCGCTTCGCGCCGGGAGTTCGGGGCTTTCAACGACTTGCGCACCTTGAAAAAAACTTCTTCACATCTTCAACCTCGCGCGGGCGCACAAGATGTGCAAAACCCGGTCGCGCGCAAAACACCCTGAAATTCCAGCGTGAAACCGGTGCCGAGTGCGAGCGACGCCCCGAAGCGGGCAACGCCTCGGTCACGGCGTGATCGCGCGGACCCACGCGACCCGACGCGAGAACTCGCGGAACCCCAGCGACTCGTACAGCTTCCGCGCCGGCGTGTTGCGGTCGTCCACCGCGCACGTCATCGACGCCGTCGGGTCCACCGTTCGGCCGCGGTGCAGCCCGTGCGTCATCAGAAGCTTGGCGAGCCCGCGCCCCCGAAGCCGCGGCGAGAGCCCGAGGTACACCAGCTCGATGGTCCGCTGCTCCGGGCATCGGCTCAGCAGCATGCACCCGTGGCTCTCGCCCTCCAGGAACGCCAACCACCACATCTTGGGGTCGAACACGCCGATGGCCTTGTGCGACGCGAGCACGTCGGGCGTCTCGCGCAGGCCGCATAGTTCCGGGCAGTCCAGCGTGTGCTCGTACGTGCGCTCCAGCGCCGCGAGCAGCATCGAGTCGCGCGACGCCTGGGGAATCTCGTCCAGACGCCGAACGTCAATCCCCGTGGGCCAGGACGGCACCGGATCGCCCGCCACCTTCTCGGCCAGGGGCCGCCGGAGATACCGCAGCTCCCCGACCCGAACAAACGACGCAGCGGCGCAGGCGGCGCGGGACCAGTCCGCGCCTGGGTCCGGTAACGCCTGCGCGATCCGGACGTGCTGACTGCGTTCCGTTTTCAGCCATAGGCACGCCGAGTCGAGACACGCCGTGCGCTCGGTGACTCCGACCTCCGCCCCGCCGACATCCCCTCCTCTGGGGGGTTCGGACAGGAACAGCATGGCGGTGCGCCCCGCCCCGAGCACAACCAGGCAGGCCTGGCGGACCGAGCGATCGGGGTTGAGGGTGGCGAAAGTCTGGGTGAGATCGATGCCGTGGGAGGGGGCGGAGGCGACCAACCGTTTGGCGGCCAGGGGCGTATCCGCCTGGCTCTGCCCGACGAGTCGGAGCGCGGCGGCGTGGACGAGGTCGGGCGTGATCCTCGCCGCGGGCGTGGTCCTTGGGCTTCGGGTTGGAACTGGTCCGGTCAGGATGCGGATTCCTGTGTGTACAGAAGCGAGCGGGTGGGTTTGACAGCGGGAGGTTCGCCAGTAGACTAGCCCCTGACTTGGCCCACGGGGGTGCCCTTGGGTGGGCGAGGCGATCGGCGAACGGAATTGGACCAGCATCAGGACTGGACGAGCACCAGGATTGGACGAGCACATGGCGAGCACGGCGAGCGTTGGGAATCGGCCACGTCGGGTGGGCAGGGGCCCTGGGGGCATGGCGTGGGTCCGCGCCGGGGTGGCGGTGGTCGCCCTGGCGTGCGGGACGGCGGGGCTGTGGAGCGTGGGTCAGGCGCACGCCCTGGCGCCCGAGCCCGACCCGATCCCCAAGCGGTGGGAGCTGGACGTGAAGCTCGGTCCGGTGCGGGCGGTCAACTACCAGACCACGGCGGGGATCCGCAAGACGTACCTGTACATGACGTACAAGGTCACGAATCGGTCGGGGGAGGATGTGCTGTTCGCGCCGACGTTTGAGCTGTCCACGTCGGACACTCCGCCCCTGCGGAGCGGGAAGGACGTGCCGGCGGAGGTGACGCAGAAGATCCTGGACGACCTGGCCAACCCGTTCCTGCAGGACCAGATCGGGGTGCTGGGGATGCTGCTGCAGGGCGACGCGAACGCGCGCGAGGGGCTGGTGGTGTGGGCCGCTCCGGATCACGACGCGCCGGTATTCACGGTCTATGCGGCGGGGTTCAGCGGGGAGACGCGGAAGGTCGAGGTGGTGGATCCCTCGACGAAGAAGGTGGAGCGGGTGACGCTGCGCAAGCAGCTCATGACCGTGTACCGCAATCCGGGCGAGCTTCGCGGGGACAGCGCGCGGGCGTTGGACGTGGCCGAGCAGAGGTGGGTGCTGCGCTAGCGGTAGCGGGGGTTCGGCGCGGGCGCTTCGGGAGCACGGGGCGGCGTGGCTCACATGAGTTCATCGGCCTGGGCTGGCTGGACGCTCGGCGCGAGCGACGCGGACGGGCGGTGGCGCCTGGGCCTGGGTGATCCGACAATCTGGGGATGGCTCGTCACGCTGATGTATTTCGGCGTGGTGGCGATGTGCGTGGCGGCGTGGAGGCGGGAGGACTGGGCGTTCCTGCGCGGCGGGCGCGGGATGCGGCCTCGGTTCTGGCTGGTGGTGGGCGCGGTGATGCTCGTGCTGGGGCTCAACAAGCAGTTGGATCTGCAGACGCTGGTCACGTCGGTCGGGCGCTCGCTGGCCAAGTCGCAGGGGTGGTACGAGAAGCGGCGGCTGGTGCAGGGCGTGTTCGTCGCGGTGACCGGGCTGGTTGCCCTGGGCGCGGTGGCGTGCGGGTGGTGGTGGCTGCGTTCGGCGTGGCGACGCTACTGGCCCGCGTGGGTCGGGCTGATGTACCTGGGCGCGTTCATTGTGGTGCGGGCGGCGTCGTTCCATCACCTGGACGATGCGCTGTTCAAGACGGCGGTGTTCGAGCGGTTCGTGAGCCGGGGGCTTGAGGCGGCGGGCGTGGCGCTCGTGGGGTGGGGGGCGTGGCGAATCATGAAAGATGCGGGGCAGTCGAGCGGGAGGAAGGAGTAGACACAGGCGGGACGCCTGTGCCACGAGGAGAAGGAAGAGAACGAGACTTGCATTCGCGCCTGTGCCACGAGGGGTGGGTAGGAACTCAGCGGGCGGGGACGAGGACGATCTCGTCGGTGTGGCGGATTTTTCCTCGGCGGTAGGTGAGCTTGACGGTTTGTCCGGGGCTGAGCGTGCCGAGGATTCGGAGAAGCTCGGGGAGGTCGCGCGTGGGGCGGTCGTCGATGGCGACGAGGATGTCGCCCGGGGTGACGTTGAGCCCCGAGCGCCTCGGGAGGGAGACGACGGTGGGCCCTTCGCCCTTGCCGACGTCGACCTCGACGCCCAGGGTCGCCATGCCGGGGCGGACTTCCTCGGGGACTTCGGGGAGGGCGCGGACCCAGGCCTTGAAGTCCTTCTCGAGCGTGTCCTGGGGGACGTTGAGGACGGCGCAGAGCGAGCGCAGGCCCGAGGGGTCTTCGGCGTGGTGCTCTGTGTAGTGCTCGTACCAGTCCTTGAGCTTGCCCTGCTGCCAGAGGTAGAGGAAGACGGCCCGGGCCTGGGCGTAGAGGCCCATGCGGCGGGCGCCCTGGAACTGCTCGTGGGTCTTGGAGACCATGTCCTTGATGGGGGGGAGGACGCCGGCGCGTTCCATGCGCTTCACGGTGTTGGTGCGCCACGAGGTGGCGGGTTCGAGGCGCGGCGTGGCTTTCTTTTCGGGGTCCTTCCCGGGGAGGATGTCGTAGTCCTCGACGAGGCTGCAGAGCCCCTCGTGGACCCAGATGGGGTGAGCCTGGCCCAGGCGCGAGATGGAGCGCCAGTGGAGGACGTGGAAGAACTCGTGGCGGAGGGTGGGGCCCAGGTCCTGGGCGACGAGACGTTTGAGGTCGTGGTCGTAGGACCCGCCGATGGCGGAGAAGCCGCTGACGGCGTTGGCGCCGAAGACGGTGTTGGCCCAGCGTGTGAAGTCGCCCCGGGTGGGAAGGATGACGACGGCCCACGCGTCTTTCTTCATGAGCTCGGGGTCGAGGATCCCGGGCATGACGAACTCGTCGGCCCAGCGGGCGAGGCGGGTCATCTCGTCGCGGGCGTCGGCGAAGGACTGCTCCTCGAACGCGGAGAGATACGCGAGGCGGAGCTCGGGGTCGCGCTGGGTGGTGTAGGCGCCCTTGAAGGCGTCCTGGGCCTGCTTGAGATTGGCGTCGATGCGAGCGTCGGCGATGGCGGTCCAGTTCTCGACGATTCTGAGGTAGTTGGGGTCGTCGCGCACGGCGTCGAGCATGGTGTCGCGCTGCATCTGGCGGATGTCGGTGAACCCGGTCTCGACGGCGCGCACGAGCAGCTCGCCTGCTTCTTTGGCGTCGCCGCGGAGCGAGCGCACGCAGGCGAGGTTGTAGTAGACGACGAAGTTGGAGGGCTGGAGCTTGACGAGCTCGCGGAGGGCGGCCTCGGCGGCGGCGTAGTCCTTCACGACGATCGCGTCGAGGGACTGCTTGTGAAGGAACTGGGCGCGCTCGTTGGGGTTCGTGGGGGGCGCGGCGGTCTTCGTTGCCGGCGGTTTGGACGGGGGCGCGGGCGCCGGGGATTGGGCGGGGGCGAGAGCGGTCAGGGCGATCGCGAGAAGGGCGGATGGCGTCATGGGGTGCGCTCGCGGGGAGGTATTTCCCACGGCCTGGGCGCGGGCCTTCGTGGTGTAGTGTAGACGCTGGCGGCGTGGGGGCGTGGGGTGTCTACGCGTCGGTCGCGGAAGGATCCGCGGTGTTCGCGTTGGTGTAGACCTTCTGCACGTCGTCGAGGTCCTCTAGGGTTTCGAGGAGTTCGGCGAGCGAGGCGGCGTGCTCGGGCGCGACGGCGACGGGGTTCTCGGGGAACATCGCCAGCTCGGCGTCGAGGATGGTGAAGCCCTTGGAGGCGAGGGCGTCCTTCACGCTCAGGAAGGCGGGCGGGGCGGTGGTGAGGGTCCAGACCGGGCCGTCGTCGGTGGGGTCGGGGCCCTCGATGTCCTGGGCGCCGGCGGAGATGGCGGCGTCGATGACCTCTTCGTCGGAGCGGGCGGGTGCGGCGAGGGCGAGGCGGCCCAGGTGCTGGAACATGAAGGCGACGCACCCGCTGGCGCCGACGTTCCCGCCGCAGCGGGAGAAGGCGGTGCGGATGTCGTTGATGGTGCGGGTGCGGTTGTCGGTGAGGGCGTCGATGATGATGGCGACGCCGCCGGGCCCGTAGCCCTCGTAGCGGATGGGTTCGAAGCTGGAGGTGTCTTCGCCGCCGGCGCCTTTCTTGATGGCGCGTTCGATGACGTCGCGGGGCATGTTGGCGTAGCGGGCCTCGTCGATGGCGTAGCGGAGGGTGAGGTTGAAGGCGGGGTCGGGTCCGCCGTGGCGGGCGGCGACCATGATGGCCTTGGCGACCTTGGTCCAGACCTTGCCGCGGCGTTTGTCGACGACGGCCTTGCGGTGCTTGATTTTGCTCCACTTGTTGTGACCGGCCACGGTGATCCTCGCGTGAAGGGCGGATTCTTGGCGGGGAAGACCCTTGGGTCACGTGGGGCGTCACGTGGGGGGGGCACGCGGGGACTACTTGGGCGGCTGCTCGCGGAAGAACTTGGTGACGGGGGGTTCGCGGCCGCCCTGGACCGCGTCGAGCTTGGCGCGGACGCTCTCGAGGAGCTTTCGGCGTTCCTTGGCGGCGAAGGTCTCGGGGCTGCCGGGCTCGCCCGTGAACACTTGTATCTCTTCGAGCGTGAGGCGTTCGGCGGACTTCCAGCGGGTGAGGGCCTCGTCTTTTTTCCCGGCGCGCCAGAGAGTGTCGCCCAGGTGGTCGTTGAGGGTCTTGTCCTCGGCGCCTTGGGGATCGAGCGAGGCCTGCGTGAGCAGCGTTAGGGCGCCGGGGGAGACCTGGCCCAGCTCGTCGGTGGTGTCGTCGATCCGGGCCTGGTGGTAGCGGAGCCAGCCGATGGAGTCGATGACGTTGGCGCGGTCGGGCATGAGCGTGTACGCCTTCTCGATGAGCGTGGCGACCTCGGGGGTGTCGACTCCGGAATCGAGGAGGATGTAGCCCAGGTCGTTGTTGGCGTAGGCGTGGTCGGGGTCGATGGCGAGGACGGCCCGGAAGGCCTCGAGCCCGGCGGGGGCGCGATCGAAGGCGATCATGCCGCCGGCGAGGCGGTAGGCGAGTTCGGCCTGGAGCTTGGCGAGCGGGGCGCCCTGGGGCATCTCGTCGAGATCGTCGCGGAGGGCGGCGAGGAGGGCGCGGAGCCGGGCGGGGTCGGTGAAGAGGTCGGTGACTTTGCGCACGTCCGAGGCGTCGCCAAAGCGGAAGACGCACTGAGCCCACAGCGATCCGAACGCGGGGTCGAAGGGGGTGTGCTCGCGGACAAGGTGCTCGGTGAACGCGACCGAGTCGCGGGGGGCGGCGGAGCGTGAGAGCGTGTCCACGACGCTGAGGAACGCGCGGGTGCCGATCTCGGGGACCTCGCGGGCGGTCTGCTCGGCGGCGGCGGCGAGGCGTGGCGTGTCCTCGCCGTGCCCGTTGGCCAGCGCGATGAGGTGCTTGAGGCGCAGCGGGGGGGGGAGGGTGAGCTTGAGGGTCAGGAGCTGGTCGAGGAAGGCGGCGGTGGAGCGGGCGGCCTCGCGCGCGCCGGGGCGGGCAGGGTCGGCGTCGAGCGGGAGGCGGTTGGCGATGGCCAGGAGCAGCGTGGACTGCTCGCGGGTCAGGGCGAGGGAGCGCGGGAGCGAGCGGGCCACCGCGTCCGCCGCGGGCTGGATCTCGTTCTTGCGCGTGAGCAGCTCGGCGAGCTCGAGGGTGTTCTCGATGGTGGGCGGCGCGGACTGAAGGCGGGCCTTGGTCGCGGCGTCGGCGTCGTCGGGGCGGCGCAGCGCGTCGCGGAGGATGCTCTCCTTGAGGCGGGCCAGGTCGGTGATGGGCCAGTCTTTCAGGCGATCCTCGCACAGCGCGACCGCCTCGTCGCCCTTCGCCTGTGCCGCGAGAAGCCGCGCGAGGGCGGCGAGGGTCGCGATGGAATCGGGGTGGCTGCTCAGTCGTTCGCGCAGGAGCGGCTCGCCCCGGGCGCGGACGGAGGCGTCGGTGGTGCGTTGGTAGAGATGGCCCAGCAGGTCGAGGACGAGCGGCGGGGCGGTGGGGGACTTGAGGATCTCCAGGAGCGTGGTTTCGCTCTCGCGCCAGAGACCCTTGGCGATCATGTCGCGGGCGGTAAGGGCGCGGAGGAGGCGGCTGGAGGGCACAGCCTGGCGCAGGGCCCGGGCGGTGTCGGTGAGACGGGATTCGTCCGGGCGCGGGCCGTTGGAGGCGTGGAACGCGAAGAGCGCCTCGGAGCCGCGTTCGTCGGCGGGGTCGAGCTCGACGGCCTTGCGGAGGCGTGCCTCGGCGTCGCCCAGACGACCGACGCGCGACGCGAGCTCGGCGGTGAAGACCAGGTCCGGGACGCTGTTTCCGGCGTAGGGCGTGATCGCGTCCAGGGCTTCGGGGAAGCGCTGGAGCTGGCGGAGGGCGCGGGCGTGGGCCCGGGCGGCGGGGACGCCTTCGATCGCGGAGAGACGCTGGGTCGTCTCGGTGAGGTCGTCCCATCGGGCGGCGGCGGCGGCGGCTTCGCTCCGGAGCGCGAGGGCCGCCACGCTGAACTTCTCGGGCCACGGGGCGGCGGAGACGAGGTCGTGCGACTCTGCCGGTCGGCCCGTGCGGAGGAGGAGCGCGGCGTGCGCGAGCCGGGCGGGGGGCGTGGTCATCGACGCCAGGGCGTGCATCGCGTCGCGCACGCCGATCCCGCCCGCGAGGGCGACGTCGGCGTAGAGCGTGGCGTGCTCGGGCGAGGCGTCGGCCAGGTCCAGGAGCGTTCGCGTGATCTGCTCGGGGTCGCTCCCCGCGAGCAAGAACAGCTCGGCGGCGGTCTCGGCGTGGTCCGGGTGCGCGGCGATGGATCCGAGCAGCGTGGCCCGCGCAGGATCGGTGGCGAGCGTCGCCGCGTGCGCCCGGACGAGCAGGGCGCGGCGGGTCGGGCTCGAGACGCTCTCGGGCGACGCGGCGAGCTGGGAGATCGCCTCGCCCAGCAGCGGGCCGGCGCTCGTGCGCGAGAGATGGCGGATGAGCCCGAGGTGGCGGTCGTCGATCCGCCCTTGCAAGGCGCGGATGTCGTCAAGGAGCGCCAGCGACGCCGCGGCGGGTCGGCCCAGGCGGGTGAGGGCGTGGACCTTTCGCGCGACGACGGCGCCGGGGTCGAGGCTCTGGGCCTGGTCGGAGAAGGCCCGGTCGTACGAGGCCATCGCGCCGTCGGCATCGCCCAGGCGGAGGGCCAGGTCGCCCGCGCGGAGGAAGAACTCGGGGCGCCGGCGGAGGATCTCCGCGGCCTCGGCGCGCATGGTGGTGCGTTCGGCGAGGGCTGGTTCGAGCGACGCGGCGGAGGTCAGGAGCGTGCGTGCCGCGAGCAGGTAGCCCAGCTCGGACGAGGCGTCGGCGAGGTCCGCCGCGACCACGGGCCCGAACGCGGGGTCCTTGACCGCGTGGCGTTGGTCCCAGGCGCGGGCGAGCAGGCTCGCGGCGTCGGGCCATCGCTGGGCGCGGAGCGCATCTCGCCCGAGCCACGCGGGGATCTTGGGATCGGTGGCGCCGCGTCGCAGGGCCTGCTGGAAGGCGGCGGCGGCGGGGGAGCGGCGTCCGGTCGCGAGCTGGACCTGCGCGAGCAGGGACCAGGGCTCGGGCGCCGAGGGGTCCAGGCGGGCGGCCTCTTGGAGTTCTCGCGCCGCTTCGGCGGGGTTCGAGTCGAGATACGCGGCGCGCCCGCGGGCGTACGCGGACAACGCCGCGAGCCGGGACTCGTCGTCGATATCGATCTCGGGCGGCGCGGTCGGCGCGGGGCCGCGCATCGCGTCGAGGGCGAGGTCGAGCGTGAGCGAGGCCTTGGCCGGGTCGGCCGGATCGTCGAAGGTGTCCACGCCCTGGGGCGGGGCGAGCGCTCTCGCGTCGGCGTCGGGGCGGGATCGCTCCTGAAGGGCACGCTGAGCGAGGCGGTCGAGCGCGGAGGGCGCGACGGGCGAAGGGGTCGCGGCGGATTGTTGTTGTGAAGTCGAAGGGGCGGGTCGGGGCCCGCCGGCGCACGAGGCAAGACCGGCCGAGATGAGGCCCGCCGAGATTGGGCCCAAGAAGCCCAGCCCCCACGCGAGGGAGCGGTGCGTGTGTGCTCCGGGTTTGAGGCGAGCGCGGCTCATGGGGGCCCGTCCGGCTTGGGCTTCCTGGCGGGCCTGGGGGCGGGCCTCGGCGGGCGGGGCGCGGGCTTGGGCGCCTGGACCAGGACGGGCTCGCGCGACTTGTGCAGCGAGGGGACGGCGCGGCCCTCGGTCTTGGGCGGATGGCCCTCGGCGTCGGACCAGGCCTGGAAGAGCGCGGCGGTCTCGCGGGCGTCCTGGGCCCGGATCTGGCGTTCGAGCCACGCGGAGGCGTCGTCGAGGCTCAGCGACGGGTCGATCGCGTCGTGCCCCGCGAGGAGAGTGCGGAGGCGATCATCGAGCGGGACGGCGTGGGCGTCGAGCGCGACCACCGCGACGCGGGCGGCGACGAACCCGGGCATGCCATCGAGCGACGCGAGGAAGCTCCGGGCCTCACGCTTGCCCATCGCGGGGAGGTGATCGAGGCAGACCGCGTGGCGCTGGCGGTAGATCTCGAGGAGGCTCCCGCGGAGGCGCATGGCGCGCTCGAGCGCGAGGGGGTAGCGCTCGCCGAGGTGGTCGGCGATCTCCTGGGGGAGGCAGACCCGCAGCTCGTTGAGATCGACGACGGCGCGGAGCAGGCGGTCGGCGGCGGGCCTGGCCTGGGCCGTCGAAGCCTCCCAGAGCAGGAACGAGTAGATGAGCTCGTGCGTCAGGGGGTCGATCGCGAGCGGGGGGTTGGACTGGGCGAGGAGTGTCGCGTCGGCGTGCTCGGCGCGGAGACGCTTGAGCAGCGAGTGCAGTTTCTTGGACGGATCGCTCGCGGTCACGGCAGGATCGTTCCTTGCTTGCGCCCCGACGCGACTTCGCCGCGTCGGCGTGTTCAGCGTAGGGGCGGCGTGGGGTCGGCGTGCCCGCCCGCCTCGCGCTCCTTGCGGATCTTCTCGAGTTCTTCCAGCACCGCCGCCTGCTTCTTGAGGCTGGTGTCGAGCTTGAACGAGAGCTCGGGGAGCTGGCGGATGTTCACGAGCTCGCCGGCCTCGCGCCGGATGTGCCGCCCGGCGTTCTGGAGCCCGTGCAGCGTGAGGTTCTGCTTCTCCTCGGGCATCACGCTGACGGAGATGGTCGCGTTGCGCAGGTCCTGGGAGACTTTGACGCCCGTGATGGTGATGAGCCCGGAGACGCGGGGGTCCTGAAGCCCGCGGTCGATGATCTGCTGGACGGCCTCGCGGATGGCCGAGGCGAGCTGCTCGGGACGGTGGCTGGGCGCGGGGCTCATGGGCGGACCTCCCGGGCGGGCTGGTCGGCCGCGTCCTCTCCGCGGCTGAGCAGCTCCTGGGCGAGGAGAGGATCGGTCTCGGGGGGGTCGTCGGGCTGGTCCGACCCGCGGCCCTGGATGATCTCGCGGTGGACGTCGCCCAGCTCGGCGTCGGTCAGGGCGCGGAGCTTGAGGGTGATGGCGTCGAGCACCTGCCCGACGTGGCGGCCCTCGCTCCCCACGATCGCCAGGCCCAGGCGAGCGGCGTTGAGTAGCTCGTGCCCCCCGACCTCGGCGACGCTGACCAGGTGCTCGCGGTGGAGGCGGTCCTTGACGGAGTTCACGACGCGGCGTTTGTCCTTGAGGGACGAGGCGCCGTGCACGAGGAGGTCGAACTGCAGCACGCCGATCACCATGGGGAGCCCCGGAACGATTCGGTCACAGCGAGCGCTTCACCTCGACCTGCCTGTAGCATTCGAGGACGTCGCCCTCCTTGATGTCGTCGTACCCGACGATCTTCATGCCGCACTCCAT
>CAZTJZ010000003.1:0-69359 GCA_964614075.1 uncultured Phycisphaeraceae bacterium
GACGTGCATGGGGGAGACGTAGATGTCGTCGGGGCCGGGGAGGTAGCTCTGGTCGGCGGAGCGGAGGAACCCGAACCCGTCCTGCATGATCTCGAGCGAACCCTCGCCGTACATCAGGCCTTGCTTGGCGGCGCGGGCCTTCAGGACCTTGACGATGAGTTCCTGGCGGGGGATCTGCTGGAAGTCGCTGAGCCCCTCGCGCGTGGCGATCTTGTGGAGGTGGTCCAGGTCCATGGCCTGGAGGTCGTTGAGGTTGAGAGAATCTGCGGCGGCCTTGGGGTCGGCGTTGCGGGCGACGCGTTCGAGCTCGGCGGCCTCGCGTTCGAGCTCGTCGTCGCTGGGAAGGTAGTGGTTGAAGGACTGGGAGCGCATGGACTGGCCGGGCTCGGGGGGTCCGCCGGCGAAGCCGTGCCCGCCCTTGCGCCGGCGCTTCTTGCGTCGGAATCCGCCGCCGCCCCCGCCGTAGAACCCTTGGCCTCGGTCGTAGTCGTTGGATCCGCCTTGCTGTCGCTGCTCGTGCTGGCCCTGGTTGCCTTGGGAGTGGTGGCCCTGGGATCCGCCCTGGCTCTGCGCTCCACCCTGGCCGTGTGATCCACCTTGGCCCTGCGCAGTTCCGGCGTTGGAGGCGCCGGAGTTCTGATGGATGCTCGGGCCGGAGTGCCCGCCGCCCGCGGCGGGGGCGTGGCGCTCCTGCTGGGGCGGAGGCTGGACGCTCGGCGCGGGCTGGGGCCTGGGTGTTTCGGCGGGGGGAGGCGTGGCCTCTCGGGCGGGCTCGGGTCGGCGTGGTCCCTGACGGACCTTGGGTCGCGGGCCGTCGTTGCGGTCGTCGAGCGCGGGGTGTGCTTTCGCCATGGTGGCCTTCTGGGTGACGTGGGGAGCCCGAGATCACGGCGAGGTTTGCCGCGGGGGCGGTCCCGGTCGTTGGGTTGCTCGTCGGGCGTCCGTCGCCCGCTCTCCGGTGCTCCCGCGGACCCAATGCCGCGAAGCCGGTGTTGAATCTGGTGCCTGGTCCGATGCCCGCCTGGAGCACCCACCGGGGTGTTCCCCGCGTGGGCCCCTCGACGTATCGCCGATCACTCTCGGGGGATCTCTGGAAAAAACCCGTCCCGGCGAGCGACAGAATCTTCGCCCACCCGCAGGTTCAAGGAACTATACACCGGGGTTCGCCCCCTCGTCGACGCTCCCGCCACCCCGCCCTTCCCGCTCACGATCAACCAAGCCTCAGGCGAGATTTCCCCCGCCGCCGGGGCGAGGAGGACGTGCCAGAAGCTCGTTCAGGACCGTTCGCACCCGCCCTTGAATGACCTCGAGCGGGGCGTCGTTGTGGATCACTGCATCGGCTCGACGGCGCTTCTCCTCCAGCGAAAGCTGCGTGCTCTCCCGGCGGGAGAGTTCTTCCTTGTCCCACCCTCGGGTACGCACGCGCTGCTCGCGGAGTTCCGGGGGAGCGTCCACAAAGACGACCGCGTTGCACTCTTTGTCCACCCCGGCCTCGTGGAGGAGCGGGGCGTCGACGATGACGGCGGGACGCTCCTCTCGGGTCGCCTGAGCCACTGCCGCGGCACGGGCGGCGTGGACCTGGGGGTGGACCAGGGCTTCGAGCCTTCGGCGCTGCGCCGGGTCGGAGAAGACGATCTTGGCGATCTGCGCCCGGTCGGCCTGGGCGTTGTTCACGACGCCGGGCCCCCACCACTCCTGGAGTGTGCGCAGAGTCTCTGGTTTGTTGAGGACGAGGCGGGACTCGTGGTCGGAATCGACCACGAGGCAGCCCAGGCGCTCGAACGCTCGTGCGATGAAGGACTTTCCCGCGCCGATCCCGCCGGTGATCCCGATCACGAGCGGTCGGCGTGCGGGATTCTGGGTGGGGTGGTCGGCGTGGTGATGTGCGAGGTGGGCCGCGTGGTGGTCGAGGGCTCGGCGCACGAGTTCGAGCTTGGCGTGGGGGTCGTCGACGCAGGGCCAGAGGACCTGGGCCCCCGAGGTTCCGCCCGAGCCGATGAGGACGTTGCCCACGCCCAGGAACCGTTGGAGGAGGCTCTGACCGACGATGGTCTCGCGGACCTTGGCGAGGGGGAGCTCGACGGTGGTGCGTCGGAGGACTCCCCAGCGGACGGCGACGCGTGCGGGATCGAGCGAGCACTCGGCGCAGGTGCGCTCGAAGGCCGCGATGAGCACGAGGAGCAGCGACGCGGCGGCGCCGGCCCACGCGGCGAGACTGCCCCTGGAGAACCCGAGACGGTCGGCGAGGATCGACGCGCCCACGCCCAGGACGGCGAGGGCGAGGATCCACGGAAGGTACCGCAGGAGCGCGTACCACGGCGAGGGCTGGAAGCGTGTTGTTTCGGGCCTGGATGTTCCCGTCGGCGGGTTCATCGCGCCTCGCGCCTCAGGGTCGCCACCTCGGGGTAGTTGCGGTAGTACCCGTCGTAGTCGAGCCCGTACCCCACGACGAACTCGTCGGGGATGTCGAAGCCCACGTAGTCGCACGGCACGTCGACGCGGGCCTTGCCGGGCTTGCGGAGGAGGACGCAGCTGCGGAGCGTCGCGGGGCCCTGCTCGCGGATGAGGTGAGAGACGACGTCCAGGGTGTGCCCGGAGTCCAGGATGTCGTCGACGACGAGCACGTGCTTGCCCCTGAGGGTCTGGGGGAGCTCGTGGCGGATGGAGACGCCCTTGCTTTCCATGGACTTTCCGGGGTAGCTCGACACGCCCACGAGCTCGAGGCTGAGCTTGATGGGGAGGTGTCGGATGAGGTCGGCGACGAAGACCATGGAGCCTGTGAGGATGGGGATGAGGACGAGCTTGCCGTGCTCCTGGGCCGTGCCGTCGCCCCCGAGGTCTTGGGCCAGATCGTGCGCGATGCGGGCGCCCAGCTCGTGGACCCTGGCGGCGATGCGCTCCTTGGAGATCAGGGTTTTCTCGATGTCGCGGATCATCGTGCGCGAGGAGAGTCGCGGGCGGGCGGCGTGCGGTCGGTCGCTTGGGGCGGGGTGTCCCGCCCGGGCTTGGACGAAGAATAGTCGGGGGGCGGGTCGGGCTCTCGCGGCACGGCGGCCTGCCTCGTATCCTGAGGCATGCTCACCCTCGACTACACGAACTGTCTGTCGGACCGCGTGGGGAACCACGGGCTGGACCCGGCGGTGCTGGACCCCAAGGGCCCCGCGGCCCTCGCGATCGCCGGGGCTTCGCGGTCGCTGGCCTCGACGCGCGGGACGGGGTGGGAGCGATGGCGTCAGCTTCCCTTGGAGCCGATGCGTTCCCAGCACGTGAGCGCCGTGAAGGAGGTCGTGCGGGCGTGCCGGGGGAAGTTCGACAACCTCGTGGTGCTGGGGATCGGGGGTTCGGCGTTGGGGAACATCGCGCTGCAGAGCGCCCTCAACAGCCCGGTGTACAACCTCTTGAACGCCGGGGAGCGTCCGGGCCCGAGGCTGTTTGTGATCGACAACGTGGACCCGCAGGTGTTCGGCGGGGTGATGGCGTTGTGCCGGGCGCAGGGCGGGCTGGAGCGGACGCTCTTCAACGTGATCTCCAAGTCGGGCGAGACCGCCGAGACCGCGGCCCAGTTCATGATCGTGCGCGATCTGCTGCGGCGTGAGATCGGCGCGGACTCCAAGCGGCACATCGTCGCGATCACGGACCCGGCCAAGGGCACGATGCGGCAGATCTGCGACCGCGAGGGGTACGTCACGCTTCCCGTGCCCGACGGCGTGGGGGGGCGGTTCTCGGTGCTCTCGCCCGTGGGGCTGTTCTCGGCGGGGATGTGCGGGATCGACATCGACGCGCTGCTGGACGGGGCGGCGGATATGGACCGACGCTGCTCGGGCGAGCGCCTGGACCAGAACCCGGCGGCGCTGCTGGCGACGCTGCTGGTCGAGCTGGGGCGGACGAAGGGGAAGACCAACCACGTGCTGATGCCCTACGCGAACTCGCTGTACCTGCTCGCGGACTGGTACCGGCAGCTCTGGGCCGAGAGCCTGGGGAAGGAGAAGAGCAAGGACGGGCGGACGGTCTTCGCGGGGTTCACGCCGATCAAGGCGCTGGGCGCGACCGATCAGCACTCGCAGATCCAGCTCTACCGCGAGGGCCCGCACGACAAGGTCGTGGGGCTCGTCGAGGTGGAGAGCTTTGAGGGGGCGGGGGGCGGCGTTGGGGGCGGTGAGGTGGTGATCCCTCGCGGGCTGGGGGTCGAGGCGGTGGCGTACCTGGAGGGGCACTCGATGTCGGCGCTGCTCAACGCGGAGAAGCGCGCGACAGAGTTTGCGCTGGTCGAGTCGAAGCGTCCCAACTTCACGATCCGGTTCCCGCGGGTGGATGCGCGTCACGTCGGGGAGTTCATCTCGCTGTGGCAGATCGCGACGGCGTACGCCGGGCTTCTGCTGAACGTGGACGCGTACGACCAGCCGGCGGTGGAGCTGGGCAAGCAGGCAACGTTCGCGCTGATGGGACGGGGCGGGTACGAGTCGATCAAGGCAAAGGTGGGCGGGGCGGGGACGGCGCGGCGCACGGTGTAGCTGCTGGTTTGCCCGGGACGGGGCAGGGGTTTTCCAGGGGTCTTTGGGGATAATTGCTTACTTCGCGCTTGCGGTGCTGCCAGGAAACGGGCAGAATCGGTGTGTCTCTGCCGCGCGGCGGGTGGCCGCGGCTGCGAGTGGGCAGCGAGGCGGGGCGTGGGTGGTGGAATATGACGCAGTTGTTTGTGACGCTGAACGCGATCAGTCTGATCGTTTCTGGGTATCTGCTTCTTCGCCGGCAGGTCCGGCCGGCGGAGTTTGTGCCCGGGTGGCTGCTCGCGGGCGGGGCGCTGATTTCCATCCTGCCGCAGAGCTGGGCGATCATGGCCGGGGGCTGGGCGGCGGCGGCGATTGGGCGGATGGCGCTGTATCGCCGGCAGGACTCGCGCGTGATCTGAGGGACACGTTGGGATGACGCTCGTGTTCCGATAATGCTCGGAAGGGGGCGGAAGGTGTCGTGACGGGCCCAAGGCGTGGGGTCGCGACGCCGATAAACTCCGGCCTGCCCGGCACAAGCCGGGTTCTTTCCCAAGGCCGGGAGCTTCGCCGTGGACTTGCAGGAACAGATCCGATCGTTCATCGCCGAACGGTTTCTCTTTGACCAGGGGGCCGCGATCGATGCGGGTCAATCGCTGATGAAGGCGGGGATCCTGGACTCGACGGGGGCGATGGAGCTGGTGATGTTCCTGGAGAGCACGTTCGGGATCAAGGTCGAGGACGCGGAGATCGTTCCGGCGAACCTCGACACGATCCACGCGCTCGCGTCGTTCGTCACGCGCAAGAAGTCCGCGGTGGCGGCGTAGCCCCGCGAGAGGCGGGGGTTCATGGTTCTGCTGCACGAGGCTCTGCGGGCGTCGGCGAGCGCGTTCCCGGAACGGCGCGCGGTGATCGCGGACGGGGCGAGTCTTTCGTTTTCGGAGTTTGAGGGGCGTGCGCGTCGCGTGGCGTGGGGGCTGCAGCGCGCGGGCGTGGTGACGGGCGATCGGGTCGTGGTGCACGCGCCCAACTCGGTCGAGGCGTGCGTGGCGATCTACGGCGTGCTGATGAGCGGCGGGGTGGTGACGCCCGTGGCCGCGGGCGCGACGGGGAGGCGTCTGGGGTTTGTGGCGCGGGACAGCGGCGCGCGGGTGGTGGTGGCGTCGACTGAGTGTGCTCCCGCGGTGGCGGCGGCCCGCGGGGAGGGCGTGTTCCCGGGGGTCTTGTGGTGCGGGGCGGGCGCGGCGCCCTCGGGCGAGACGCACCTGGATTCGCTCGGGGAAGGATCCGCTGCGGGGCCGCGGGACCCCGGGCTCATCGACCTTGACCTCGCGGCGATCATCTACACGTCGGGCACGACGGGCGACCCCAAGGGGGTGATGCTCACGCACCGCAATCTGGTGAACACGAGCGGCGTGATCGCGCGGTACCTGAAGAACACGCCCGAGGACGTCGTCGCGTCGGTCCTGCCCCTGGCGTTCAGCTACGGGCTGATGCAGTTGCTGGTGGCGGTGAACGTGGGGCACACGCTGGTCCTGGAGCGCAGCTTCGCGTTCCCGATGCAGCTCCTGCAGATGATCGCGGAGCGTCGCGTCACGGGCCTGCCGGCGGTGCCCACGCTCCTGAGCAAGGTGATCGAGCTGTCGGGGTCGGCGGACCTGTCGTCCTTGCGGTACATGACCAACGCGGCGGCGCCGCTCCCGCCGGCGCACGCGCGGCGGCTGGGGGAGGTGCTGCCCAGGGCCGAGCTGTTCCTGATGTACGGCCAGACCGAGTGCACGCGATCGATGTTCCTGGAGCCCGGGCTGGTGACGTCGCACCCCGAGTCGGTCGGGCGGGCGATCGAGAACTGCCGGGTGTGGCTGGTGGACGAGGCGGGGCGGAGCGTGAAGCGGGGCGAGGCGGGCGAGCTGGTGGTGCGCGGATCGAACGTGATGCGGGGGTACTGGAACAACGCGGAGGACACGGGGCGCAAGCTCCGCGAGGGGCCGATCCCGGGCGAGAAGGTGCTGCACACGGGGGACCTGTTCCGGGAGGACGGCGAGGGGCTGTTGTATTTTGTGTCGCGGACGGACGACGTATTCAAGTGCCGGGGCGAGAAGGTGGCGCCGCGGATGATCGAGCACGCGTTGTGCGAGATCCCCGAGGTGCTGGAGGCGGCGGTGGTGGGCGTGGCGGACGCGGTGGACGGGACGGCGATCAAGGCGGTGATCGTGGCGCGGAACGGATCGTCGATCAGCGAGGCGACGGTGCGGAAGCACTGCAAGGCGCGGCTGGAGGCGGTGTTCATGCCCAAGTACATCGAGTTCAGGGGCGAGCTGCCCAAGACCGAGTCCGGGAAGCTGAAGCGATCGTCGCTTGTGGAACCGGCGTGAGAGGCGGAGCGTGAGCCGGCGCGGGCGGGCCGGCGAGGAATGGAGATCAAGCGTGTGCGGGATCGGCGGGGTGATGCGGTGTGGGGGCGGGCGGGCGATCGAGCCCGCGGAGCTGCGTCGCATGGCGGCGATGATCCGCCACCGGGGGCCCGACGGGTGGGGGTACTACCTGGACGACGCGTGCGGGCTCGCGCACACGCGGCTGTCGATCATCGACCTTCGCACCGGGCAGCAGCCCTTGTGCAACGAGGACGGGACGGTGTGGGTCACGTTCAACGGCGAGGTGTACAACTACCTCGAGCTGCGTGAGGAGCTGAAGCAGCTCGGGCATCGGTTCCGGACGAAATCCGACACCGAGACGATCGTGCACGCGTACGAGGAATGGGGCGACGGGGCCTGGGAGAAGTTCAACGGGCAGTTCGCGGTGGGGCTGTGGGACGCGCGGCGGGGCGAGCTGAGGCTGGCGCGCGACCGCGTGGGGATCGCGCCCTTGCACTACGCGTCGGGGGATGGGGCGGTGGCGTTCGCGTCGGAGGCCAAGGCGATCTTCGCGGGCGGGCGGGTGGCGGCGGAGATCGACCCGGGGTCGCTCGCGACGGCGTTTGCGCTCTGGGCCGTGCCCGCGCCGGGGACGGTGTTCAAGGGCGTGAGCATGGTTCCGCCCGGGGCGTGCGTGAAGGTGGATCGGTCGGGCGCGATCTCGACGCGGGTGTACTGGAGGCCTCGGTTCGGGACGCCGGGGGCGAGTCGATCGCTTGAGGAGAGCGCGGCTGAGCTGGGCGAGCGATTGGGCGAGGGGGTCCGGCTCCGGCTGCGGGCGGACGTGCCCGTGGCGGCGTACCTGAGCGGGGGGCTGGATTCGTCGGTGATCACGCGGCTGGTGACGCTGGCGAACTCCTCGCCGCTGGAGACGTTTTCGGTCCGGTTCGAGGATGCGCGCTTTGACGAGGGCCCGCAGCAGCACCGGATGGCGAAGATCCTGGGGACGCGGCATCACGAGGTGGTGGCGCGGGCGCAGGACATCCAGGAGGCGTTGCCCGAGGTGGTGTGGCACTGCGAGACGCCGCTGCTGCGCACTGGGCCCGTGCCGATGTTCCTGCTGTCGGGGCTGGTGCGGCGGAGCGGGATCAAGGTGGTGCTGACGGGGGAGGGTGCGGACGAGCTTCTCGCGGGGTACGACGTGTTCAAGGAGGCGAAGGTGCGTCGGTTCTGGGCGCGACGCCCGGAGTCTTCGGCGCGCCCGATGCTTCTGGGGCGGATCCACGCGTACGCGAGGGCGGCGGGCGCGGGGGCGATGTGGCAGGAGTTTTTCCGGCGTGGGCTGGGCGGGGTGGAGGGGGCGTACTACAGCCACGCGCCGCGCTGGACCAACAACCTGTGGACGACGCGGTTTCTCTCGGGCGAGGTCCGGCGCCACGCGGAGCTTTCGGCGGTCGAGGAGCGTGTGTCGGGCGTGATGCCCTGGCTGGGCGAGATGACGGGATGGCTGGAGAAGGCGCAGAGCGTCGAGCTGGTGACGTTCATGAGCGCGTACCTGCTGTCGAGCCAGGGGGACCGCGTGGCGCTGGGGCACGCGGTGGAGGCGCGGTTCCCGTTCCTGGACCCGGGCGTGATTGATCTTTGTTCGACGCTGCCGGCGTCGCAGAAGCTGCGCGGGCTCACGGACAAGGTGGCGCTGCGGGCGTTCGCGTCGGGGCACCTGCCCGAGGATATTTGGAGGAGGAAGAAGTGGCCGTACCGCGCGCCGATCGCTTCGGCGCTGTTCGGCGAGGGGGCGCCGGAGTACGTCCGGGAGGAGCTCGGGCCCTCGGCGTTGGGGCGGAGCGGGCTGCTGGATACCGCGGCGGCGGGGGCGATCACGCAGCGGGCGCTGGGCGCGGGGTCACGGCTGGGCGAGCGCGAGGAGATGGCGTGCGTGGGGCTGTTGACCACGCAGATCCTGCACCGGGTGTTTGGGCGTGAGTTCGCCGAGCGAGCGCGGGCGCTGGAGGCTCGGTTGGCGGAGCACCCGGCGGACGTGCGGGAGGATCGGCGGGGAAGAAACGTCCGCTAAGCTAGGTGGTTGCGAGCGAAACGGAGTGGGGCCGGGCGTGGCGCGGGATGTCCCGGGCCCGGGTTGGGCGCGGGGCTGGGATTGGTCGATAGCGGAAGGGCCGGTTTTTCTAAGGAAGACACGCTATGGGTTCGACGACGCTGCACCGTCCCGCCGCTCGCCCGCCGTTCTCTCGCGCGGTGCTCGACATGGACTGCGCCTCCACGGCGCGCCGGATCGAGGAACGTCTCCGGGAGATCACGGCCCGATCGCTCAAGCGTCGCGGGCTGGTGCTGGGGGTGAGCGGGGGGATCGATTCGTCGGTGTGCGCGGTTCTGGCGGCGCGGGCCTTGGGGAAGGACCGCGTGCGGGCGATCCTGATGCCCGAGCGTGATTCGTCGCCCGAGAGCCTGAGCAAGGGCAAGTCGGCGTGCGCGACGGCGGGGATCGCGTACGACGTGCAGGACATTGCGCCGCCGCTGGAGGCGCTGGGGTGCTATCGCAAGCGGGAGGCGGCGATCCGCAAGGTCTTCCCGCAGTACCGGACGGGGGATCGGTTCAAGATCGCGGTCGCGGCGGACGTGATGGGGAGCGACCGGGTGAGCTTCTTCACGCTGGTCGCGGAGCTCTCGGCGGAGGGGGGCAAGCAGGTCAGCGCCCGGATGCCCGTGGACGTGTACCTGGCGATCGTGGCGGCGACGAACATGAAGCAGCGTGTGCGCAAGCTCATGGAGTACACGCTGGCAGAAGAGCTGAACTACGGCGTGATCGGGACGCCTAATCGGCTCGAGTATGACCAGGGGTTCTTCGTGCGGGGCGGGGACGGGCTGGCGGACGTGAAGCCCATCGCGCTGCTGTACAAGACGCAGGTCTTCGCGATGGCGCGGTACCTGGGGCTGAGCCGGGAGATCTGCGAGCAGACCCCCACGACCGACACGTACAGCCTCCCGCAGACGCAGGAGGAGTTCTATTACGCGCTGCCGTACCCCGAGATGGACCTGATGCTGTGGGCGTACGTGCACGGCGTGGGCGCGGACGAGGCGGGGAAGGTGATGAAGCTCACGGCGACGCAGGTGGAGCGTGTGTACAAGGACATCGAGGCGAAGCGCGTGGTGAGCCGCCAGCTTCATGAGCCCGCGGCGCTGATCGAGGCGTACGACTGGGGTCGGGCGGTGTAGCGGTCAGGCGAGGGCCGCGGCGGCGCGGTAGAGCTCGGCGACGAGCTCGGCGATGTAATAGCGTCCGCGCTTCTTGGCGATCGAGTACCAGGGGTTCATGATCACCGAGCGGAGCAGGAAGACGCCCGCGGGGTCGTACTCCTCGCGGCGCACGCCCAGGCGGTCGAGGAACGGCCCCACCGTGGCGAGCGAGTACTGCCCGGGCGCGAGTGAGGTTCGGCTCACGAAGAACGTCTGGTCGTAGACGCGTTCGCCCGGGCCCATGCTGAAGCGTTCGTAGAGGGCGCGGTTGAGACGGTTGAGGGATTCGAGGGTGGAGGGTTGGGCGCGCCGGAAGGCGTAGCACACGATGTTCGAGCCCGGGGGGCAGAGGCACACGGCGTGGACGGGGCCCGTCGAGGTGAGGCGTGGAAAGCCCTCGAGGAGCGCGTGCAGCTCGCACGCGCCGCGGATGTTCTCGCGGATGAGGCGCCCGTGCCCCGTGGTGTCGAGCGGGATGAGCGAATGGCTGAGCCAGACGGAGGCGGCGATGGCCCCGGGCTTGCTTCCCTCCAGGACGTAGACCCCCACGGCGTCGGAGGTGCGTTCCTGCTCGGGGTCCTGGGGTTCGTCCGCGAGGTAGGGGGCGGATTGGCGCATCAGGGGCTTGACGCGGTTGCTGCGGAAGCAGATCGCGCCGGCGGGGTAAGGGATGTATCCGAGCTTGTGGGGATCGATGGTGACCGAGTCGCACTCGTGGAGGCGCTCGAGTGCGCCGCAGGCCTGGTGCTCCGGGAGATGGAGGGGGACCTCCAGGTCCTTCCCGGCGATGCGGACCCGGGCATTGGGGGCCCCGAGCCCGAGTCGCGCTGGGGTGGTGAGGGTGCGGAGGTACCCGCCGTAGGCCCCGTCGGCGTGGAGCCAGAAGGACGTGAGCCCTCGGCGGGCGCGTTCGACGCGTCGAGCGACGATCTCGTCGATCGGGTCGACCGACCCTTCCTCGGTCGAGCCGACCACGGCGACGACGGCCAGAGGGACTCGCCCGGAGCGGGCCACCTCGTCGAGCGTTCGGTCCAGCTCGTCTTGGCGCATGCGGAACTGGCCGTCGACCCGCACGGAGATGAGCCCGCGGCGTCCGATTCCCAGGAGATCCAGGGCTTTCTCGAAGCAGTAATGGTGCGTCTCGGGGGCGAGGACCACGGGTTCCAGCCCCAGCGCGGTGCTGACCGCGCCGAGCCCGCGCTGGGCGACGTTGAACGGCGAGTCGTCGAGAATGGAACGAAGCCGACGGCGCAATCCCGGGGAGTTCGTGATGGCCCGTGCGTCTTCCCAGAGCGCGGCGTACTGGGTCATCGCCTCGTCGGGCGAGATCGCGAGGAGGTCGAGGGTCGAACGCCCCGCGAGAGGGTCGGCGAGGCCGAGCGCGGCCCGGGCGTCGCGCACCAGCCAGGGGAGGAACCGGACCGTCCGGGCCGCCCAGAGCGCCTCGATGTTCGCGGCGGTGCCCCCCGAGCACAGATGGGCCCAGGCGTCTGGCCCGTGCCCGATCATGGTCGAGAGCATCCGCCCGGCCTCGAGCTCGAGGCGGACGGTGACCGGCGCCGACTCGGCGGTCACGTTGTTGGGGTTGTACAGCATCGCGGCGAAGTACCCGGCGATGGCGGGGAGGGTCTGCTCGGCGAGCATGTGCGCGGCGTAGCGCGGGCTGTGGATGGGCACGTCGCCCTTGAGGCGTGCGAGCAGCTCAAGGAGTCGGTCCTCGAAGGCGTCGGCGAAGGGCTCGCTCTCGCGACGCATGGCGGAGTCCACGACCACGCCGTCCTCGGGGAAGTAGTTGCGACGCCACGCGTGATAGTCGTCGGCGATCCGCGTGAGCCACTGGGTGAACCAAGGGGCGTTCTCGCCCTTGGGCCCGGCGAACCACGCGCTCATCAAGGCCAGATCGTCGCCCATGCCCGAGCGTAGCGTGGAAAACAGACCTGCGGGTGCGGTGAGGGCGCGGGTCAGGCCTTGGCGGGGTCGGGCTTGAGCTTTCCATGCTCGCCCTCGAGCATCGAGTGGGCCCAGGAGAGCCCGATGGGGACGCCCAGGTACGCCCCGCACGTCCAGTCGAAGGAGACGGGGCGGGCGAACGGGATGAGGTTTGTGGCGAGGGCCGCGGTCTGGGCCTTGTCTCCGTGGAGGACCATCGCCACGAGCGGGGCGGCGACGGAGGCGACGACCACTCCCAGGGTGGGGAGCAGAGCGCCGGGGCGGACGCCCATCATCGAGCCGACGACCATGGCCCCGCCCCCGGCGGCGATCCCGGCGGTGATGGCGGCGAAGACGCGCTGTCCGGGGATCGAGGAAATCGCGACCAGGTAGGCGCCCGCGCCGGCGAGGACCGCGGCCGCGAGGCCGCAGGCGAGGGCGGCGTGGGCGGGTTTGGCGTCGCGGTCGAGATGGGTGAAGAGCGGGGTCGGGGCACGCTCGCGGTCTTTGGCGGCGCGTTCGGCGGCGAAGACGCCCGCGAGCAGCACGAGCCCGAGCGCGAGGGCTTCGAGGGCGAGCATCACGAGCGGGGCGGGAGTGGTTCGTAGGATGGGCTCGGCGCCCCCGACGCGCCACGCCGCCCACGCCGCGACGAGCCCGGCGGCGGTGAGCCCGGTGTCGCGCGAGAAGAACTTGGCGCCCAGGACGCCCACGCCGGCGGCGAAGAGAGCGATGGCGAGCCCGCGTGCGAGGTATGGTGCGGGCGAGGCGGAGACCAGGAGCGTGGCGTGCGGGGAGCCGTCGCTCGCGCGGAGCCCTTCGAGCAGCAGGGCGGCGAGCGGTCCCAGGGCGAGGACGGCGGCGATGATGAACGACCACCGGAGGATGGTGTGGATCATGCCCGGATCATTGGCATGCCGATAAGGGGGCACGCCGGGGCATGGAATGGGCGAGGCGGGTGTCGGGGGGCGAGCGGTGTTGGGCGTGCCGCGGTACCATGCCCCTTTCCGGATTTCTCGCTTGCTGGGCATCCACGCATGACCACGCCACACCGACCCAAGCTCCATCGCGGCTCGCCGCGGGTGAACGAGATGTGGGAGGCGATGATCTGGCCTCGGCTTCTGCTGGTGCCGAGGCTGGCGGGGTCGATGTCCCGCGTGGGGATCTCGCTGATCGCGGTGGTGCTGATTGCGCTGTTGGCGCGGATCCCCGAGATATTTCTGGGCGCGAACGTGGGTCCGGCGGCGGAGATCGGGCGTCTGGCGCCGCGGGCATTCACTCGGGTGGGCGAGGGCGTGGCGGCGATGCGTCCGGGGGAGATCGGGGGCGGGATCTGGGATCTGTGCATGATCCCCGGGCCGTTGTTTACCAAGTATCCGGTGAGCTCTGCGGCGGTGCTGGCGATGGTGCTGTGCGTGTGGGCGGTGGCGGGGGGTGCGGTGTGCCGCATGGCCGCCGAGGAGTATGCGCTGGGCGAGCGCCTGGCGTGGACGAAGGGTCTGGCGTTTTCCATTCGGCACCTGCGTTCGCTGGTGGGGGCGATGCTGGCGCCGCTGGCGGTGGTGGGCGCGGCGGCGGTGCTGATGGGCGTGGGCGGATGGGCGCTGCTGGGCGTGACCGGGGTGCAGGTCGTGGGGGGCGGGATGTTCTTTCTGGCGCTGCTGGTGTCGCTGCTGGCGATCATCGGGCTCGCGGGTTTTGTGCTGGGGTTCCCGCTGATCCCGGCGGCGGTGGTGTGCGAGGGCGCGGACACGATCGACGCCCTGCAGCGCGTGTACGCGTACGTGCTCGACCGTCCTGGGCGGATGATTGTGTATCTGCTGATCCTGGCGGCGCAGGCGGCGGTGGTGTCGGCGATCCTCGCGCTGCTCGCGGGCGGGGTGGTGGAGTTTGCGCGCTGGAGCGTGACGATGTTCACGGGCGAGGCGCCGACGGCGGCGATCACCGACGCGGTGCGGGGGCTGTCGCCCACGGCGGACTCGGGGTGGTCGCTGCGGGCGATGTCGCGCGGCGTGCGGTTCTGGTCGCAGATCCCCGGGCTCTTGGTCGTGTCCGCGATGGTGAGCTTCTACTTTTGCGGGTCGTCGGTGCTGTACTTGCTTGTGCGCGAGGTCGCCGACGGGCAGGAACCCGCGGACCTGTGGTCCCCGGGGATGATCGCGGGCACGATGGCCCCGACGCACGAGCCCGAGGGGGATGAGGACGACAACTTCTAGCGCGGACGGCCCCCGGATGGGGATCGGTTGCTCCGCGCTCACGTTGTGGGTGAGAGGGGCAGCAGGTCCGATTGCGTGAGCACGTCGGGGAGCTGGTCGAGGCGTTTGGCCCGGTCCACGGTGAACGTGCCGCTGCGGGTTCGTCGGAGCCCCCTGAGCATCCCCCCCACATTCAGCGCGCGCCCGAGGTCGCGGGCGATGCTGCGGATGTAGGTTCCCTTCCCGCACTCGACGCGCAGCGTGAGCAGGGGCCAGTCGTAGGCGAGGATCTCGAGCTTGTGCACCACGACGGGGCGAGGCGGGAGCTCGACGGGCGTGCCCTCGCGGGCGAGCTGGTAGGCGCGGCGTCCGCCCACGTGGAGGGCGGAGAACGCCGGGGGACGCTGCAGGATCTCGCCCGTGAACCTGGGCAGGAGGGCGTGGAGCGCGTCCGGGGCGGGGGGCGCCGCGTTGTCGACGCGCTGCACCTCGCCGTCCGCGTCATCGCTGGAGGAAATGTGCGCGAGGTCGACCAGAGCGTCGTAGGCTTTCTCTCCGGCCATGAACTCGTCGCAGCGGCGCGTGGCCTGGCCCACGAGCACGACAAGCAGCCCGGTGGCGGCGGGGTCGAGTGTGCCGGCGTGGCCGACCTTGAGGCGTTTGGGCGCTCCCGAGCGGCGGAAACGTGTGCGCACGATCGCGCAGACGTCCATCGACGTGTATCCCGTGGCCTTGTCGATGAGCAGCACGCCGCACGGCGTCGGGACGGTCATGGCGCCCCGCTCTCGCCGACGTCGACGGTCAGGTATCTGCCCTTGGAGTAGTTGAATCCGCGGACCTGGGCGAAGGCGCGGAAGGCGGTGATCGAGGTGGGGGTCGGGCGCTGGACGACGAGGATCGCGCCGGGGTGGTCGCGGAGCCACTGCGGGAGCGATGATTCGTCGACGCGCTGGGCCCTTCCGCGTGTCTCGAAGATCAGGCTGTCCTCGTGGTAGCCGACGGCGGCGATGGGCCGGGAGCCCGTGGGGTCGGCCTTGGCGATGGCCTTTGCGAGGTTCTCGCTGGTGCGGATCGCGGGGGTGGTGGAAAGACCGAGGCTCAGGAGGGCGAAGGCGAGGACGCTGATTGCGGCGCCCCAGCGCTGCAGGTTGAGCCACTGCTGCGAGTTCATCCAGCGCAGGGTACTTCGCACGCTCGCGGCGACGAGGAACGCCAGCGCCACGAGGGCCACCGCGGGGAGCAGCTCTTCGTATCCGTGCACGCCGAATCGCAGGAATGCATAGCGAATCGCCTCACCGCCCAAGGCGACGAAGACGAGCATCATCGCGATCCAGGCGTACGCGCCGATTCTGGGCAGGCGCGGGAGGTCGCGGGAGTGGTCCGCGGCGAGGACCATCCGGGCGCTGAGGAGCGCGACGATGGGGTAGAGGGGGAGCGTGTAGTGCGGGAGCTTGGTCATGACGAGCTCGAGGACGATCCAGCTCGGGGCGAGGACGCACAGGCAGAACGCCGCGGCGGGGCGGGCGCGGGCGTGGGCCCGCAGGCGTCGGAACAGGCCGGACTCGGGGCCGCGCGGGCGTGCGGCGCGGAGGATCCCGGCGCCGGTCAGGAGCGATCCGGCGCCGAGCATGGGGACGAGCAGGAGCGTGTGATAGCCCGGCGGGCCTCGGTGGCCCTCCTTCGCCTGGAGGCTTCGTCCGAGGGTTTCGTCGAGGACGATCTCGCGGTAGCGGTCCAGGCCGATGTCGCTCGCGACGGCGTAGACCCAGGGCCCGAGCATGGCGCCGATCACGATGACGCCGAGCCAGGGGCGCAGCCTCCCCCACCACTTCCATTCGCCCGTGAGCGTGCTGAGGGTGAGGGCGCCCAGGAGCACGACCATGAGCGTGATGGGCCCCTTGGTCATGACGCCCAGCGCGACGAAGGCCCACAGCGCGATCGCGTGGCCCCAGGAGGATGCCGCGGGGTGGCGCCGGCGTTTCCAGATGTTCCAGAGGGGGAGGAGCGCGAGCGTGGTCCAGAGGACCATGACGAGGTCGCTGCGGGCCTGGTGGGATTCCCAGTAGAGGACGGGGCTGACCGCGAGCAGGGCCGCACCGAGCTTGCCGACGCGTGGGTCGAACATGCGGACGCCGAGACGCCACGTGGCGAGGACGATCCCGACCGCGGCCAGGAGCGAGGGGAGGCGGTACATCCAGATGGCGTCGCGGGCGATGGCGTCGTTCCCGAGCCAGATGGCGCCGGAGCAGACGCCGGCGCTCGCCGCCTGGAGCCAGTAGATGAGGGGCGGTTTGTTGAGGCGCGGGCGGTCCTGGACCATCGGCACGAGCCAGCCCCTGGGCGTGGCGGATTGCAGCATCTGGCGGCTGGCCTGGGCGAATCTCGCCTCGTCGCGGTCGATTGTGGGGATCGTGAAGAAGCCCGGCAGATACACTGCGGCGCACAGCGCGAGCAGGATGAGCAGCGTGCGCACGCCCCGGGCCGTGCGGAGCTCGCGGCGGCGGTCGAGCGGCGGGAGGCATGTCGTGGCGGGTCGAGCGATGAGCAACTCTCCGGAGCCCGCGGGCAGCGCGTGCGGTGACCCTTCGGGAGGTGCCTCGTGCAGCACCGTGGGCGAGACGGGCGACTATACCCGCTGCCCGAGCGTGTGCCCCAAGCGCCGGGCGGCGTGGGGGCTTGTGATCGGGCTCGTGGTCGCGGCGGCGCTCGTGGGGATCGATGAACCGGTGGCACGGTTCATGACGCAGTTCGGCGAGGGAGGGCGTTTCGAGCTGGGGGGTGATGTCCAGCGGGCGATGGCGTTCGTGCAGCAGTTCGGGGATCTGGTGAGCTCGGTCCTTGTGGGGCTCGCGATTCTGCTGCTCGACCGCGGGAATCGCGCGAGACTGCTCGACTGGCTGGCGGCAGGGCTGGCGACGGCGCTGGCGTCGTGGGCGCTCAAGATGCTCATCGGGCGCCCCCGCCCTCGCCTGGGCGAGCCGATGCTATTCCTGGGGCCGACGCGTGAGTGGACGTGGACGGTCGAGGGCGGCGCGGGCGTAACGGAGACCGTGACCACGCACGCGATGCGGCTGTCGGGGCGGGGCGTGTCGGATCTGTGGTCGATGCCTTCGAGCCACGCTTCGGCGGCGGCGGCGTGCGGCGTCGCGCTGGCGTGGATGTACCCCAGGCTCAGGCCGCTGGTCGTGGGGCTCGTGGCGGCGGTGGCGTGCACGCGTGTGGTCTTTGGGGCGCACTACGCATCGGACGTGGCGGTCGGGACGGCCCTGGGGTTCGCGATCTCGACGCTGGCGATGGGGCAGTGCTGGGGTCGAGCGGTGGGCCGGCGTGTGGTGGGTCGCCGCATGGCGGCCGTGTTGTTCGGGCGAGAGAACCGGACGCTCGAAGGCTAGAGTTGGCCCCTTCGCCGGAGAGGTGTCCGAGTGGCTGAAGGAGCAGCACTGGAAATGCTGTATACGGGCAACCGTATCGGGGGTTCGAATCCCCCCCTCTCCGCTTGACGCGGGAGACTCTTCCACCGAGACGGTGGTCGGGGTCTCCCGCATTTTGTTTCTCGCATTTAGTTTCTCGCGATATCTCGCGCGATTCCTCGCGATCGTCGATCCGGAACGGGCGGGTAGAAGAGGAACACAAGATCTGGTTCGTCGGGGGCACGCAAACTTCTCGTGCTCCGCGCGACGAGCGTCTCGGCGCTGTTCGTGCTTGATACTCGGTACATCGGGAGCGCGAGATGGCCGGGCGCATGGCGGCTAGAGCAACATCTTGACATGCCGCGGCAAGCGTTGAGGCGAACGGATGGGGAGTTTGCGCTCGCCCTTCGCCACGTCGTTCGGCGGAGGGCGCTCCCACGGGACGAGAGTGTGTTCTACGATCTGACCGTGGCCGCGTCGTTCGGTTGGGCCCTCGACGCCTGTGTGGCGTCCGCACGACGCGCGGATCCGCAGGAGACCGCTCGATGCGATGCAATACATGGCTTGTGGCCGCGGTTGTGTGTCTGGGCGCGTTGGGCGTGCTGTGGATGTCAGCGCCCGCCGGGGCGCGCTCGGCGCCTGACGACGGGGTGCGGGTGTTCGACGGCGAATGGATCTATGTCGAAGACCGGACCGAGGGGCGCGAGCTCGAGAAGCTCGGTCCCCCGATGGATTCGAAGTTCATCCTGCGCGTCGAGGAGGGCGCCATCGTGTTGGTGTGGGGGCACGGGGGCGGCGGACGCCGAAACGTCCGCGTCGCGCTCGACGGCACGATGACGGAGGTGCCCAACACCAAGACCGGCGAGGTGGCGCGCTACCGCGGCGAGTGGAAGGACGGCACGCTGGCGTACGAGATCGACTTCGTGCGCAAGCCGGGCGAGGAACCTCAGAACTTGATCCGCCGGGAGTTCCGCATGACGCCCGAGGGGCTCATGGTGAGCTTTCGCGGGTCGCTCGGGCTGTACCGCCACGCGGAGGACATCGCGATGCCCACGCCGGCCAAGGCGATAATCGGCGATGTGGCGTGGCTGGCCGGAGCGTGGACGGGCGTGAGAGGCTCGCAGGGGCAGATCTCGATCGAGGAACGGTGGAGCCCCCCGCTGGGCGGGGCGATGCTCGCCACGTCGCGGACGGTCTCGCGCGGCGCGATGTCCGCGTTTGAGTACCTGCGCGTCGTCGAGCGCGACGGCGGGCTGGTGTACATCGCGCAGCCCAACGGGGGCACGGCGACGGAGTTCACGATGACCGAGCACGGCCCGACGCGTGCCGTGTTCGAGAACCCGCGCCACGACTACCCGAAGCGGATCGTGTACGAGCTCTCGGCGGAGGGCGGGCTGAGCGCGACGATCGGGTTCATGAAGGGGGGCACGCCCCGTCGCTTTGAGTTCAAGCGCGAGGAGAAGTAGGCGATTCTGAAATGTGCGTGGGGACGGGGCGCCGGGTGTCGCCTCGGGGCACGTAGAATGCTCCAACCGAGGGGGACACGTATGCCCACGCACGCCCGGCTCGAACTTTCCCGCTGGCTTCAGGAGTTTCCGCTCGCGAAGCTCCGCACTCCTGAGCGAGAGATTGATGTGGATCAGATTGATGGTCCGCGGGACATCGCGGTGCTTGAGCAACTCCGCGCCGAAGGCGATATCCGTCTTCGGGGCGAGGGGGTGCCCACCGACGTCTGCCTCTGGAACGTTGGCGAGCCGGCCGATCGGGCCGCGACCAAGATTGGCGGCGCACCGTATCGCCCGACGTCTGATCCCTGGCCCACGACGCGGGGCGGCTCGCCGATGGGCCTGCTCGCCCAGTTCAACTTCACGGATTCGATCGATGTGCTCGCCCCCATCAAGGCGAGCGACCTCCCCGGCGACGTCCTCCTCATCTTCACCAGCGGGCCCCACCTGTATGGCGATTGGGATCCGGACGACAAGGAATCGTGGGCGCTGGAATGGCATCGCGTGGGCCCGCACGTTGGCGAGCAGCCGGCGCGGCATGTTCACGACCTGACGCCCACCTTCGCGACGCTGCATCGCACGATGGACTATCCCGACTCTCAGGTTGATGACTGTGCCAACGTTGTGTGGGGGTCCAAGTTCGGCGGTATACCACCCTATCAGCAGGGCGACCCCGAGCTCCCTGGTGTTCCGCTCTGCACACTTGCTTCTCTGAATCCCTATGGCGGCCCGTGGCCTCTGCTGAACGTGCCCGTCAATCCGAAGGGCGACGACTACCTTGACCGCAAGCTTCTCATGATCGGGGACCTCGGCTCCGTGTACATCAATCTTGACAAGAGCGGCCGCGTGCACTGGAGCGCGGATTGCGGGTGATGGCGTGGGCGTGAAGGGCTGAGCGTGGTGCGCGGAGCTGGTGTGCGGCGCGTGCCGGGCGGGGCTCAGGGCTTAGGCGCACCGTCCGCCGCAGCAGTCGCCGGATGAAGCGCGGCGATTGGCATTGTCGCGCTTGTTCCACGGCATGCGGGCGATCAGCGATGCCATCGGGCACATGCCGCTCACTCCGGCGAACACCAGGCCGGCCCCGACGACGACCGGCACCACAAGCCACGCCATGCTCACGAAGTACGCGCCGGCGATCCCCGCGAGAAGGACTACTCCCATGAGTGCCTGCGTCTGGCGCATCACCGCCTTGCTGTGCGGTGCGTCCGAGAAAGCGTCGGCTGACGGCGGCGTGCTCACGGTTGTGCGGTTCATGGTGGCGGTCGACATCGAGGGGCTCCGGAAGAGGTGAATGAGTTCGGTCGCTGAGTTCGAGGCCGGGCGCGCCGGCGGGGTTCCCGGAAAATTCGGGCGTCGTGGCCAGCCTGTTTTCTCCGCGAGTTTGAAGGCTCGCCGTTCGTCGTGCCTCGTGGGAGATCACCCGGCGCCACACGAACTATCGAGCTCGGCTTCGTTGGGCTCGCGCGTTCCTGTTGCACCGCGCTGGGCGCATGCGAGTCGTGGGTCGCTCTGGGTTAGCCCTCCTGGGCCGTGCCGATCCCGTGCCCCGGGACGTTCTTGTAGAGCATCCAGTACACCAGCGGGATCACGAACTGGGTGAAGACGGTGGAGGCGATGAGCCCGAAGATGAGGGCCCAGGCCAGGCCGGAGAAGATCGGGTCGATGGTGATGGGGATCGCGGAGAGCATCGCGGCGGCGACGACGAGCAGGATGGGCCTGAGCCGGACGGCGCCCGCCTCGATGACGGCGTCGATGAAGGGGCGCCCTCGCTTGAGCGAGAGGTGGATGAAGTCGACGAGGATGATCGACTGGCGGGTGACGATGCCGGAGAGGGCGATCATGCCGATCATGGCTGTCGCGGTGAAGAACACGGGGTCCGAATAGGCGCCGACGGTCTTGCCGGTGAGCAGCCCCAAGAGCCAGAAGCCTGGCATGATGCCGACCATGGTGAGCGGGATGGCGAGCATGACGACGGCGGGGATCATGAACGAGCCGGTCTGAGCGACGAGCAGGGCGTAGATCATCACGAGGGCCGCGGCGAAGGCGAGGCCGAGATCGCGGAAGACATCCAGCGTGATCTTCCATTCGCCCTCGCCGGACCAGACGACTTTGGTTCCGTCGGAGGTGTTCCATGGGATGCCCCCGCCGCGGATGAGGTGCGAACGGCCGGCGAGTGTGCGTGGGGAGGATGTGTCGAGCCACCCGCCGGGCGTGCGGGTGACGGTGCCCGTCTGAGCGGTCGTATCGGTTGCATGGTCGGCCATGACATCGACGATCACGTCCGCGGGTGGACGCCCGGCGGTCTCAGCGAAGACATAGGCGACGCGCTGGAGATTCTTGTGGTAGATGGTCTGTTCGGTGCTTCGTTCCTCCCACTGGCCGAGTTCCGCGAGCGACACGAGCCTGCTGTTTGGACTTGATTGCCCTCGAACCTCAATGCGAGACAGATCTGCGGCGCTGGAACGGTCGGCACGCGGCAAGCGAGCGATGATCGACAGGGGCTGCCGCTCGCTCGGAGCATGAGCCACGCCGACATCGGCTCCAGTGATCGCGGCCCGCACCGTGGCGGCGAGTTCGGCGACGCTGATCCCGTTGAGGGCGGCCTTTTCCTGGTCGGGGAGAAAGACCAGCTCGCGGTGGGCGGCCTCGACGGTGTGGTCCGGCTCGACTACGCCGGGCTCCACCGCGAGGCGGGCCTTGACCAGCTCGGCGGCGTCGCAGATGTCTGAATAGCGGAGATCATCGCGGCCGTAGATCTCGGCGGCGAGGGTATCGATGACGGGCGGGCCCGGCGGAAGCTCCACGATTTTCAGGCGCGCGCCCGCCTTGGAGGCGATCGCCTCGAGAACCTCGCGTTCCCGCAGGGCGATCGTGTGGCTGGGGTCTTTCCGCGACTTCTTGCCCACGAGGTTGACGCGGATCTCCGCCTGATGCGGCATCGTGCGCAGGTTGTAGTGGCGGACGAGGCCGTTGAAGTCGATCGGCGACGGCGCCCCCACGTAGGACGTGAAGTCCGTCACCTCGGGGATCCGGGTCACGGCGGCTTCCAGGTCGCGGACCAGGGCGTCGGTGCGTTCCAGCGTCGTGCCCTCGTCGGCGTTGACCAGCAGGAGCATTTCGTTCTTGTTGTCGAACGGGAGCATCTTGAGGGGGACCTGGCGGAACGCCGCGAGCATGGCGGCGCCCGCGGTGAGCATCGCGACGATCGCGAGGAAGGCCCAGCCCTTGGCGCGTGACGCGAGCAGCGGATGGAGCAGGGGGCGGAGCACCCGGTACTGGAGGCTGGCGCGGGCTCTGGCGAACTCGTCGGCGGCGTGGGAGGACCCGTCTGCGTTGGCGCCACCGCCCGCCCACGGGCGCTTCTTGAGCAGGTGGAACGCGAGCCAGGGCGTGATCGCGAAGGCGACGAACATCGACATGATCATGGTCACGGGGACGTTGAGCGCCATCGGCCGCATGTACGGACCCATCATGCCGGAGATGAAGAAGAGCGGCAGGAAGCTCGCCATCACCGCGAGCGTGGCCGAGATGAGCGGCTCGCGGATCTCGCTGACGGCTTCGAGCGTGATGGCGCGGGTGGCCTTCCTGCGGAGACCGAAGTGGCGGGCGATGTTCTCCACGTCCACGATCGGGTCATCGACGAGGAGACCGAGCGACAGAATGAGCGCGAAGAGGGTGACCCGGTTGATCGTGTACCCCGCGAGCATGTTGACCGCGAGGGTGAGACCGAAGACCACGGGGACGGCCACCGCGACGACCAGGGCCTCGCGCCAGCCCAACCCGATGGTCAGGAGAGCCACCACGATGAGCACGGCCACCCACAGCCCCTCGACAAGTTCCGAGACCTTCTCGTCGGCGGTCCGCCCGCTGTTGCGCGTCACGACGAGGTCCAGGCCATCGGGCACCATCTCAGACTTGAGCCGCTGTGACTCTTTGATCACCGCTTCAGCGACGTGGACCGCGTTGGAGCCCTTCTTCTTCGAGATGGCGATGGTGACCGCCGGAACGCTCGCGGAGGGGCTTACGGACGCGGGCTCTTCGTGGTCGCCCTCTCCCACCAGTGTCCCGGCGGAGTGCGGATGGGCACCGAAGCCCCGTCCCGGTCCCCACCCGTGGCGGAGGTAGGTGGAGCGCTCCGCGGGCCCGTCGTCGATTCGGGCGATGTCCCGCAAGAAGACGGGGGTGCCCCTCGACACGCCCACCACCAGATTTCCGAGGTCGTTCCCGTCGCGGACAAGCGTGCCGGACCAGATGTGGATCACGCTGTCGCCGCGTTCGATGGCCCCCGCGGGCGGGCTCGCGTTCGACGCCTGGATCGCTCGCTGGATCTCGAGCAGCGAGAGCCCGCGGCCCGCGATGGCCTCGCGGTCCACGTACGCCGTCAGCGTGCGCGGCAGGCCGCCCGTGATGGTCACCCGCGAGGTGTCCTCAACCGTGGCGAGGCGAGCGGCCGCTTCCTCAGCGACGCGCCGCATGGTGTACTCGTCCGAATCGGCGGCGCCCTCCGACCGTCCGCGCAGGGTGAGCGTGACGATCGGGACGTCGTCGATCTCGACGGGCTTCATGGTCCAGCCCACCACGCCCGGCGGCACCAGGTCCTTGCTCTCCTCGAGTTTCTTGAAGAGGCGGACCAATGACCGCTCGCGGTCTTGACCGACGTAGAACCGCACCGTCACGATCGCCGCATCGGTCCGGGACATCGAGTAGACGTACTCGACGCCGTCGATCTGGTACAGGGCACGCTCGAGGGGTGTCGTGACGAGCCGCTCGACCTCCTGCGAGGCCATGCCCGGGGCGTTCACATAGATGTCGGCCAGGGGAACGACGATCTGCGGGTCTTCTTCGCGTGGCGTCATCAGCAATGCCGCCGCCCCGACCGCGACGGAGATCACCAGCAGGATCACCGAGAGGTTGGAATGCAGGAATGTCTTGACGATTCCGTTGATCCAGCCGGCGCGGGCGTGCTCGGCGAGTTCGAACGATGAGCCTCGCGGGGAATCGTGTGATGAAGGGGTTTCGCTCACGGCTCAGCGCCCTTCCGTCACGCGGTCGATCACGACCTTCTCTCCGGGCACAAGGCCGGAGAGCACCTCGACGCGCCCGTCCACGCTTCTGCCCAGTCGGACGGCTCGACGCTCGCGCACGCCGTTCACGGCTACGTCGACGCACTCGACCTGGCCGATCGTGCGCACGGCGTCGCGGGGGATCAGGAGGGTCTTTTCCTCGCCCACGGGGATCGACAGGCGACCGAACATCCCCGCGTACACGCCCTCGGGGCAGGGGCCGGTGACCTTGACCTGGAACGTGCGGCTCGCGGACTCGGCCTCGGGCACGATCTCGCTCACGGTTCCGGTGCAGGCATGGTCGAGCGCGTCGACCTTCACGGACACCCGACTGCCGACGGTGAGGACTCGTGAGAGCGACTCGCGCACGCTCGCCACCATCTGCATGCGACTGGGGTCCAGGACCGTCACGACCACCTGCCCCGGCGACACCGTGTCGCCCGTGCTCACACGCTTGTCGACCACCGTGCCATCGATCGGGCTGCGAAGCGTCGCGTACTCCAGGACGGCCTGGGCCTCGGTGAGCGACTGCGTGGCTCGTGCCAGGCTGGCCTCGGCCCCTTTGAGCGCATGGACCGCGCGGTCCAGCTCAAGCCCGGCGATGGCGTTCTTCTCGAACGCGGATCTGAGCCTGGACTCTTCGGCCCGCGCCTGGTCCAGCATGGCCTGGGCGTGGGACACCGTCGATTCCGCCTGGGCACGCCGGGCGATCAGATCGGTGTCCTCGAGGCGGACCACGATGTCTCCCTTGTCGACATGCTGGCCGGCGATGACGTTGACCTCCAGAGCCCGCGCGAGCAGCCGCGAGGCGATCTCCACACGATGCACGGGCTGGATCGCGCCTACCGCGGTCTCCTCCCGGGGCAAGGAGTACGCCAGGACTTCCACGACAGCCGCCGTCCCGAGTGGCCGGGCGGACGCCGCGGGCGTTGCGTGAGCCGAGATCTTGGGGCGGAACGCTCCGACCAGCCAGAGCATGAGTGCGACCACCGACGCCGTGAAGACCACGAGCACTGACGCTGTGGTGATCCAGCGTGGCCGACGAGCAATTCTGGAGTGGATGCTCACGAGAGGTTCTCCGCGGAGTGACGCCTCGACACTCTGACGGAGACTTTGAGGCGCCTACCCCTTCACGGGTTCCTGGAGAGTCGGGCTCGCGATCGGTTCGGGCCTGGGGCACGGCTTGCGCGTGCTAATCCATGACCGTTGCGAACCTCCGAGCCCCCGCCCGCGTCGCGATCCGCACTACGGATGGCCTTGAGGATCGCCTTCCGCACCCGCAGGGGCATCTTCCCTTCTGAGAGCCTCGCGCACGTGCTCTGCGCGAGGTCCAGTTCCGCGAAGACCGATTGGCAGCGCTCGCACACGATGCCCTGCCCGATCGGGAAGCCCCTTCCCTTGTCCATCGCGTCGAGCTTGGCCTTGAGCAGGTCCAGGCAGACCTGTTTCTCGTAGGTCGGCGCTCTGGCGGATCGCTTGGGTACGGCTCGTCGCGCCATGATCGCCTTGCGCAAGAGCAGCCGGGCCCGGTGGACGCGCGTCTTGATCGTCTCGGGCTTGATGTTCAGTGCGGCGGCCACATCCTCGATGGAGAGCTCCAGCATCTCCTTGAGGACAAGGGGCACGCGGAAGCTCTCCGGCAGCGTCAGGATCGCCTCGTGCACGGCCCGGGCCGACTCACGGACAATCGCCGAGCCCACCGGCCCTTGCTGGTCCGCGTGAAGCGGATCACGTTCAAAATCGGCGAGGTCCACGTTCTTCGTCTCGTTCCATGGCATCAGCTGCGACACCGCGGGCATGCGACGGTCGATGCCTCCCTTCCGCCTCATCCGGGCCTTGCACGATCGGGCCGCGATCGCGTACAGCCACGTGCCGGGGCTGGCGTTTCCCTTGAATGTGTGCCACTTGCGGTAGGCCTGGAGGAACACGTCCTGCACCATGTCCTGAGCGTCGGCGGCGTTGCCGCACATCCGCGAAGCCAGCGCGTAGAGCCTTGGAGCGTGGAGCTCAAAGAGCGCCGGGACGGCCGTCCTGGCGGGGTCCATCGCACGCGGCTCCTCACACGGCGGCGTCGCGGCGGGAACCTGCTTGGCGGTTCTGGTGGCGGATGGGGAGTGACTCACGAGGGCAGTGTAGGGATTGAGGGCTCCGCCTTGGGGCGTGAGCTCATGAGCTGATGCCTTTCACCGAGGGCGTTGCAGGCCATGGCGAGCCACGCGAGCGCGCGCTGTTCAACCCGTCCATGAAGCTGGCTCCGGACGGGTCGCTGTGGCGGCTCCAAGCCCCGCGGAGCCTCGCTCGGAGTGCGCGACTGCGTTGCACGTCAGGCACTCGCAGACGGTGTTCGCGGTTACTCTGTTCGGGCTCGAGGCGTGGTCATGCCCTGCGCCGAAGCCCAGTGGGCGAGATCCGTGCCGTTGATGGCCGCGGCCATGAGCTCGGGGAACATGTCGGGAGTGCACGCGAAGCTGGGGACGCCGAAGCCCGCGAGCGCGGCGGCGTTCTTCTCGTCGAAGCTCGGCGCCCCGGAATCTCCGAGGGCCAGCAGCGTCACCATCCGCGCCCCCGAGCCGGCGATCGAGGCGGCCCGCCTGAGCATCTCCGCGTTGTTCCCGCCCTCGTACAGGTCGGTGACGAGCACAAGGATCGTGTCGCGCGGACGCGTGATCAACCCCTGGCAGTAGGCGAGGGCACGGTTGATATCGGTGCCGCCCCCCAGCTGCACGCCCATGAGCACGTCGACCGGGTCGCCCATCTTCTCGGTGAGGTCGACGACGCTGGTGTCGAACGTCACGACGTGCGAGCGGATCGCGGGGATCGACGCGAGCACCGCGCCGAAGACGCCGGAGTAGACCACCGACTGCCCCATGGACCCGGACTGGTCGATGCAGACGATGATCGTCCGGAGCTGGCTGCGTTTGCGGCCGTACCCGATCCGCGACTCGGGGACGATCGTCTTGTATTCGGGCTGGTAGTGCTTGAGATTGGCCCGGATCGTTCGGTTCCAGTCGATCTCGTTGTGCCTCGGGCGACGCGTCCTGGTGGATCGCTTGAGCGCGCCGGTCACCGCGGTGCGCATCGGGGCGTCGAGGCGGCGTTTGAGATCCTCCACCACTCGCCGCACGACCTCCCGCGCCGTTGCCTTGGCTTTCTGGGGGATAACCCCCGACAGCGCCATGAGCGTTGTGACCAGGTGGATGTCCGGTTGCACGGCCTCGAGCATCTCGGGCTCGAGCAGCAATCGCTGCATTCCCAGGCGTTCGATCGCGTCCTTCTGCATGACCCGCACGACCGAACTCGGGAAGTACTCGCGGATGTCTCCGAGCCAGCGTGCGGCGTTCGGGGCCGAGGCGCCCAGGCCGCCGCGGCGTTCGGACCCGCCGGCGTTCCCGTCGTAGAGCAGGGACATGGCCTTGTCCATGGCCAGCAGCCTCGCGTCCAGGCTGACCCCGGTGCCGTCGGCCTCGTCCCCGCCGAGCAGAAGTCGCCAGCGCTTGAGGCGGGTTTCCGCATCCACCGAAGGGTGGGTCGGCGCCGCGAGACGGGGCGAGCCTTGGGCATTGGGCGCGATGGACGGCCTGGCCTGATTCATCGCGTGAGCTCCCCGAGGATCATTTTCAGCACCGGGTCCACAAGTTGGCCTCGCGCGGGGTCGTACTCGTCGTCGGCCTCGCTCGCCGGTTGGTGTGCAACGCCCAGGCCGCGCTTGAGACTCTCCCCGATCATCCGGCGTTCGGGCTTCGCGAAGGTCGAGAACGTGCGGCGTGCGATCGGGCAGACTTGCTCGAAGGTCGTCGGCGAGAGAGACCCGACCCATCCGTCGATGATCGCGAGGAGTCGCTGGTCGTGCACGAGCACCGCGCCGGAGCCGCTCAGGAACCCCTCCACCCAGGCGGAGGCCTGGCCCGGCTCATGGCCGGGAGAGAGGGCGAGCGCGATGCGCGTCTCGGCAGATTCCGTGCTGCACGCCCGGGCGTCGAGCAGGATTCGCCACGCCCGCCCGGCCACGAGCCCGTGGACGTCTGCGTCGGCGAGCTTGCTCAGCTCGGCGTGCCAACGCTCGCTGAACTCCGGTTTTGCCAGCGTGCCCAGGGCGGCGGAGACCGCGTCGAGCCGGCCGCGCATCTCGCCGGCGGCATCGTCGTCGAGGGAACCGCACGCCGGGAGGAGTCCGGCGCAGATTCGGGCGAGCAGCCCGTCCACCAACGGCTCGACCAGGGCCGCGTCGGTCTTGCGAACGTTGCCGTACCGGAGGATCAGCGCCAGGGGTGAAAGGGCGTCCATCAGCCCGCCGATGCTCGCGGCAACGGCCGAGAGGGACTGAATCCGCGAGATGAGCGTGTCGACCGCGCCGGGCAGGTCGGCCAGCATGACGTGATCGAGCAGGTGGGTCAGCTCTGAGAGCTCGCGGGCGTTGTTGGCCCGGTCCTGAACGCACGCCGCCGCGGCGTCGTGGATCGTGTTGCCCCAGCGGGCGGCCTCGATGACGGCGACGGCAAGCTCCGGCTTCCACTGCAGCTTCCACACCTCGTGGAACGTGTTGGAACGCTGCCTTTGGTCGGCCGCCCGTTTGCCCCATGCAATCCCGAGTACGGAGAGCCGATGCAGCAGCCGGCTGCGGAGGGCGTCGGTCTCCTTCCGCAGATCGAGGTCGAGATCGGCGTCGTCGGCCGAGACCTTCATGCGGAGCGATTTCTGCTGGGCTGCGAGGTCACGCTGCAGCGGGATGTTGGGGGCGTGCTCGGGAATCTCACCCAGCCGGCGTCCCACAATCAGTTTCTGCTCGATGACGCGCATCGGCAGGGGGTTTCCGGAGCACAGGATCGAGAGCGTCGCTTCGGAGAGCTCGTCCAATCCCGCGATCGATCGGCCGCGGAGCGCCGCGAGCGCTTCGGCGAGGCGCACCGACTCGATGACACTCGCCGGGGAAGCGTCGAGGCTCTCCTCACGCAGGAATCGGGCCACTTTGGCGAGCCATCTCGTGGAGATCTGGTCGTGGTTCAGCCAGAGGTGCTCGTACCACCCCGGGCTTGTGACCCCCGCGCCGTACCCCGATTGGTGCGAGAGCCGGTCGTAGGTCCAGGGGATCCACGTCGCGTCGGTCTTGCGTTTGGGGAGCCCCTTGAGGAGCTCGTCGTCGGCCTTGGGCGCGATCGACGTGAGCGACTGGGCGGTCAGCACCGGCGCGTGCCACGCCCCGCAGATGACCGCGATGCGCTCGTGGCCTTCCCGCATCGCCGCGCGGATCGACCGGCGCATGTGCGCCTCGCGAGCGGGCTCCTCCGCATCGTGGCGTGATGACCCGAGCTCGGCGCGGGCGCAGCCCATCGCCTCGGTGATCGCCCCGAAGACGTCCAGCGGGTGATCGTCGCCGCGCCGCTCCTCGATGAGTCGGCCCCACCAGGCCTCGCCATCCGCGAAGCCCGCCGCGTGCGCCAGGGCCTCGAGCGGATCAGCCCTTGGCCCCGCGGGCTGCGGTGAGTTTGCCGGCGTCGCCCGGTGTTGCTCTTCGCCCGCGGCATCCCCCTTGGTCGCTCGCTTCGCGCGGAGCGACTGGGGCAGGTCGATGAACCGCAGCAATGACTTGTGCTTGAGCGCCCAGCGGATCGCCTGCCACTCCGGAGAGAACTCGGCGAAGGGGTAGTACGAAGCGTCCGAGGGGACCTCGGGGTCATAGACGAGGATCGCGACGGGAGGGACCATGTGGGCGTCCGCCGCGAGCGGCAGAACTCCCTCGGCGTCCGGAGGTCCCTCGATCAGCACCGCGTCGGGCTTGATCATCTGGAGTGCGCGGCTGACCATGCGCGCCGAGCCCGGGCCGTGATGGCGGATCCCCAGGATGTAGAGCTCTGCGGGCATGGGTGGGCGTTGCGTCGGGCGCTAGAGGATCTCCTTGCACGCCCGGTAGAGGTCCTTCCAGCCCTCCCGCTCCTTCACGACGGTCTCGAGGTACTCCTGCATCACGATCTTGTCCTGCACCGGGTCCTTGACGATCGCTCCGAGGATCCCGCTGGCGACGTCCGCCGCCTTGACCTTGCCGTCCCCGAAGTGGGACGCGAGCGCCATCCCGCTGGTCACGACGCTGATCGCCTCGGCGGTGCTCATCGATCCCGAGGGGCTCTTGAGCTTGCTCTTGCCGTCGATGGACTTGCCGTCGCGTAGCTCGCGGAAGATCGTGACCACGCGGCGGATCTCTTCAAGAGCCGGAACCTCGCCGGGCAGGTCGAGGGCCTTGCCCATCTGCCCCACGCGCTGGTGCACGATCTTGACCTCGTCGTCCATGGAGTCGGGCACGGGGAGCACGACGGTGTTGAACCGCCGCTTGAGCGCGCTCGAGAGCTCGTTGACGCCGCGGTCTCGATCGTTGGCGCTGGCGATGATGTTGAAGCCCTTGACCGCGCGCATCTCCTCGTTGAGCTCCGGGATCGGCATCGTCTTCTCGGAGAGGATGGTGATCAGCGTGTCCTGGACCTCGCTGGGCACGCGCGTCAGCTCCTCGACGCGGACGATCTTCCCGTCGGCCATGCCCCGCATCACCGGGCTCTGCACCAGGGCGTCGCGCGAGGGCCCCTTGGCCAGGAGCAGCGCGTAGTTCCATCCGTACCGGATGGCCTCTTCCGGGGTGCCCGCCGTTCCCTGCACCAGGAGCGTCGAGTCGCCGCTGATGGCCGCGGCAAGATGCTCGCTGACCCAGCTCTTCGCGGTGCCCGGCACGCCCAGCAGCAGCAGCGCCCGGTCGGTCGCGAGCGTGGCGACCGCGATCTCGATGATCCGCTTGTCGCCCACGTACTTGGCGGAGATCTCGGTGCCATCCTTGAGCTTCCCGCCCATCAAGTACGTGACGACCGCCCAGGGCGAGAGGTTCCATCGCGGCGGGCGCTCGCGGTCGTCCGTCCTGGCCAGGGCGGCCAGTTCCGAGGCGTGCTGCTTCTCGGCGGCTTCGCGCATGACGGACGGCACGGCGGCGCTCGCCTCTCGGCTGGTCTTGCTCACGATTGAAACTCCCTGTGCATCTCCGCACGAACCCGGACACGGTCAAGGCTCTTCCGGATGCTCTCGCTGGGGCCGTCCGGGTACATCTCCGCGACGAGCGCTTCGAACAGATCCGCCGCCCCGGGGTGGAGCAGCCTCGATATCGACTCGATCGGCGACCAGAACTCCCAGGTGTCGGCCTTCTTGGGTATCGCGGCGCGGAGGATCTTCGCTGCACGCCTGGAGAAGTCGAGCGACCACGGACGCGGGTCCGACGCCAGCAGCCTCCACGCGGCTGCCCCCGGCACCGGCCCCGCACCATCGAGGAATCGGAGGCGCAGCGCTTCGCCCTTCTCGGGAGCCTGCGCCCTCCAGATCATGACCAAGCCGGCTTCGTACTCGAGCTTGTGATCGGCGCACGCCGAGACGATGGCCTCGCTCCATTCGGCGCTATCCGGCTGCTGGGGACAACCGGCGATGCTCGCAAACATCGCTCCGAACGCATCGTCAAAGTACTCGTCGCCGCGGATGGCGGTGAGCAGCTCCGAGGGCGTCAGCCCGGTGAGCCCTGTCCACGCCGCGAGGTCCGTCGAGGAAAGCACCTGCACCATCCAGAATGCCCGCTTGCCCTTGCCGGCCGCGGCCTGCTCCTCGATTCCGTCTCGCTCCCACGCCTTGTCGAAGGCCTTCGGCGGCTCGATCCTGACCGTCGTCTTGGCGCGGCGGATCGGTCCCGCTTTCGTCCTCTCCACGCCGATCATGCCCGCGGCCCGCTCTCGCATGCGAGCACGCAGCGAGGACCCCGCCAGCCGGGTCAGAGCGCGCACGCTCTCTCGACGCACCGTCTTGCTGCGATCGTCGAGCGTGGATTCGAGAAAGGGCTCGTCCGCGGGCGCCACGCTGTGTCCCAGGACCTCGACGAACTTCCGCCGCTCTTCGGCTCCGTCCACGTCCCACGTGGCCCGCACCATCTCCAACGCCCGGGCGGCATCGGTTTTCCGAACCGTGACCAGCAGCGCGGCGCGTTCCGCGGGGGATCCGGTCTGCCAGATCTCGTCCGCATCCTCCGGGATCTCCGACACCGCGATCGGCTTTCGCCAGTCAGGGTTGAGCCCCGCGAGCCAGGCCCCGCACGCGCCCGTGGCGCCGAAGACTTCGGGCGAACGGCTCGGCTGCCTCGCCCACCAATCCAGGAGCACCGGAACGACGACCGCGGGCGCCCGCACCTCGCGTGCCTGCGCGAGCGTGCACCACTCCTGGATCAGCCCCGGCTCGGGAATGGCCAGCAAACGTTCGAGCAGCGCGGCCTGCGACGCCGTCGCGTCCGAACGAGCGTCCGCGGGGCAGGTCTCGACCGCCTCCGCGGCCGCGCGGCAGCGCCGCCCCGCTCGCGCCCGCATCCCCGCCACCGCCGCCCGCGTGAGCAGCGTCGCGGGTGTGTCGCCTGTTCGCGCCGCGCGGTCACTGCCCAGCATCGCCGTGACGGCGAGTTCCTTGAGATCCCGTAGTGGCGTGGCTCGGGTGCTCATGCCGCCCACCTCGCCCCGAGGGCGACGTACTTCGTCCCCCCACTTTCGACGAAGAGCCCGACCGGTTCCGCCACTTCACCGTCCCATTCCACGACGACGGTCGCCTCGCGTCCGCCCGTGGCCGAGAGCAGCCGCCACAGATGAATCCCCCGCTCGAACGCGGGTGCGAGTGGCAGCACCTCTTCTCTCTGTTCGAGCAGCCAGCGATCTCCCGAGCGCATCACCCTCGTGCGGGGCAGCACCATGGGCCACCGCGCCAGCCAAGGGTTCGCGCTCAACGCCTTGGCATACCGGTCGAGGTTCGCGCCGATGGCGTTGGGGCCTGCTTCCCCGGGCGCGGTCGCGGCCGACGAGCTCTCGCCACAAGACTTCACCAGCGCTCGAAGCGGCGCTCCCGACGGGTAGTACACCACTTCACCCTCGAAGGTCGTTCCCGCCACCAGCGACGTGTCCAAGGGCTGGTTCCCAACCGAGAAGTCCACGACCAACGCGGCTCCCGCGGTGCGCTTGCCCCACAGCCATGTCCGCCGCACAGTGAGACGATTGTCTTCTTCGAAGGCCTGGCCGACCACGGTCCACAGGTCGGGAATGCCCTGCCCCGCGAGAACTTCTTCCTTGGACTGGTTGTATCCGATCGCGACGCGGACATCGCCCGCGAGCTCGCTCGGCAGGTCGGCGAGACGATCCGCGGCCGTCAGCAGCAGATGGAGTCGCCCCAGCTGATCAAGAGCCCGCACTTCCCACCCGAAGCCCGACGCCATCGACAGGGGGATACGCCTGATGATCGCCGCCAAGCCCGGGGCTTGCGCGTCGACCATCCGCGCCGCGACCCGTTCGCACTCGGCGGTCGCGTTGGCCTGGGCCGCCGCGAGCCCGCGACGCACGAGATCGTCCAGCCAAGTCCGGCACTCCGCCACGCCCTGGCGGACCCGCTCCTCACGAGCGGCCGCACGCTTGGCCTGAGCCGCCGGATCCACGGGCGACTCCGCCGCGGACTTGGCTTTCTCCGCCTTTTTCTCGGCCCTCTCGGCCCGGCCGTCGATCCACTCGCTCACCCACCCGGGCTCGTCGCCCTTCTTGAAACTCGCCTTGGCCTTCGCGAACAGCAGGAGCAGCCCGAGGCCATGCTTGCAGGGGAACTTCCGGCTCGGACAGCTGCACTTGAAGACCGGCTCGCCGAGGTCGATGCGAGATTGATACGGATCCTTGCCCGACCCCTGGCAGAGCCCCCAGATCGCCCGATCGCTCGCGCCCAGCGACGTCCACTTTCGTTCGGAGGCAAGGCCCTGCCCGGCGGAGGCCGAGCCCGCGTCGGGCGCGAGTGCAAGCACTTTGTCCGTGCTCCAGTCCTTCACAACGCAGACTCTATCCGTTCGAGCCTCACCTTGCGTGCGAAAGAGTGTGCGAGTCTGTCGGCAGCCGGCACGATCCACTTCGGCGAGCTCGTCGCTCGGCTGATGAACGCCAACCTCGAGCGGTACCACGTGGACTACAGCCGCATGAAGAACACGTGCTACACGCCCGACGGCGGATCGTGCGTCGAGCCCATGGAGCACGATGCCGCGTCAATCGGCGAAGAGTCTTCTGCCGCCCAGGTTGAAGCCGCGGTTCTGGGAGCCCGACATATGCCGTTTGCAGAGCGCCAAGGCGGCTTTGGAGGATTGAGGGATACCAGCAAAGCCGACAGGTACTGAAGGCGCGCGTCACGCGACGATCCGATTATCAACAATGCGATTCTGAAACCTGCTCGTGAGTACCGGCTACCTCTCCCAACCACTTATCGTCTGCCGCCGCTCAAGAAGCTTCCGTCCAGCTCCGCCGGAATCAGGCGTAAACCAAAGCTGAACCAATACGTCGTGCTTCGAATCCCAGCCTGTGGCGATCTCTTCGACGACCACCTTCGAGTTGGCGTAGAAGAGTTGTTCTGATTCGTCTGAGTATCCAACGCGCTCACGCGCGTAGAGGTGCGCGTGCGATATCGTAAGGTCTTTCGACTCGTCGCCGGACTTGACCCGCAACTCTGTCACGCCTGGCATCCCCGGATTGATCCACGCTTCGATATCCAACTCCTGCTTCGCTGAGTCATCAATGGTGATGGAGGGCGCCCCTTTGTGCGTGTCAGTAGGCGAGATGGCTGACAGCGGCTTGCCATCCTGAACGGCCTTGCGAACAGCAGCCAACTCAGTCTCTACCTCAACCAAGAGCCCAGGCGTCTTTGGTAGGTTCCCGACGTCGTCGATTTCGACGGTCGAGAGCCAAAGGTTGGGAACGCCCACGAAGAGATACGCAAGGCGCCGGGACGGGATCGGCCGATAGGTGCAGATCGCCACTTGAGTGGCGCCGGCATCCGGCGCGACCTGCGTTACGCAGGGCGACATGAACTCCGGTTCCGTTGGCTTCTCCTCGAAAACAAGTCCCACTCGTGTCTGCGTCTTGGATCCGATGAAACCGTTCAGTGTGACGCGAGAATCTAACCGCCGATACGCGACGGCGACGTCGCGGCCACCGCGTCGTTCCATCCCTACGCGCCAGCGCGGAGAAGCCTCGACGTACCGTTTGAGGTCGTCTTTCTTACCATCGCAGAAGTACTTGAATGACGGAAGACTGACGTCGATCTTCTGCGAGCCGCTGCTGCTGTATGGAGTGGCTGTCGCTTTGGGTGGAGGGGCGTTCTGCGGAGCCTGTCCCGCGGGCTGAATGAGTGCGAACAGCAGCACTGAATAGCAGAGTGTCAGCATCGAGCTAATTGTATGCGTAGCGCACCCACATCTCGCATCAGGTGTGGATGACGCGTCCCTCGCTCGCCAGCGCCGCCTCCCACGTCGCCTTATGCATCGTCGGCAGCGCGTGACTTGAGCAGATGATCTCTTCCATGGTCAGTTCCAGACGCCGCGCCAGCGGCAGCCCGCAGATCAGCTCGGTCGACTGAGCGCCTCGTGCGGGCACGATCGGCTCGGTAAATCGATTTGACAAAGGCGCGAGCGGATCAAATCAGTGACGAACCGCTTGGGATGGCAGGACGCAATCGCACTCCGCCGTAAACACCGATGGCCCCGGTACCTACCGAGGCCATCTGGTCTTCCAAGTCGGGGTGACAGGACGCCAATAGAACTCTTCTTGGAGGGCGTTAGGGTCTGGGAGCCACGGATATGCCGTTTTCTGAGCGGAAACGCGGTATTGGGGGAATGAGCGATCAGCCGCAAAGTCGACATGCAAACGCGTAGATCAACGCCATGACGACAAGCCCGAACGTCAACGCGATACCGACGTGCTCAACCGTCCCGCCCGTCGTCTGATTGACGATGATTGCGCCCGTACCCGCGAACACGAGGCAGAACGTCCCCAATGACTCCGCGAGAAGTCGATTCACCACTTCACCGCCGACACATCAAGGCTCGTGATGTAGTCGCTCGGCTTGGAGCCGGCGGGGAGGGCTTCCACGATCCGGCGATAGAGCGGGTCTTCCCAGTTCGTCATGGCGTCGATGTATTGCGGCTTGGGCGTGAGCGTGACTTCGGACAATCCTGCCGCGTCCGCCATTGTCCGCGTCTCTTCGACGAGCACGGCCCCGGCAATGCATCCCACGAGCGCTTCCACGTCGGCTTTGACCGACTCGGGAAGCGGGCGCACGAGCGCCAAGTCCGAAACGGCCACGCGCCCGCCCGGCTTCAACACGCGGGCAATCTCACGCCAGACTCGCGGCTTGTCGGGCGAGAGGTTCAACACACAGTTGGATATCACCACGTCCACGCTCGCGTCGGCGACGGGGAGCGATTCAATCTCACCCAACCGAAACTCCACGTTGTCCAAGCCGGTTTGCTTGTGGTACGAAGCCACGTTGCGGCGGGCCTTTGTGAGCATGTCGGGCGTCATGTCCACGCCGATCACGCGGCCCGTCTTCCCCACCTTTGGCCCGGCCACGAAGCAATCGAAACCCCCGCCCGCGCCCAAGTCGAGCACCACTTCACCGGGACGGAGCGAAGCAATCGCGGTTGGGTTGCCGCACGAGAGGCCCATGTTCGCACCGTCCGGCACCGCCGACAGTTCGCCACTCGCGTACCCGATTGCTTGGGCGAGTTGATCGGGCGAGAACGCGGTAGCGCCACAGCACCCGCCGCCGCTCGGGCCACAGCATCCACTCTGCGCAATCTGCGCGTACCCCGCGCGGACTTGATCCCGCACGGCGTTCGCATCCGGCGCTGCGGGTGGGCAGCACGAATCATCACAGCATGTACGCTCGGGCATGGCGGAACCTCCGGTAAGGGCTTGGGGCAACGTCTCCACGAATCGCCGAATCTCATCACGCACCCGGCGGTAGTGCGGCATGGCGTCTTCGTCGGTCTTCGCACCCTTCGCCAACGTGGGCGGATCATCGAAGCCGACGTGGATCACCTTCGCGGGGCCGGGGAAGTACGGGCACGCTTCGTTCGCGGAATCGCATACCGTCACCACGAAGTCAAAGGCAACGCCCGAGAGAGCATCCACGGTCTTCGACGTGTGGCCGGATATGTCCACGCCCGCTTCGGCCATCGCTCGAACAGCGAGCCGGTTCATCCCGTGCGGATCGGTCCCGGCGGAGTAGGGCTCGATGGAATCAGAACGGAGCGCCCGCGCCCAACCCTCCGCCATCTGACTCCGGCACGAGTTGCCGGTACAGAGGAACAACACGCGGCGCTTAGCAGCACTTGCCATTGCACGCCCCTCCCTTCGCGGGACAGCACTCATCCAACGCATCCGCGAGGGACCGAATGGAGCGGACGAGTTCGGCGTAGCGGACGCGATAGAACACCGTCCGCCCTTCCTTCGTGGCTTCCAGCACGCCGGAGCGGGCGAGCAACGCGAGATGCCGGGACACCACGGAGAAGTCCACGGAACAGCACTCGGCAACCTCTCCGACAGAGCACCCACGCCCGCACTTGGCGATGCACCCGATGAGGGAGACGCGGGTAGGGTCGGACAACGCCTTGAACAGCACGGGGTCTAGCAGCGCGTCGAGAGGCCCACAGCACGCGGCGGCTTGCTTTGGTGTGGCCGGCGGCCTTCGTTTGCGTATTTGCGTCATGGTGCAAGTATTGGCGACGATGCGTGCGTTGTCAAAGTTCAAACGCGGTTCAATAATCCTGTCAACCCCGCCCGAAAGCCGCCCATTCGGCAGCGTTACTTGAACAGTCACTTGGATAACGCAAGTGCTGTGTTTTCAACGAGAAAGCCCTTCGACGTGCTCATCGAAGGGCTTCACTCTGAACAAAGTCGGGGTGACAGGATTTGAACCTGCGACCTTCTCGTCCCGAACGAGACGCGCTACCAAGCTGCGCTACACCCCGCGGTGAGCGTCACTATAGGCTCCCCATGCAGTCGCCCGCGCGGCATCCCGTTACGAGCTCTGTTGAGCGCCCCGCCACGCACCCAGGGCCACACCCCGCTCCGCGCCCCGGCCCGTGCCCTGCCGTCACTGCTGGAACTGCGGCGTCGCCAGGTACACGTTGTCCTCGTTGAGGTCCGCGAACACCGCGCCCGTCGAGCTGTTCAGCCGAATCGTGCCCGCCTTCCCGTCCGGGCCCACCGAGTAGAAATACGCCCGACCGCTCTGGCAGGTCCCGCCGTCCGAATCTGGCTCGGTCGGCACGGTGTTGCCCGCGGTGTCTCGCACGGCCACGGCGTTGCGCCGGACCTGCAGATAGTTCGCGTCGATCTTGCTGCCCGTGGTCATCTCCGCCGGCAGGTCCACGATCTCCACAAGGCGCCTCGGCATCATCGGGTTCGCCCCGCCGCTGGCCTGAGAGTCCTGGAGCAGACCGTCGAGCGCGGGGTGGACAAACCGGATCGGCTTGCCCCAGGCGTCGAGCACGCTGGTGTACTGCACGCCGTTGATGGTCACGAGCCGCACGAACTTGCTGGGGATGTTCTTGAGGACCTTGTCCGCGGCCTCGACGCCCTCGACGCGTTTGAGAAAGAGCCCCAGGCTCGGGATCGGGGCCCCGGCCTGGTCCACGCCGTCGATCATGGGGATGTACTTCTCGCCCGCGGCGCCCGCGCCGGTGACGATCCGGACCATGGGGTCGAGCGTCTTCCCGCCCGTGGCATTGGTGTACTCGGTGAAGGCCTGATCCAGCGTCATGAGAATCTCGCGGGTGGTCTTCACCTTGCCCCCGCCGATCACTTTGGCGCCCACGACCGTGGCGATGCCGACCAGGGTCGAGATGATGGCCACGACGATGAGCAGCTCGACGAGCGTGAACGCCGGGAGTCGCCCCGTGCGAGTGCCCCGACTTGTGTGCGCGTGCGGCATGTGTTCCATCTCCGACTGGCCTAGACCCCCAACCAGGGTCATTCTCGCCACCCCGCGGACCCTGGACCTCCGCGAGGCCCCCTTGGAGGCGAAGGGTACACCCCCGACCCTCGTGGCAGCCAAGCTCCCGCCGGTCCATTGTCTGTACGGGTCCGGGGTGGGTCAGGATTCACGAACGCTCGGGCAATCTGGGTTCCGAGAAATCTGGCGTCAGCTGCACGCTCCGTGTGGGTTGGGGGCTTTTCCCTAGTCCGCGATGAAAACGTTGAACATCTGACCTCTGCCGCGGTAGAGTGCCCGCGCGTGCGAGGGGTGCCGCGTGCTGTAGGTGCATGCGCGTCCGGCGTTCGCCAGACAACCGGAGTTTCACGTGGTTCAGGAGACGCATGCGATCCGCCATCCTTTGCTTCCCGCCAAGGGCGCGGGCGAGATGTCGATGGTCGAGATTGCCGAGAATCTCGAGCGAGTCACCAGCCTGATCGAGGGGGAGCGCGTCAAGGAACGCGAGGCCCGCAAGGTCTACGAGGCGGTGGCGCGGGATGTCGAGTCCAACATCGCCAAGATCCGCGAGTTCGCGAAGCAGCTCGTGGCGGCGCACGGGTCGCGTCTTTCCACCTTCAGCGGGATGCTGGGCGAGACCATCGAGGTCAAGCCCCACGCGAACGGGCCGAGCACCAACGGCATCGGGCACGTCACCCACGCCCGTCGCCCCGCGCCGCACGCCATCGGCGACATCAAGAACCTCGCCGACGCGGTGCTCCGTGTGTGGGACTTGGAGCCCACAGCGATGACCTCGGAGGATATCGCGGATCTTCTCCCTCGCACGGGCTACCAGTCCAACGCGGCCCCCGCTTCGATCCGCTCCAGCGTCAACCAGGCCATCGCCAAACTCTGCCGCATCGGGAAAGTGATCCGCTACCGCGGCGACGGGAGCATCATCCCCATCCGCGACCGCACCTCGCGCGCCCGCAAGTACCTCGCGGCGTCCAAGGCCCCCGAGAGCGACGTCGCCTGATCGCACGCGGCGCGTTGCTACGCTCGTGAGCATGAACCTCGTCGCCCGAGCCCCAGCACATGCCGTCGCCCTGGAGACGACGCTGCTGCTCCACGGCGTGACGCGGGGTGAGGGCGCGCCTCTCGCGCGGGAGCTCGACGAGATCCTGACCCACGAGGGCTCCTGCGCCGCGTTCGTGGGCGTGCACGCGGGGGTCGCGACGGTGGGGCTCACCACCACCGAGCTGGCGGCGTTGCTGGATGCCGACCGCGTCCCCAAGGCCAATACCAGCAACCTGGGCGTCTTCCTGCACCGGCGCCAGCACGCGGCGACGACGGTCGCGACCACGATGGAGCTCGCTCACGCCGCCGGGCTGCGCGTGTTCGCCACGGGCGGGCTCGGGGGCGTCCACAAGGGCTACGCGCACCATCTGGACATCTCCGCGGACCTCGGCGCATTCACCCGCTTCCCCGTCGCCGTGGTGAGCAGCGGCGTGAAGGGGCTGCTCGACGTGGCCGCCACGCGGGAGCTGCTGGAGTCGCTGGGCGTGCCCGTCGTCGCCTTCCGAACCGACCGCTTTCCCGCGTTCTACCTCCGCGACGGCGGGGTCGGCGTGGATGCCACCTTCGAGAACGAGGACGAGCTGGCGTCCTTCCTCGACCACGAGCTCGCTCGCACCGGGCGCGGCGTGGTCGTCGCCAACCCCATCCCCGCGCCCGACGAGATCCCCGCCTCCCAGTGGGAGGCTTGGCTCGCCCGCGCCATCGAGCAGGCCCAGGCCAACGGCATCGAAGGGCGCGACGCGACGCCGTTCGTGCTGGGGGCCCTCCACCGCCTCTCCGACGGACGAACCCTCCGCGCCAACCTCTCGCTGGTCCGGTCGAACACGGCCTTGGCGGGGCGGCTCGCCGCCCGGATGAAGCCCCGGGGCTGAGCCGGGCGCATTCCCGGACTTTTCCGATGGCCCGGACTTTTCTGACTGGTGGTTCCCGGGGGCGTGGTAAACTTGGGGTGCAGGGTGGCGGAGCCCCGACCGATTCACGGGGGAGATCGCGGAGCTTCTCGATGCACCGAGTGCCGAATATTGCCCGATGCGCCGGCCTTGCCGTGGCCCTCGCCGTGGCCGCCGCCAGCACCCAAGCGCAGGACAGCGTCTCACGCAACAGCGACGCGGGCAACGGGCTGCCCGGGGACGCTCTCAACTCCCTTTCCATCGGGACCAACCAGCGGGCGTCGTACGTCGTCGACCTCGTGCCCCTCACGACCTCGGGCGGCACGACCTTCGGCATCGCGCCGATCGTCAAGTCGGGGCGTCTCGGGACCGCGCGCTTCAACGCCGTCAACGGGCCCAGCGCCATCAGCCAGACCGTCCGCCAGGGAGCCGCGTACCCCTCGACGAGCTACACGCTCTGGACCCAGCCCGGCGGCGGGGTCAACACCGCCGAGAACCTCCCCGCCCTCAACACGAGCCTTTCGCCCACGGGCAGCGCGAGCGTCTTCGCGGTGGGCGTTCTGGACTTTGCCGACGCGACGGTCGGCGCCACCACCGCGTTCTTCAACACCATCACCGGCGCGCTGGTCGCCATGAACCCTTCGACGCCCACGCGTCTGTTCGTCCGGCGCGTCGTGGCGGCCAACAACAGCCCCTCGCTCGCCCAGGCCGACCGCGCCCAGTTCGGTTTCGGCTCCGTCGACGCCCACGGGAACATCTACTTCCGCGCCGACAGCACGATCGCCAGCGGCACGACGAACCTCATCCCGGGCGACAACCTCTTCCGCGTGGCCCTGGCGTCTCGCTCGACCTCGATCAACACGATCGATTCTCTGGGCGGAACCGACACCGCGGCGACCTCGTGGCTCCTGGTGAACTCCCCCACCACCCACGCCACGCCCCAGAACATCCCCCAGTCCCTCGCGGGGCGCCCGCTGCTCCTGGGCGACAACCTCCTGGGCCAGTACATCCGCGAGAGCTCGCCCGGCGTGCTCACCAGCGACACCGCCCACCGCCCCACCACCGCCGACCACCGCGGCGCCGTCTCCTTCTCGCCCGCCGCACTGTTTGCCGGCTCGGTGGGAACCGGGGGCGTCCTCGCCCGCACCACGCTTGTCGGGCGCAACACCTCCATCAGTCTCTTCGGACTCGACGCCAACGGCGTGGTCACCACCGCCCGCACCATCACCCTCCCCGTCAGCGTCGTCGACCAGTGCGACTTTTTCAACTGGCCCCTGGCCAACGGCGATTTCCGCCACTACGAGAGTCAGGTGACCTTCCGCGGGGGGAACGGCCCGGTCGCCATCGCCAAGGACCAGAGCGGGCGAGCCCTCGCCGCCGCCGTCGTCTACAACGGCGCGTACGCCGGCCCGGGCGGAGGGTCCGCCGCCAACCCCTTCGACGCTCTCTACGTCGCCCGCTTCGACCCGACGAACGCCAACTCCAGCGTCGAGTGGACCGCCGCGGCGTGGGTTACGTCCGACGTGCTCGACGGGAAGGACCTCGTGGGCGACTTCGGCGCCGACGGCGCCCCGGGCACCAGCGACGCCGGCGAGAACGACGGCCAGGTCAACGCCACCGACGCCCCCATCGGGCGTCTTGCGAGCCAGTTCGAGGCCGGGCTGGGCCAGAACGGCCCGTCGATCTCCCCTCCCATGCTCGACGCCGCCGGGAATCTCTGGTTTGTCTCGGCGGTTTCGCTGAAGCGCCACAACGGGACGGCCATCGTCCACGACTTCACGCACGCGCTCGTCCGCGGCGTCTACAACCCCGCGAGCTTCTGCTACACCCTCGAGCTCGTGCTTCCCCTGGGGCGCGTGGTTCAGGGCGCCAACTCCGGCAAGAACTACCAGGTCGTGTCCCTCGGGCTCGCCGACACGGACTCCGTCGCGTCGCATGCCCCGTGGTCCGCGAGCATCAGCGGCGTGGGGTTCAACGGCGAGCCGATCGCCGGCCTTCCCACGAAGGACTCGCGCACGCTCGGCGGGCTGGTGCTCTCTTCACGCGTCGTCTACGACATGAACAGCGACGGGCTCTACCAGGACCCCACTCTCCCCGCCGGGAACTCTTCCAGCCCCGACGAGGCGTACAGCGTCGTGCTCTATCTCGGGCACGCGCAGACCCCCTGTCCCGCCGACTTTGACGACGGGTCGGGCACCGGCACGCCCGACGGCGGGGTCACCATCGACGACCTGGTCTTTTATCTCACCCTCTTCGAGGCCGGCGACGTCCGAGCCGACATCGACGACGGCACCGCCACAGGCACCCGCGACGGCGGGGTCACCATCGACGACCTCATCTACTTCCTGACGCGCTTTGAGCTAGGCTGCTGATCGCGTTCGGCCGCGTACTCCGCGAGCTCCGCCGGGATCTCCCGCAGCCCGCGCCGCCGCGCCTTGGCCACCGCGTACCGCAGCGACGCCCGCATCCGGCGACGCACGCCCTCGGTCACGTTCAGGCCGCGCCGTTCCATCTCGTCGATCGCGAACTTCCACGCGTGGTATTCCTCGAGGCAGCGCGGCTTGTACACCCCCAGCCCGATGGCGTGATGCCCGATCTCGTGCAAGAACACCGCGGCGGACATGGGCCCCTTGGGACGAGGCGACTCGATCAGGCGCTGCACCGTGCCGTCGCGGTACTCGACGAACCACGCGACGCCCGACATCGCGCTCCGCCACCGGCGCACCCGCACCCCGTACTTCGAGAGCATCTCGCGCGTCATCTCGTCGTAGCGGGCGGCCATCCCGGACGCTCGCACGGCCCGCGGCTTGTCCCGGACCATTGGCGGCCTCACCCCCGTGATCGCCTTCTTGAGCGACGCCACGTAGTCCCACAGCGTCAGCACGGGCGGCCTCCGATCAGGACTTCCCCCTCGCGGACCGGACGCCCGCGCACGAAGTCCAGCCACGTCATGGCCCGCTTGCCCGCGGGCTGAACCTCGAGGAGCTCCAGGCACGCCCCCGTGCCGCACGACACCAGCCCGCGCGCTTGGTCCACGACCCTCCCCGCTTCCAGCTCGCTCGTCGTCCCGCTCACACGCACCCGCAGCAGCTTCAGCTCCAGCTCCCCGAGCCTCACCACCACGCCGGGCCAGGGGTTGAGCCCGTGCACACGCCTCCGGCAGGCCTCCGCGCCCTCGCGCGGGTCCATCCACGCGTCGCCCTTGGAGAGTTTCCTCGCCAGGGTCACGAGCGAGGGGTCCTGCTCGCGCCCCACCAGCGTCCCCAACGCCTGCTCCTCGAGCACCCGCAGGACCAGCGCCGCCCCGTCGCCCGCGAGCTGGTCGTGCAGCTCGCCCGTGGTGACGCCGGGCGAGATCTCACGCCGTGACTGCCCCAGGATCAGCCCCGCGTCCATCTTTTCCGCGAGCGTGATCACCGAGTTGCCCGTCTGCGCGTCCCCGGCGAGGATCGCCGAGTGGATCGGCGCCGCCCCACGCCACCGCGGGAGCAGCGACGCGTGAAGATTCACCGCGAAGCGCCCTTCGAGCAGCCCCCGGGACAGCTTCTGCCCGAACGCGATCACCACCCACGCGTCGGCGTCGATCTCACGCACCCTCGCGAGCATCCCCGCCTCGTTCACGTTCTCCGGCTTGAGCACCATCACGCCCGGCGCGTGTTCCGCCGCCCACTGCGCGATGGGCGTGGGCGTGAGCTTGTGCCCGCGTCCGGCGGGCTTGTCGGGCTGGGTGACGATGGCGCGAAGCTCGTGGTGGGCCGCCAGCTCGCGCAGCGTGGGCACGCCGAACGCGCCGGAGCCGAAAAAAATGACCCGACGCCGCTCGGCCATCTTCGGAAGATCCTCCTCTGGGTCGGCCTCTTACAGGCCGGCTTCGCGCTCCAGCGCCCGCACCGCGGCCTTGTTCTTGAGCCGGTAAATCTGCGTCATCTTGTCGATGATCAACACCCCGTCGAGGTGGTCCTGCTCGTGCTGCCAGCACCGCGCGAGCAGCCCCGCGCCGGTCATCGTGAACGCCTTCCCGTCCAGCCCCGTCGCGCGGAGCGTGATCACGGGCGGGCGCAGCACGTCGCCCCGGATGTCCGGCAGGCTCAGGCACCCCTCCTCGTATGTTTCGAGCTCCCCGGTCGGGTCGTGCAGCGACGGGTTGATACACACCAGCGGCGTGCGCGTCGCCGTCGCGGGCGTGTCGTCCACGCTCCGCTTCTCCCCCGGCGGCACGTGGCACACGAACATCCGCCACGAGAGCCCGACCTGCGGCGCCGCAAGCCCCACGCCTTCGGCTTCCCGCATCAGCTCGATCATGCGTTCCGCCACGGCGCGGACCTCCCCCGTGATCTCGCCCACCGCCTTCGCCTTCGCGCGCAGGACTGGCGCCGGGTAGCTCACGATCTCGAGTTCGCGAACGGGAACCGCCATCGCCCATCGTACCCCCGTCATCCCCCGAAATTCCCGTCACGCGACGCGCGCCCGCATACCCTCCGTGCATGTTGAAACCCACCCGCTCCGTTTTCACGGCGCTCGCGCTCGCCGCGGGCTCCCCGGGCGCCCTCGCGCAGCCGGGCCCGCCGCCGGCCAACGTCCAGTTCGGCGAGGTCCGCAGCGAGCTCGTCCAGCAGCTCCGCGCGGTCACGGGTGAGGTCCGCGCGATCCGGCGGTCCCTCGTCGCCGCCGAGGAGGCGGGGCGGGTCGAGTCCGTCGCGGTCGAGGCGGGCGACCGCGTCACGGCGGGGCAGGTGCTCGCGAAGCTCGATGATTCACTCGCCCGACTGGCCCTCGCCCGCGCCCAGGCCGAGCTCGCCTCGCGCCAGGGCCAGCTTGACGAGCGCCGGGCGGAGCTCGACCGAGCGGTGCGTGAGCTCTCCCGCTACAGCGGGCTGGCGGAACGGGTCGCGTCGGAGAGCCTGATCGATGAGTGGCGCATGAACGAGAAGACCGCCACGTCCAAGCTCGCCCAGGCCGAGGCCGACGTGAAGCGTGCCCAAGCCGACCTGGGCGAGGCGCAGCGGCGTTTGGATCGCCTCACCATCAAGGCTCCCTTCGCGGGGCGCGTCGTGAGCAAGCGAACCGAGGCGGGCGCGTGGGCCAACCCAGGCAGCCCCGTCGCCGAAGTGCTCGCCACCGACAACCTCGAGGTCCGCCTGGACGTCCCCGAGATCTATGTGGGGGTCATCAAGGAAGGGCAGACCGCCGTCACGCTCCAGTTCCCCGCCCTGCGGCGCGAGGCTACCGCCACCGTCGCCAGCGTCATCCCCGACGCCGACACGCTCTCGCGGCTTGTCCCCATCCGACTTACCCTCCCCAACCCATCGGGCGAGTTCTGGGCCGGGATGACCGTCACCGGGCTTGTCCCCACCGGGGATCAGGCTCCGGCGATCACGATTCCCAAGGACGCCATCCTCCGCGACGACGCCGGCGAGTATGTCTACTTCGACGCGAACGGGAGCGCTATGCCCGCCCGGATCAAGCGCCTCTACGCCCTCCAGGACCGCGTCGCCATCGAGCCCGCCATGCTCCAGCCCGGGATGAAGGTCGTCACCGACGGCAACATCCGCGTCTTCCCCGGGCAGCCCCTCAACAACGTCGGCCCCGCGCAGCCCGCCAAGTAGACCCGACCGACCTCCCCACCACCTCATCAGGGACTTTGCATGGATCTCATCCGTTGGTCGATGAGCCGACCCGTCAGCGTCAGCGTCGTCGTGATGCTGGTCGTCCTGTTCGGGCTCATTGGCCTGACCGCCATCCCCATCCAGCTCAAGCCCACGGTGGACACCCCGGTGGTCACCGTCCACACCGCCTGGCCCGGCCGCAGCCCCGAGGAGCTCGTCGACGAGGTCACCCGCAAGCAGGAGGAGCGCCTCAAGAACGTCGCCAACCTCAAGACCATGCGTTCCACGAGCCGCGAGGGCGAGTGTGACATCACCCTCGAGTTCACGCTCAACGCCGACATCAACCGGGCCCTCCAGGAGGTCTCCGACGCGCTCCGCCAGGTCGCCGACTACCCCGACGAGGTCGAGCCCCCCACCGTCGAGGCCTCGGAGGGCGGCGTGTCCAACGCCATCGCGTGGCTGATCCTCGACCTGGACCCCGCGGCCCGAGCCCAGTTCCCCGATTTCGATGTCGCCACGCTCTTCACCCCCGTCGACAAGGAGATCAAGCCCTACCTCGAGCGCGTCGAGGGCGTGGCGCAGGTCCGGGTGTTCGGCGGACGCGAGCGCGAGGTCCACGTCCTGGTCGACCCCAGCGCCCTGGCGCAACGCTCCCTCGCCTACGACCAGGTCATCGCCGCCCTGCGCGATGAGAACATCAACGCGTCCGCGGGCGCGGTCGCCGAGGGCAAGCGCGACATCCGCGTGCGCGTCCTGGGCCAGTACCGCTCGCCCTCGGAGATCCTCGACACCGTCGTCGCGTACCGCGACGCCAGGCCCGTCCACGTCCGCGACGTGGCCCGCGTCGAGATCTCCCACGAGAAGGTCCGAGGGTTTGTCCGCTCCTTCGGCGAGCCCTCCCTCGCCATGCCCGTCATCCGCCAGGGCGGCGCCAACGTCGTCAAGGTCATGGGCGAGCTTCGCCAACGCCTGGGCGAGGTCCGGCGGGACATCCTCCCCAAGCTCGACCCCGCCGTCGGCAAGCACCTCCGCCTCCGCCAGGTCTACGACGAGACCGTCTACATCGACTCGGCGATCGACCTTGTCCTCGAAAACCTCTGGAAGGGCGGCGTGCTGGCCGTCATCACCCTGACCCTCTTCCTCCGGTCGTTCCGCAGCACGGGCGTCATCGCCCTGGCCATCCCGATCTGCATCATCGCGACCTTTCTCATCATCCTCGCCGCCGGGCGGACGCTCAACATCGTCTCCCTCGCCGGGCTCGCCTTCTCGACGGGCATGGTGGTCGACAACGCGATCGTCGTTCTCGAGAACATCACACGCCGGCGCGCCCTGGGCGACGCGCCCCTCGACGCGGTCTATCGAGGCACCAAGGAGGTCTGGACCGCGATCCTCGCCTCCACGCTCACCACGGTCTGCGTCTTCATCCCGATCCTCACCGTCCAGGAAGAGGCCGGGCAGATCTTCTTTGATCTCTCGCTCGCGATGGCCGTCGCCGTCTCGGTGAGCGTCGTCGTCGCCATCACCGTCGTCCCGTGCGCCTGCGCCCTGGTCTTCAAGCGCGACGCCAAGCCCGCGGTCCGCGGCGGCCCCCCCGCACGCTCGGCCTGGCAGGAGCTCTTCGGGCTTGCGCAGCTTTCCGCCGGGTTCGCCGCGCGCGTCGGGAACCTCGTCCTCTGGCTCATCACCGGCTGGCGCGCCTGGAGCGTGCGCCCCGCCCTCATCCTCGCGATGACCGCCCTGAGCATCCTTCTCTCGATCACGCTCGCCCCGCCCCTGGACTACCTCCCCAACGGCAACCAGAACCTCGTCTTCGGCGGGCTGCTCATCCCCCCCGGGCTCTCCGTCGAGCAGCAGGTCAACATCTCGCAGCGCATCGAGGCGCAGATCAAGCCGTACCTTGACGCCGACATCAAGCGGCCCGAGACCCTTGAGAACCTTCCGCCCATCGCGCGCCGTGAAGCCCCCGACAAGCCCTTCCCGCCCGTTCCCCTCGACAACTTCTTCATCGGCGCATTCCAGGGCGGGATGTTCGTCGGCGGGATCAGCCAGGACCCGCAGCGCGTCATCCCCGTCGGGACGCTCATCAGCAACGCGATGGTGACCATCCCCGACGCCTTCGGCGGGGCCGCGCAGGCTTCAATCTTCGGGCGCTCCGCCGGAACCACCAGCACCCTCAACGTCGAGATCTCGGGCCCCTCGATCTCGCGGGTCTCCGCCGCCGCCAGCATGATGCTCTTCAAGGCCTTCGCGATGCCCGAGATCGGGCCGTTCCGGGTGCGGCCCGCGCCCGCCAACTTCAACCTCCAGCAGCCCGAGGTCCAGGTCCGCCTCAACGACGCCGGCCGCGAGCTAGGCCTGCGCCCGCGCGACGTCGGCACCGCCGTGCGCGGGCTCTTCGACGGCGCCTTCGCCGGCGAGTACATCGACCAGGGACGCGCCATCAGCATCCTCGTCAAGCCCGTCGGCGGAGACCTGGGCTCCACCGATCACCTCCAGGATGTCTCCCTCTCCACACCCGCCGGCAAGATCGTCCCGCTGGGCGCTGTCGCGCAGATCAGGCCCGGCCAGAGCCCCCAGGAAATCCAGCGTATCGAGGAACTCCCCGCGGTCAGCCTCCAGATCACCCCGCCCGAAGGGCTCCCGCTCGAGTCACTCACGCAGCTCATCCGCGAGCAGCTCGTGGCCCCCGCCGAGGCCGCCGGACTCCTCGACCCCTCCATGCGCGTCCGCATGGAGGGCACCGCCGCCAAGCTCGAAGAAGTCAAGACCGCCCTCTTCGGCGCGCGCCACTCCGCCCCCGAGGCGCCCTGGCAGCGCGCCCTGCGCGTCGCCTCGTACCTGCTCTCCTTCATCGCGCTGGGCGTCGCGACATTCTGCGTCGTCCGGGCCGGAAGTTCCCGCCACGCCTTCTACGGCGCCGTCGGCGCCCTGCTCCTGGGGCTGGTTCTCGCGGGCATGCTCCTGGGCGTTGCGCTGGCCCCCCAGCTTCTCCTGGCGCGCTTTGTGTGGGCCCTCCTCGTCACGTACCTCCTCATGTGCGCCCTCTTCGAGAGCTTCCTCTACCCCTTCGTCATTATGTTCTCTGTTCCCCTGGCGATGGTCGGCGGGTTCGCCGCGCTCCGCCTCGTCCACAACTGGACCCTCACCAACCCCGCCATCGCCCCCCAGCAGCTCGACGTGCTCACCATCATCGGGTTCGTCATCCTTGTCGGCACCGTCGTCAACAACGCCATCCTCATCGTCGAGCAGGCCCTCAACTTCATGACCCCCGGGAAGGCCGGCGAAGAGTTCGCCAAGGACCACGCCCTTGCCCCGCGAGAGGCCATCTGCGAGAGCGTCCGCACCCGGCTCCGCCCCATCCTCATGACCACGCTCACGACCCTTGGCGGCGGGCTTCCCCTTGTCATCGCCCCGGGCTCCGGCTCGGAGATGTACCGCGGGCTCGGGGCCGTGGTTTGCGGCGGGCTGCTCGTCTCCACCATCTTCACGCTCGTCCTCGTCCCCATGGTCTTCAGCCTCGTCCTCGACATGAAGGACGGCTTCACCCACGCCCTCGCCAGCCGGAAAGCCGAAGCCGCGGCCCGCGCCATCTAGGGCGAGTTGTGTGCCGGTCAATGGGAGTGTTGCCCGCTCGGCAGGGCGTGGCCCTCGTGGGCTCGATCACTCCCCCCCCCGCGACCGGGCTGGGGCGAGTTTCAGCATGAACGCTCGGAAGCGGCTCGCGTTTTCGGGGTTGATCCTGCGGCGACATTTGAACCCCGGCCGGAGAGCGGCCGGCGTCTGATCGTGCCGCCGTCACGCCGCTGGTGACCACGCTCCTCCCGCATGCACACGGCTCCGGTCACGGCGTGTCGATCATGGGCCGTGGCCATGAACAAGCAGGCTCGCGAAGTCCGTCGTCACCGGCGGGGCCGGCGTAGGGCTCGGCGAAACTCTTCACAGTTCCCTTTGCGTTGGCGGTCGGCGAGCGTGCCTTGGTCACCCACGATATGGTTGGCCCATGAATCTGTACTGGGTCTACGACCTCTCGAACGCGGTGTTCTGCGTGCTCATGGTCAGCCTGGCCGTGATCTTCGGCGTTGGCGGGCTCTTGCTCACGCGCCCGCTCGCCCGGCGGATCTTCGGCCCGCCGCCGGGGTGCAACGACCTCGTGAGTTACTTTCTCTCGGCCACCGGTGTGTTTTACGGCATCACGCTGGGCCTGATCGCCATCGGCGCATGGGAGAACTTCAACATGGTCAGCAATCGCGTGTCCGGCGAGGCGGCGGCCCTGGCGACCCTCTGCCAGGACGTCCGTGCGATGGGCGATCGCCCGGGCGCCGCCGAGCTGAATGCCGACCTCAAGGAATACCTGCGCTACACCATCGAGGACGCCTGGCCCGTGCAGCGCAAGGGCCTGATCCCCAAGGGCGGCACGGAACGACTCACGACGTTCCAGAGACACCTCCTGGCCCTGGACACCTCGAGCAGCACCGACGAGATGGTCAAGACCGAGATGCTGGGCCGGCTGAACCAGGTCATCGAGACGCGACGGCTGCGGCTGGAGTCGGTCGAGTCGGGCCTGTCGATGGTCCTGTGGCTGGTGGTCGTCGTGGGCGGCGCCCTGAACATGGCGTTGACCTGGATGTTTGTGACCGACCGGACGCCCGCTCACGCGCTGCTCGTGGGCGTGCTCGGATCGCTGGTGGGCCTGCTGGTCTTCATGGTCGCGGCGATGGACAACCCGTTCCGAGGCGAGCTGAGCGTAAGCCCAAGGCCGTTCGAGGTAGTCCTGGACCGGTACTTCTCGAGCTGAGCTCGCGGCCTCGTGCCTTGCCCGCAGGGCCTGGCCGCGCTTCGACGAAGCTTGAACCTCGCGAGCGGACACCCTCAGCCCCGAAGCGCGGCACGCTTTTCCCATGAAGCAAGGCGACGCCTGCGTGGAAGCTGACGCGGGCCTTGGCGTTGGCGGCGATCGTGGGGAGCGAGAACCTCGCGGGATATTCGGCGCAACTAGAACGCCCCGGAGAGAGCTCCGAGGCGCTGTGACGATGAAGCTGGATCAAACCGCACGCGTCGCCCCCGCGTCCCGGCGTCATCGCGATGACGGCGGCGGATTCGGAGACCACTTCCGGCCGCGGCCTCCCGCCACCACCGATAACGCATCCTGGAAAGGGTGGCCATTGTGAGATCGCGGCCGTGGCCGGGTCGCGCGTCGTGCTTACCGCATGCCCGCGACGGCTCGAGTGGCGCGAATCGTCCACCATGTCGCGACGGCGATCGTGGTGGCACGCAGCACGTTCTCGACGAGCCCGCCGCCTCCCGCGCCGCCGCTCACCGCCGCGAGCATCCACCCCAGGTTCATGCCGGCGTGCATCGCGATCGGCACCCACACCGAGCCCCATCGCGAGAGCAGCCACGCGTACCACAGCCCGCCCGCGCCGGTCACGAGCAGCGTGAACCAGCCGCTCGCGAACGCCTCCATGGTCCAGGACACATGCAGCGAGGCAAAGAGCAACGAGGACGCGAGAGCGTTTCCCCAGAATCGCGTGCCGCTCCACCCCATCGCGGCGGCGCTCACCGCCACCAGCAGCCCGCGAAACAGCAGCTCCTCGCGCAACGGCGCGTTGAGCACGCCGCCGACGAAACGTGAGATCGCGCCGTCCATCGCGGTGTCCGGCGTGAGCCGCATCCACCCGAGCACCAGGCCGCCGACAACCATGGGCAGGAGCGCGACGAGGACCATCTTCACCCAACCCCGCCCGCCACGCCGCAGCCGCAGCAACGACGCCACGGAGCCGCCCGTCCACCGCGCGACGAGCCACGCACCCAGGCACGCCGCGCCCGCGAACACGAGCAGGCTGTCGAGGTTTCGGACATAGTCGGGGATCTCACGCTCGGCGCACCAGCGATGCAGACCCTTGTACGCCTCCCACTCTCCTCGATACCGCACGGCCGCAACCGCGCCCAATCCCAACACCCACGCGATCGTGATGACGAGCGCCGCACGCGGCACTCCCAGCGCCCGCGGCCCGAGCTCCGATGATTCGGCGGCGACCTCCGAACTCGTCGAGCGGCTCATGCGGGCAGTATACGAACTTCTGCCGAGGAAGGCTCCGCCCGTCACCGATGAGCGGCCCGCGGGTCCATGAGGTCGTACCGCGCGGGGCTCGCCAGACGCGTCATCATGAAGCTGGGCGGCGGGTCCGCCGCCATCGCCGCGCCGGCGAGCGCGCTGAGAGCAATGTAAGAACACCATCGACGCATACCGCACCTCTTTCTCCGGCTCCGCCGGAATAGCCCCCGCGAGAGATGCTGAGTTGTACGTCCGAGGATGATTCAGGTTGCGGCGGCGCGGCGCTTCCGCTTCGAGGTGACGAGACACGCCGCACAAACCGTGACACACACGCCCGGTGTCGGCACCGTCGTCACGAAGCCGAAGGACATCGCCGGTCCCGACGTGCTCCGCGCCCAGCCCGCGAACGTCCGTCCGTCCGCGGACATCGCGTTGCAGTTCGCCAGCCTCCACCCTGCCGGGACGCTCACGCCCTGCGACATGAGATAGCTGAACAGGCTCTCGCTCCCGCGCGTCGGCGTCCAGATCCAGGCTTCCTGCTCGACGTTGGGGTTGGTCCCCTCGCCCGCGACCACCGTCCCGTCGTCGCTGATGCCGTGCGGGACCATGATGCCCCAGCCCGCGAGCTGGGGAAGGAGCGTGGGGGAGCCGCCGTTGTGCCACACCAGCGCCGGGTTGTCGCCCGAGAATCCCGCGATGAGGCTGCCGTCGTGGTTCGTCGCCGTGGCCTGCGTGCCGAAGATGTTCCCGATCGGAAGCGGCAGCGCTTGCAACCCGCTCGATGGTGTCCAGCGGAACGCTTCGCCCGCCGCGCCGCCCCCGCCGCTCCACCCCACGATCGTCTGCCCGTCGCGGCTCACGGCCTGCGCGAAGCTCGCCGAGTGCCCGGGCCGCGTGCGCCCCAGCGCCTGCGTCCCCGTGCCTTGCGTCCAGCGCCACGCCATCGCGCTCGACGAGCCGCTCAACCCCGTCCCCACCACCACCGATCCGTCCCCGCTCACGCCGTCGGCCTGGTTGTTCGCGAACCCGGTGGGCGCCGGCAACGGTTGATATGTCCCCGGCCCAGCGTAGCGGAACGCCACGCCCCCCGCGGCTCGTCCGGCGATCGTGGTCCCATCGCCGGAGATCGCGGCGGACGACCCCGCGACGGTCGGTAGATCCTGCCTCCCGCCCGCCCGCGTCCAAAGAAACGATGTCCCCGACGGGCTCGACCATCCCGTCGCGACACGTCCGTCGGCCGAGAGCGCATAGACCCTCGTGCCCTCGACGGCCGGCGCCCCGGTCAGATCGAAGGTCTGCGCCGAAACACCCGACGCCGCCGCGAGCGTGCAAAGACCAATAAGAACGGAGCGAATCCGCATGACCACCCTCCCGGTGTCGTCGCTCGCTCCTGGTGTCAGTCTACCCGATCCGCCGCCGCCGCAGAAGTTCATTTTCGGGCCGAGAACTCAGGCCCACGGCCCGGGAGCGTTCGCACGCACGACCCGTCACGCCGCACGGATCTCCGGTCACCCACGACGAAGAGCTCGTCCGCCGCGACGGAGCCCTCGTCACCCAGGACGGACGGCCCGGTCGCTCCGCCGCGGCGTCCGTCGGCGGGGACGGGCACCGCGTTCGGCGTGACGCGTGGGGCGTGCGCGTGGGCGAGGGTCCAGGAGGAGGAGTAGGCCACAGGCGGGACGCCCGCGCCACAAGGAAAAGGAGAGCACGCGGGGGACACTTGTGCCACGAGGAAGGGGAAGAGAGAGGGCGGCGGGCCTTCCGGACCGGCTTGCAGAACCCGAGCGCTCGCCCGCCTTGTCGCGCGACTTGTGCGCCTTTTTTCCCCCTTCCGCCGATATTTCTCCGCTATGGCGACTTCTCGAAAGGCTCGTGCGGTGGACCCCGCGATCGTGCTCCGGCGGCTGGGGCTTCTGGTGATGATCGCGGCGTGGGTGTTCGTCGCCGCCAGCCTCATCGGCTTTGACCCCAAGGACCCCCCCACCCACGCCTATGCGCCCGCCAACAACCCGGTCACCAACTGGTGCGGGGCGTTCGGGGCGGTGACGTCGTACACGCTCATCAAGCTGCTGGGGCACGGGTCGTACGTCCTCACGATCCTGGTCGGCATCGGGCTCTTCGCCGCGGCGATGAGCCCGCCGGCGGAGAAGTTCTGGAACAACGCGCTCAACGCCTGCGTGCGCCTGCTCGGGCTGTGCATGCTGACCGGCGCGGTCAGCGCGATGAATACCTCGGCGCGCTGCGCGTTTGTGGGTCGGGCGCGGCGGGTCGGGGTGGATTCGTCTCGCTCGCCTCTCGGCGCTGCGCTGGGGCGCGCTTGGTACGTCACAAGCTGCCCACCCTCGATCAGCGCGAGCAGGCGAAACGTCTCGGGGAGAATCGCCGCCATCGCGCGCTCGGCGCTCTATCTCCGCCGTCGCGCGGCGAGCAGTCCGCCGAGTCCAAGCACCGCGATCGCGCCGGGGGCAGGGATCGGCCGCGACCACAGCAGGGCTTCGTTGGTGCCTGTTGCGTTGTTGAAGCCCCAACCAGAGATGTACATGTTCACGCCGTCGCTGGAGATGCCTCGCGCGAAGCTATCCCGGAATTCGGCCGGCAGAACAGTGTGGAGATCAACCCACGAGCCCGCCGTACCGGCCCACAGACTTGCACGTTGCACTCCGTCCACGAACGCCGTCCCGGCCTGTTGCCCGCCGTCTGCGGCGTAGCCGAAGGACAGCGCCGCTCCCCCTGGGTTCAGGTTAGTGACGCTCCACTGCGCGTGCGCGATGGGCACGAGCGCCGACTGCAGCACCGCCACAACGACCAGCCCCACCGACGGCACCCAACGAACGTGAGAAGGACTGACAGAATGAGCAACCTCGACAACTGAACGCGTTGTGGTGATCACTTGAGAGCTCCTGCGAACGCCGCGTCTTGCTGACGGTGTTCGAACGGATGGGAAGCTCTCTCCTCTGCCGTGCTGAGATTCTACGCGAAACCCAGCGAAACTACAATACTCAACGGTGTCGGACAAGCCGTATCTTCATGCGCGACCGCGGGGGTGTGGCCACACCGAGCACATGCTGTGCGACAACGCCGAGAGCGCCGTGCGATACCGGGCTTCTCACAGCGATCACGCGGCTAACTCGCCTCGCGCGAGCGTCGAACCGCACACGACCTGCCAATTGCCCAGCACAGTCACGGCGCCACCGTCGCCGTCGCCGTCAGGAACTCGGACCACGGCCCCCTTTTTCCGCGGCAGGTGTTGACCCAGCGGAGCAGGTAGACCGCCGTCTCACCGCCGCCCTAGGTGCGGAACTCGGCGCGAAGCTCGGCGTGGTGGTCATGGTCAGAAAGGTGAGCGCGGCTCTGTCAGTGGCCGCGTCGAACGTCGGCTCCGCAACCAGAACCACTACCATGCACGACATGGACGTTCCGCTCGTGACAATCTCAGGGTTGCCCGATGAAGCCGCCCACGCGATGCACGAATATTGGCGGGCGATCTCCGCGCGCGACAAGTGCCCGCGCTGCGGCGTTCCCCGCAAGCACACTCGCAAAGTGGACGGCCCGATCCCGCTGCTCGAAGGGACGCGGAGCATCCTGGCCGCGGTGTGGGGCGTGCAGCCGTACCTCGTCGCCCGCGCCCTCTATGACGTGATCCGCGACGAGCTGCCGCCGCACTGGGTCTGGAAGGTCATCCCGGACGCTCGCAGCGCGCCGCTCGAGCCCGTCGGTGTTCGCGTGCGTCCCAAACATTGCCCGATGGCCCATGCCGAGGGGTACGTTCCGCGGCGTTGCCGCGCCTGCGGCGAACTCAACTATCCCAAGGGGCCGCTCACGTATGTCGTGCGCGGAACCCTGCCGAACTTCCCGATCACGCAAGTTCGAGGCGGCTGGTTCATCGCTGAGCAGGCGTACGCGGCGCGGCTCCTAAAGACGTTCCCGCGCAAGCTGAAGGCCGAGCCGTTTGAAGTGCGTGACCAGACGCCGGATTCGGTTGCCACCTAAGCCACCACCGTCGCGGTCGTGACCTCCGACCACGGCCCCTCTTCGCCGCGGGCGCTGACCTAGCGGAGCATGGGAACGATCAACTTGTCGAAGTTGGCGACGCGGCGGGACTTGGCCCAAACCCGCCGGTGGTGCCTGGGCTGCGAGGACACAGAATGAACCGCACCAAGAACACAGGTGACCTCGGCGTTTGCCGAGGCCATTGCGCCAACTATGTCGGAGTAACAGGACACCAAGAGAACTCTTCTTGGCAGGCGTTAGGGTGCTGATGCCTGCGACTCGGGCGATTTTGGGTGGATCAGTCCGGCTTCGTTCCTCTGATCGGGAACGCTGCCAGCACGACTTTGAGCGATCTGACGAGCCTTGCCAAGTCAGAAGGATCGATGGAGAATCGGAACTCATGAAACTGAGTGATGTTATCAGGAGTGATTTTCGTGATAGCCACCAAGCCCTTGAATTCACCCGAACGGTCAACGGTGATGTCGAGATATGGCTCCATTGGTGCGAGAGGTGCTGTCTCACTCTGACCATCCAAGAGTCGCTGACACGCTTCGGCCCAACCGGCTAGTTCAGGAAGTCGAAGGCAGGGATCACAGAGCTTCACGATCGCATGTTGGCCCATGCACTCGACTCGGGTATTGACCCAGTTGGCGTCCCAGTAATCGGCCGCATCCACGAACTGATATCCATCGATCCAGACCGAAAGACCTCCGAGCTGAAATGACACTCCTGAATCGCTCATGGTATTGGTATCTCAATGCCAAGCCGCCAGTAGTCAGTGGTGAGAGTACGGCAGCGAAGACGTAAACGATAACGCCCGCAAGCCATGACTGCGGGCGTTTCAATTCGTCAATCGGGGTGACAGAACACCAATAGAACTTTTCTTGGAGGGCGTTAGGGTGTGGGAAGCCGGTATTCGCCATTTGGTGAGCGCCAGCGCGGTTTGACTCCCGTTCCGGTAGAAACCACACAGTTGTCGGCACCCACGATGAACGAACTGACGCCGCGCTGGTCCGGGACACCTGGGGCCTTTGACGTACTTCTCTTCATCTGGGACCGGCGCTACGCGATGGAGCGTCCCCTTCGCATCGAAGATGCGGCCAAGCTCGCCTCGCGCCCAAATCATGCGCCGCCTATGCCAGGGCACCTACGGTTGCCGGTACATCGTCCCTTGGAGTAGAACGTGGCGAATGATCGCGTTTTCCCCATGGTCGTCCTTCTATTGGACCGCATTCGGCGGGTCTCAATCGAAGAGGCTCGTAGGATCATCGACGCCGAACACGGTGAGGATGCTTCGACATCAGCGCAGGCCATCAACGAGGATGGTGATGGAATGCGGTACATTGATTGGCGCTTCGGCGGCACGCCATACCACATCGGCACATCGTCCGAACCGTACATCAACGTGATCGGTGAGGGGAAGCTGGATGAGGTGACAGGGCGAGTCGGCGAGATGAAGTGGAAGATGTCGGAGGAGCTGCCACCCGATAGTGAACGCGAAAGGGATGCTTGGATGTCGCACGCGGCGTGGGTGTACGTCGATGCGCTCTTCTTTCACACGTCGTCCTTTGCAGAGGATCAGCAGCACCTTCGGCACGTGCTTCGGATCGCCGGCCAACTGGCTGATGAGCGATGTGTGCTGTTCTGGCTCTGGGGACCAAAGGATCAGCCGAAACGCGTCGCGCTGCCATCCCCACGAGTCATTGCCTCACTGCGCGCCGGCGAATGGCCCCATTGATTGACGCACCCGCCCCGGCTCATCGCTGAACCAGGGCCTTCTGTTTCCTGGGGATGGAAGTGCCGGAGGAATGGGGGTTACGCCGTCCGAAGGACCCCTCCTCTGGAATATCTGAACAAGACTCCTCCGGCCCGCCTCCAGCTGCTGCGATGACATGCGGTCAGCATCGCTGACCAATTTGAGTTACAAAGACTCGCGCGACGAGCAGTTCAATCGATCGCAAGAACAGTCGGTGTGGCAGTATACGTTTGAACTCTTCCGTAAACACCGATGGCCCCGGCACCTGCCGAGGCCATCTGCTCTTCAAAATCGGGGTGGCGGGATTTGAACCCACGACCTTTTGACCCCCAGTCAAACGCGCTACCAAGCTGCGCTACACCCCGCTGTGAACGAAGAGGATAGGCCCCCGGACCCTGCCCCGCCACGCCCCGCCGTGGTTTCACGACACGCCCCGACGCCCGTTCCGGGCTCCGCTGATACGCTCCGACGTGGCTTCGCTCCTCGTGACCAACGCGCGCCTGATCGACCCCGCGTCGGGGATGGACCGGACGGGCGACATGGCCATCGCCGACGGGCTGGTCGCCGCGATCGGCGCGTCGCTGCAACGCTCCGCCGCCGACCGCGTGATCGACGCGAAGGGCGCCATCCTCTGCCCCGGCCTCATCGACCCGCACGTGCATCTGCGTGAGCCCGGGGGCGAGCACAAGGAAACTCTGCGCACCGGGGGCGAGGCCGCGATCAGCGGCGGGTTTACCGCCGTCTGCTGCATGCCCAACACGACACCGGCCCTCGACACGCCCGAGGCGCTCCGCGACCTCGCCGAACGCGCCGCCCGCACGAGCTTCTGCCGCATCTTCCCCGTCGCCGCGGCTACCAAGGGACGCAAGGGCGACGAGCTGGCCGAGATCGACCTCCTCGCCCGCGCCGGCGCGGTGGGGTTCTCCGACGATGGCGACTGCGTCGCGTCCGCGGGGATGATGTCCCGCGTGCTGGGCGCGGTGTCCCGCACGGGCCTCGTGTTCATGCAGCACGCGCAGGAACCCACGCTCACCCGCGGCGCGAGCATGCACGCGGGCGAGGTCAGCGTGCGCCTGGGCCTGACGGGCTGGCCCCGCGTCGCCGAGGAGCTGATCGTCGAGCGTGATCTCCGCCTGGTGCGTCACGCCCCGTGCCGGTACCACGTCCAGCACGTCTCCTCCGCCGGCACGGTCGAGCTGCTCCGGCGGGCGCGGAGCGAGGGGCTCTCGGTGTCGGGCGAGGCCTCGCCGCACCACCTCCTGCTCACGCACACCGCGTGCGACGGCTACAACACGCTCGCGAAGGTCAACCCGCCTCTGCGAGAGGATCGCGACGTCGCGGGCCTGCGCGAGGGCGTGCGCGACGGCACGATCACGGTCCTCGCGACCGACCACGCCCCGCACGCCCCGGAGGAAAAATCGCTGCCCTTCGAGGAGGCGCCGTTCGGCCTGATCGGACTGCAGACCGCGCTCCCGCTCTACGCCGAGGCGCTCGTGCACACCGGGATCCTCTCCTGGCCGCGCCTCGTCGCGATGCTCACGGTCGAGCCGGCGCGCCTCTGCGGCCTCGACACGCGCGGGCTCGGGCGGCTCGAAGTCGGCGGGCCCGCCGACGCCCCCCGCGTCGACCCCGACCGCGCGGGGACCAGCGAGCCCTTGCGCCGCGCGGGGCTCAGCAAGGACACGCCCGTCGCCGGGCGCCAGGTCCGCGGGCGCGTCACGCACACGATCGCGGGCGGCGTGGTGCGCTTCGAGCTGGACCGATAGCAGAAACTGCCGGCCGATCGCGCGAAACCGTGCCCCCGCCGCCAGCACCCGCTCAGAACGTCATCGCCGTGCTGCTCTCGCGCACGACCAGGCGCGTGGGGAGGCGGATGAGCTGCGCCGGGGCGTGCTTGTTCTCGAGGCGTTTGATGAGCAGGTTCACCGCCGCCGCCCCCACCTCCGCCATGGGCAGGGCCACCGACGACAGCCGCGGGCGGACGACCTGGGCCAGGCGAGAGTTGTCGAACCCGACAAGGCGGAGCTGATCGGGCACCCACAATCGCGCGTCCTCCGCGGCGCGGAGCACGCCCGACGCGATCTCGTCGTTGGACGCCAGAACGCCCGCGTTCTCCAGCCCCTGGCGCTTGATCATCCGCACGGCCCACTCCTTGCCCCACTCAAAGGAGTACTCGCCGTAGGTGATCTGATCGGGCGTCACCGTCCAGCCGTGCGCCGCGAGCGTCGCGGAGAACGCTCCGCCCCGCGCCGTGGTGTCGAAGTTCGTCCGGGGCCCGCCCACGAAGAAGCACCGCGAGGGCTCGACCCATCGGAGCAGATGCTCCACCGCCTCACGGGCCCCCTTGTCGTTGTCGAGGACCACGCTGTCGAGCCCGTGCTCGGTAAGGTCGATGTCCAGCGCGACCGTCGGGAGCTGCGAGTCAATCGCCTCGCCCACGAGCGAGTCGGACTTGTCCGCCGCGAGCATCGCCACGCCGTCGATCAGCCCCGAGTTGAAGATCCGGTTCCGCCGGTACAGGTCGGCCTGGGCCTCGATGGAGGTGACGAGCATGGAGTACCCGTGCTTGGCCGCCTCGGCATCGGCGCCCTTCATCAGCTCGCTGTAGAACTCGCCGTGGAAGCTCGGGAGCGCCAGCCCCAGGACCTTGCTCGAGCCCGAGGAGAACGCCTGCGCGAGCGGGCTGGGCTGATACCCAAGCTTGCGGATGACCTCCTGCACCTTCGCCGCCGTCGCCGACGAGACCGCACCGGGGTTGTTCATAACCCGAGACACCGTCGCGATGGAGACCCCCGCCGCCGCCGCGACCTGGCGGATCGATACCGGCGCCTTCACGCCGTCGTCCGGCCCGCCCTGGCCATGCTCTTGAGGTGTGCTCACAACGACGGATGATAGGACGGGGGCGACGATGGCTGAACGCACGCCAGCCTTCGCCTCATCCCGCACCTGCCCCATGCACCAACGACTACTTCCCCAGCCGCTCGCTCAGCTTCTTCCCCGCCTCGCTCCCCAGCATCGCGCTGCGCTGGGCGAACCGGCGCGCCTCGTCCAGCTTCCCGGCCCGCTCCATCCACACCGCCGCGTCGAGCGCGAGCTGCGCATCGGTCGGCTCGCTCTCGGCGTGCTTGGCGTACAACCCCGCCGCGTCCTCCGGGCGCCGCAGCAGCCCGTAGCACTCTCCCATCACCGCCAGCACCCCGGGCTCGCGCTGCTCGCTCATCGAGAGCCCGACCAGCCCCTGCAACGCCTCCTCCGCCCGCCCCAGCCGTTTCTTCGCCCGCGCCTCCACCAGCCGCCACACCACGTTGTACGGGTCGAGCGTCCGGGCCTTGGCGACGTGCTGGACCGCCATCTCCGCGTGGTTCTCCCGCAGCGCGATCTCGCCCAGGGTTCCCCACACAATCGCCTTCTCGGGATCGAGGTTCGCCGCCAGAAGCAGGTTCTTCTTCGCGTCGGTCAGCTTGTCGAGCTTGAGCTGCGTCTGCGCGAGGTAGATCGGGATCTGCGCATCGTTGGGGCTCAGCCCCTGGGCGGCGGCGTAGTGCTCCTCGGCCCGGTCGGGCTTCCCCGCCGAGCTCGCCACCGTCCCCGCGTCGAACTGCAGCTTCGCGTCGGGCTTGCCCAGCGCGATCGCCTTCTCATACATCGGGTATGCCTCGCCGGGCCGCCGCTGGGCCACCAGCAGCTCGCCATAGCTCAGACACAGCCGCGCCTCCTGCGGATACTTCGCGATCGCCTCTTTCAAGATCGCCTCGGCCTTGGCCGGCTCAAGCTGCTTGACGTACACCTCCGCCGCGTTCAGGATCGCGTCGATGTTCTCCGCGCTCCCCGTCCCGGGCTTAGCCTCCGCGGGCGAGGGCGAGAGCGCTCCTCGAACGACCAGGACCAGCGCCCCCGCGAGCGCGAGGACCAGCACCACCACCACCGCCTTGAACACGCCGTTCTTCATCGCCTTCGCACCCTCCGTCGCCCGAGTCCCGTCCGCGCTCCGCCGGGCGTCCCCACGGGCAAAGCGTACACTCCCCCGCCATGTCGTCATCTATGTCGTCATCTTCGGCACTTCCCGATCAGAACCCCCCCGCGGCGCCTCACGCCCCCATCCCGATGGACGCCCCCACAGACGCCCCTGCCGAGCTCTCCAAGACCTACAAGCCCGCCGAGCACGAGTCACGAATCTGGGATCGCTGGATCGCTTCGAACGCCTTCCACGCCGACCCGCAGCGTGTTCTCCAGGGCGCCGTCCGTCCCTACACCATCGTCATCCCCCCGCCCAACGTCACCGACCGCCTGCACCTCGGGCACGCCCTCAACAACACCCTCCAGGACATCCTCGCCCGCGCCCACCGCATGATGGGCTACGAGACCCTCTGGATGCCCGGCACCGACCACGCGGGGATCGCCACGCAGGCCGTCGTCGAGCGTCGGGTGATGAAGGACGAGAAGAAACGCCGCACCGATTTCACCCGCGAGGCCTTCGTCGCCAAAATCCAGGCCTTCAAGGACGAGTACGAGGCGGTCATCACGGGCCAGCTCCAGAAGATGGGCTGCTCGTGCGACTGGGAACGCCAGCGCTTCACCATGGACGACCAGTGCGCCAAGGCCGTGCGCGAGGCCTTCTTCCGCCTCTTCAGGGGCGGCATGATCTACCGCGGGAAGCGCCTGGTAAACTGGGACCCCGTGCTCCAGACCGCGGTCGCCGACGATGAGTGCTACGACGAGGAGATCGACGGCGCGTTCTATTACCTCCGCTACCCGCTCGTCCACGCCGGCGCGCGAGAGCGCGGCGTGGAGCACGACGACAAAGTCCAGGACGCGCAGCCTGTGTCCTGGGGAGAGCTCGCACGCCGCGGCTACGAGGGCGCCGGTCACCACCCCGCCGACGCCCCGGCCTGGATCACCGTCGCCACCACCCGCCCCGAGACCTACCTGGGCGACTCCGCCGTCGCCATCAACCCCCACGACCCCCGTGCCAAGGCCCTCAAGGGGCTCAGCGTCGAGCTTCCCCTCGTGGGGCGCGTCATCCCGATCGTGGAAGACAGCTACGTCGTGCTCCCCGAGCGCTACGCACGCACCGACGATGAAAAAAACGACCCCAAGGCCGCCGTGGCCACCGGGTTCCTCAAGGTCACGCCCGCGCACGACCAGAACGACTACGAGCTCGGACGACGCCACAACCTCGCGGTGATCAACGTGATGGCCCCGGACGGCTCCATCAGCGACACGCACGGCTGGAGCGACCCTGGCGACGCCCACCTCTTCGTCGGCAAGAAACGCGAGGACGCGCGCAAGCTCGTCATCAAAGAGTTCCAGGCCCGCACCGTCGGGAACGAGCCGCTGTTTGAGGGGAGCAAGCCCCACCGCCACAGCGTCAAGCACAGCGACCGCAGCAAGGCGATCATCGAGCCCTACCTCAGCGACCAGTGGTACGTGAAGGTCACCGACCCGCGCCTGGCAAAGGCGGCGAACCAGGCGCTCGTCGCGGAGCAGCGCTCTGCCTCTTCTCCCTCTCGTGGCACAGGCGTCCCGCCTGTGCCTTCCCATCCTCCTTTGCCTCAAGGCACGGGTCATCCGCCGGTGCCCCACCCTTCCACGCTCCACAAGCCGCTCAGCGCACAATTCACATCCTCCATCCGCAATCTCCCGCACTGGCAGCAGGGAGGCCAGACCTATTTCATCACGTTCCGTCTCGCACACGGCACGCTCTCAGAAGCGGAGCGGACCCTTGTCCTCCACGCCTGTCGCCACTGGGATGCCGAACGTCTCGAGCTCCACGCGGCGTGCGTCATGCCCGACCACGTCCACCTCATCCTGTCGCCGTTCGAAAAGTCACCCGGGCAGTGGTACACGCTCGCGGAGATCCTCCACAGCCTCAAGTCGTACTCGGCCCACGAGATGACCAAGCAGCACGGGCGAAACGCACCCGTGTGGCAGGACGAGTCCTTCGACCGGATCCTCCGCCCCGGAGAGTTCCAGGAAACCCTCGCGTACCTCCAGCACAACCCCGTGAACGCCGGCCTGGCACGGGCATGGTCGGAGTACCCGTGGACCTGGGTTCCCGGAGCGTCGCTCGACGGGCAGTGCCGATTCCCCGAGAGATGGCGCGGCACGACACGGGCTGATGGGCAAGAAGAGAAAAACGAAGAACACAGGCGGGACGCCTGTGCCACAAGAGAAGACAACACGCTCGCCTTCCACCCCGCCCGCTACGCGAAGACCTACGAGCAGTGGCACGACCAGATCCGCGACTGGTGCATCTCCAGGCAGCTCTGGTGGGGGCATCGAATCCCGGTGTGGCATATCTCCCCCGTAACAAAGTTCGGGCCATCGGATGAGAACGATGGCTCCGCTGAATATGAAGAATTTTCATCGAGCGTGGCAATGGCAGCATGGAAATTGTGCGACGACTGCGACGACACTCCCTGCTTTGTGAAGCACGATTCGATCGTCCAAACATGCCATCTTGTGGCCAGTAGCGCGACATCAGAGGCCATCTTCACTGAACTCGCATCGTGGCTCAGCTCGGGTGCGAGCGAAGCATCCATTCCATCGAAGTGGCTGAAGAACCCGAAGCAGCTCGCCGCCGCGAAGACACTCGGCCGGCTTGTCGCAAAGTGCGAGCGCGACCCCGACGTCCTCGACACCTGGTTCTCCTCCGCACTCTGGCCCATGTCCACGCTCGGCTGGCCCGACGACACCGACCTCCTCAAGGCCTTCAACCCCACCTCCACCCTCTGCACCGCCCGAGAGATCATCACCCTCTGGGTCTCGCGCATGGTCATGTTCAACCGCTACTTCCTGGGCGAGGGCCAGGGCAAGGGGCCTGTCCCCTTCCGCGACGTCTTCATCCACGCGGTCATCCAGGACGGCGAAGGCCGAAAGATGTCCAAGAGCCTGGGCAACGGCGTTGATCCTCTGGACATCATCGCCACGCACGGCGCCGACGCGATGCGCTTCACGCTCTGCCACATGACCACCCAGACCCAGGACGTCCGCCTCCCGGTCGTCAAGGACCCCGCCACGGGGAAGAACACCAGCCCCAAGTTCGATCTGGGACGCAACTTCGCCAACAAGCTCTGGAACGCCGCACGATTCGCGCTGGGAATCCTGGGCGGCTCGCCCGCGCCCGCCCAGGGCCAAACCACGCTCGCCGACCGATGGATGCTCTCGCGTCTGGCCTCGGCGGCGACGGGGATCGACGACTCGCTCGCACGCTTCGAGTTCTCCGAGTACGCCGCCAGCGTCTACACCCTGCTCTGGAACGACTTCTGCGACTGGTACCTGGAGGCCATCAAGCCCACCGCCGCCACGAACCCGGCGCAGCGTGCCGTCCTCGCCGCCACGCTCGAATCGATCGTCCGTCTCCTCCACCCCGTCATGCCCTTCGTCACCGAGGCGATCGACGAGAAGCTCCGCGCCCTCCCCGCCGCCCGCGTCCCGGGTGTGCGCCTCGAGCGCCCGCGCGGGCGAGACCTGCTCTGCCTCGCGGCGTGGCCGGCCATCGACCCCTCCCTCCGCGACCCGGCCGCCGAGGCCGACTTCGAGCGCCTGCGCGCCTTCGTGACCGCCATCCGCGACGTGCGCGCCAAGCACCAGGTGAAGCCCTCGCGTCGCATCACGCTCCATCTCTCGACGGATGCCAAGCGCACGCCCCCGTCGTTCACCCCCGAGCAGCTCGCCCTGGCGATGACGCTCGCGGGGCTGGAGCGCGTGGAGACCGCCCTCCCCCCGCCGGGCTCGACCCTGTTCACGTTCGAGTCGCACGAGTGGGCGCTCAGCAACCTCGCCGACGCCGCCCAGGCCGGCGCCGCCGAAGACGCCGAACGCCAGCGCTTGACGCGCCAGATCGCCGATCTCGAAAAGTCCGCCGCAACCCTCGAGGCCCGCCTCGCCAACCCGGGCTACGCCGACAAGGCCCCGCCCAAGATGGTCCAGCAGACTCGCGACCAGCTCGCGAAGATCACCGGGGATCTCGACGCGGCCCGCGCCGCCCTCGCCAAGCTCGCCCCCTGAACGGTTCGGTTCAGCCGCGCGCCCCGTGGCGTTTCAGGTCCTCGGGCGTGTCGATGTCCAGCCCCGCCGCCTCGCACGCGATGGCGCGAACGCCCTCGCGCGAGAGCAGATTCTTCGCGCCGCGGTCCTCACGGATCGAGCGGAGCTCCTCGAACCACGCCCTCGAGAAGCACGCCGGCACGCCCACCACCCCCGCGTACCGCGTCGCGCACGCCCCCGCCCCTCGCCCCACCGCCTCGCCCAACGCCGCGAAGTGCGCCGCGGGCACGCACGGCTGGTCCGCAAGCGCGATCACCAGCGCCTCCGCCCCGACGCTCGCGTCCACCGCCGCCCGGATCGAGGTCGACAGCCCCTCCGCCCACGCCGGGTTCTCCACCACCTCCACACCGTGCGGCACCAGCCCACGCAGCGCCTCCGCCTCACACCCCAGCACCACCACCACACGCTCCGCCCCGGACCGCACCCCCGCCCGCACCGCGTGCGCAATCAGCGGCAGCCCGCGAAACTCCATCGCGAGCTTCATCGCCCCCATCCGCGTCGAGCCCCCCGCGCCCAGCACCGCGTGCACGATCCTCACGCTCCGCCCCCGATCGCGCACGACCCCGCGACGACACCCCCCGCCGCCCGCCCCGCTTCACCCCGCTCGTGGATCGCCCCGCGACGATCCCGCAGCGCTCCACCCCCACGCCCGCGCAGCACCGCGCGGGCCTCGCCCAGAATCGCCACCGCGATCTCTCCCGCCCCCTCGGCCCCGATGTCCAATCCCGCCGGGGCGTACAGCCTCGACATGTCCACCGCCACCCCCGCCGCGCGCAGCGACCCGACCAGCTCGTCCCGCCGAGACGCCGGCCCCAGGAGCCCGACATACCCGCACGCCCCCGCGAACGCCAGGCGCAGCGCCGCGACATCCGCCTCGACGTGGTGCGTCATCACCACCGCCGCCGAACGCTCGCCCGCCAGCCACTCGCCCACGCGTGGGTCCGACGCCGTCACGCACGCCGCCGCGCCCGCCAGCCGCCCCGTGATCAACGCCGACTCCCGCCCCACCACCACCATCGTGACAAACCCCGCGTGCGGGGCGAGCCGCGCCAGCGCCTCCGCGTCCTGCCCCGCCCCAAAGATCACCAGCCGCTCCGGCACGCTCGCCCGGTCCACGAGCACCCCCGCCGCCGACGCCTCTCCCTCTCGCGCCTCCTCCTCGAGACGTGTGCCCAGCCTCGCCGAGCCCTCGAACACCACCTCGATCGCCCGCGTGCTCTCCCCGCGCGCCACGCTCCAGAACATCCGCGCCATCGCCGCGCCACGCGCCACCTCGACACGCTCCAGCAGCACGCTCACCAGCCCCCGGCAGCCCAGCGCATACCCCAGCTCACGCTCCCCATCTCCCGAGGTGTCATACGTCACCACCCGCGGGCCACGCTCGACATGAAAAAACGCCCGCCTCGCGATCTCGCTCTCGAGGCACCCCCCGCTCACCATCCCGACGCCGCGCCCGTCCCGTCGCACCAGCAACCGAGCCCCGGGACGCCGGTACGTCGAGCCCTCCACGCCCACCACCGTGCCCAGCACGACATCCTCGCCCGACCGGGCGGCCTCGTCCAACTCCCGCGCAATAGCCTCAAGCTCGATCACGACGGATCGTAGTGCCGCGCCCGCCACCCCCGGTCGCGATCTCTAGTTCAGCTCCCGGCACACCCACGCCGTCTCCCCGCCCACGTTCACCGCCGCGAGCAGGTGCAGCTGCACGCCCGAGTCCAGCAGCCGCCGCACATTCCTGGGCTGGTCCGTGAGCAGATGCAGCGCCGTCTTCTCGGATTCGCCCGACAGCGTCACCCCCGGGCTGGCCAGGCGCAGCAACTCCAGGTGATCAAACGCCCACCCAGCGACCGACACGAGCTTGGCCACGGTCTGCCCCACCGCCTCGTCCGCGAGCTCGCGCGAATCCGCAACGTACGCGAGCAGGTGCAGCGCCCCCGACGCGTCCGCCGCGAGCTGGACCTTGGGCGCAAAGGGGCAACGGGCCTTCAGCCCCACCAGCCCCGGCAGGTGCTTCGCCAGCTCAAGATCCCCGGGCCCGACCGGCGCCGACTTCGCCACCGGCGCCGAGCCCGCGGCCGACCCCGCGCCCAAACTCACTCCCAATCCCACGCCCGCCGGGCCCCCAAACGCCGCGGCCACAAGCTCCGGCACGCCGCGCTTCGCCCCTGACTTTCCCCCCGCGTGGCCCACCGACGCCGCCGGCACCGGGACGCTCACGCCCCCCTCGATCCTCAACTCCGCGCTCGCGCCGCGGATCACCTCGCCGATCCGCGAGACTGCGGGCGAATCCCCGCGGAAGACCGTGAGCGTCGGCGCCGGCGCCAGTCGCGCCGAGCCCGCCTGCACCTCGATCTCCCGACCCAGGAACGCCCGCGCCGTCTTCTTGAGCTTGACGCTCGCCTCCCCGGCCTTCTCCGCCGTCGAGCCCATCACCACGACCCGCAGCGTGTACGACCCGGGCCTCGCCTCCCCACCCACCTCCCCGAGCCCCTCGCCGAACGCGTCCCCGCCCGCCTCGCCGTCGCTCAGCGCGTTCGCCTCGTTCTCGCGGTTGGCCAGGAACTTCATCGCCCGGTACGACGCCACCAGCGCCGCGTCGTCCGCCCCGGTGAGCACCGTCACCTCGCCCACCACGCCCGAATCAATGAGCTCGGGCTCGCTGGGCTCCTCGACGCGCACGAGCCACGTCGTCGCCGAGCGTGCCGCGAACCTCGCCGCGTCCTCCAGGCTCCACGCGCCCGCCGACGCACGCTCGAACTCCTCGCGCCGCGCCGCCACGCCCGATCCGATGAGATCAAGAAAGAGCTGCCCGCTCTGCACGCGCACGAGCGCCACGGTCTCCTGACGCTGCGACGCGATCTGGCGCGCGTACTGCCCCACCCACGCCGCCGCGAGCACCGGCAGGTGCCCCAGGATCAGCCCCTCGATCCGCAGGCGCGAAGGTTTGCTCTCCACGATCGTCGCGGGAGTGG
>CAZTJZ010000004.1:0-47027 GCA_964614075.1 uncultured Phycisphaeraceae bacterium
TGACGGGTGGCAACTCCTCCCCGCGCCCGCGGGGATGACCGGCGAGTACGACGCCCGACCCAGAATGACCAACAACGACGGGTCGCTCGTGGTGGGGACGGTCAGGTCGGGAGTACAGAGTGAGTGGGACAAAGCTGTTCTGTGGGCTAACCGTCAGCCGATCGACCTCGGGACGTTCGGGGATCGATGGAACATGTCGGCGAGTGGATTCGCGGGCGACGGCTCGATCATCATCGGCACCGCGTACAACGTCGATCTCCTGCGATCGCACGCCACGATCTGGCTGAACGGAAGCGGGCCGATGTTCCTCAGAGACTACCTGAACTCGCTGGGCGTGACGGTGCCCACCGGCTGGACGCTCGAGGGCTCCAGCATCTCCGCGGACGGGAGCACGATCTTCGGGAATGCCGTACGTCGAGAACCGGGTCTGAGCTTCAACGTGCCGTTCCTCGTCACCATCCCCGCCCCCGGCGCGCTGAGCCTGGGCGTGATGGCAATGGCCTTCGCGCGCCGACGCCGTGCCGTGCTTGCCCGCGCTGTGATCTCCTAGCTGCAAGCCGCCGACCCGCCGCGCGATCGCGGCGGTGTTCGAGCCCGCTCCGCGATCATTCCAAAAAAAAGCCCCGGGGTTCATCGCCCCGGGGCATTCACTTGCTCAGTTGGTGCTCGTGGAGCTTACCAGCCGCCGCGACGGCCACCGCCGCCGCCGCCACCGCCGCGACCACCGCCGCCGCCACCGCGCCCGCCGCCACCGCCGGCCTCGCGAGGCTTCGCCTCGTTGACCGTGAGGTCGCGACCGTCGAAGTTCTTCCCGTTCAGCCCGTTGATGGCCGCCTTCGCGTGCTCATCGCTGGAGATCTCGACAAACCCGAACCCTCGCGAACGGCAGGTCTACCGATCCATCACGATCGAGGCCGAGGAGACGTCGCCGAACTGCGCGAACAGATCGCGGAGGCCCGACTCGGTCGTACCAAAGGACAAGTTCCCGACATAAAGCTTCATGGTGCTTTCACCCTGCCCTTGCGACTGACTTGAACCGGTGCTTGAACTCGGGCAGAGAAAGCGTCGGCGACCCGAAAGGTGCCCCACCGCGGGACACGGCGAACGTGATCCCCCCATCATAGCCCCCCTGCCCGGCCACGCGTCAACGCCCGGCCCGCACGCCCGGCACGTTTCTAGGACCAATATCCCCGATATCGGGGGAAGACCGCAGTATTCAGCCGCAACCAGGCTGCCGCGGGAGATTCCCGGTCTCCCCATCCTCAATAGAGTTTTCCGATACCTGTGACCTCGATCCCGGACAGCTCGGTTCCAGACAGCCTTGTCGTTGGCGCGGGCACGATGGGCTCCGCGGCCTTGTGGGCCCATTCCCGCCTCGGACGCCGGGGCGTTGCCCTGGACCGCTTCCGCCCGCCCCACGCGTTCGGGGAGCACGCGGGCGAGCAGCGGATGTTCCGGATGTCGTACTACGAGCACCCCGACTACGTCCCGATGCTGCGGCGGGCGTTGTCGCTTTGGCGAGAGCTCCCGGCGCCCTCGCCGCACCTGCACCTGACCGGTGCGGTCTACATGGGACCGCCGGATGGAGAGGTCGTTTCTGGCGCTGCCCGTGCCGCGGACCGCCACGCGCTCCCGCACGATTTGCTCTCTGGTTCGCGGCGGGGCGAGCGGTATCCGTGGTTCCGTGTGCCGGACAGCTTTGCCGCGCTCGCCGAGCGTGACGCGGGCTTTGTCGTGCCGGAGCTGGCGGTCGCGCGGATGCTCGAGGCATCGCGCGCCAGGGTTCATGAAGAGACTCGGATCGAGAGCTGGCACGCCGAGCCGGGACGGGTCCGCGTTCGGGCCGGGGCGGCGGAGTTTCACGCGCGCGCCCTGATCCTCGCCGCGGGCCCGTGGTCCGGTGAACTCCTGGCGGGCCTGGGGGTGACGCTCACGGTCACGCGCCAGGTCCAGGTCTGGCTCAGGCCGCGTGATCCAGAGCTTTTCGCGCTCGGGCGGTTTCCGTGCTGGGCGATCGAGCTTCCGGAGGGGCTTCTCTACGGGTTTCCGATCATGCCCGGGTCTTCGGCGATGAAGGTCGCGCTGCACCGGGCGGGCCGCGTCGTTCACCCCGACCGCGTGGACCGCGTGGTGTCCCGAGGCGATACCGACGAGGTTGTCGACTTGGTCGCGAGCCATCTTCCGGGAGCGCTGGGCCCGGTCGATCGCGCCGGGGTCTGTCTCTACACCAACTCCGCCGACGGGCACTTCATCCTCGACCGCCACCCCCGCCACCCAAACGTGATCCTGGCCTGCGGGTTCAGCGGGCACGGGTTCAAGTTCGCGCCGGTGATCGGCGAGATCGCGACCACCCTGGCGCTCGACCCCGAGGCACCTCACCCCGCGCCGTTCTTGTCGTTGGCGAGATGGGGCAGCGGCGCGAAGGGCAAGGCGTGAGGCGTCCCGCGCGTGGTGAGCCCCCGCCGCCGCTGCGGCTGTTCGTCGCGGTCTATCCGCCGCTGGCGTTGGCGCGTCGCTGGGTCGAGGCGGCGGCGCTCCTGGATCTCCCGGAGAGCCGCCCCACGCCCGAGGCGCAGGTCCACCTGACGCTGCAGTTCATCGGCCCGGTCGAGCGTCGCGACCTCTCCCGCGTGCGTGAGTCGGTGGAGCGCGCCGCCTCGGGGCTCGCGTCGTTCGTGCTGACGCCCGGGGGCTTGGACCTCTTCCCGGATCGGGCCCGCCCGCGCCTTATCGCCCTCCGCACGGACGCTCCCCCCGCGCTCCTGGAGCTGAAACGCCGCCTCGCGACGCGGCTGGCCCGGGGTTCCCGCGAGGATCCCGCCGATGCCTACGAGCCCCACCTGACGCTGCGTCGGTTTTCGGGCAATCTCTGCGCGGATGCGTGGGCACGCTGGGAGGCGCGGGAGATCTCTGACTCTTCGTTCCTTGTCGAGCACGTCTGTCTCATGTCCAGCGTGCTGCACGCCGGGGGCTCCAAGCACCGCGAGGTGTGTCGTGTGGGGCTGCTGCCCCGGGGTGGGGCACCCTAACATGCAGCGCATGGAGCGTCGCGGCCGGACGATGGTGCTCAGTGACGGCGGGCTCGAGTCGCTCGTGGCGTGCGCCGCCGCCGCCGAGGCCGCCGCGTTGGACACGGCGGGTCTGCGCCCCATGATCCTCGCGGCGGACGTGACGGGCCCCGAGCGAGACACTCGCCTCCGTGCCGTGGCCCTTCAGGCGGAACTCCTGGGCATGGACGTGCCCACGCCGCCCATCGCCGACCTCTCCGCGCCGCACCCGCTCACACCCGGGGAGCGCGAGACGCAGCAGCTTCTCCGCGCCGCGTCGATCGCGACGCGCCAGGGGTGCGTGACGCTGCTTTGGCCCGCGCGGAGCGTCGGGGAGGCGGGCGGGCTGGACCTGGATTCGATCGCCGCCCGCGTCGATCGCGCGTTGCTCGTGTCGCGCCTGGTCGCGCTCGACGCTCCGGAACGCGCCTCGTTCCGCGTCGACACGCCCTACGTGGACCTCACCGACCGCCAGCTCGCCGAGCTCGCGGCGGAGATGGAGGTCCCGCTGCGAGCCTGCTGGTGGCACGGGTCCAGGTCCGGGCCGGGCGAGAACGAGATGAAGCGCTGGGCCGGCGTCCTCGCGGGGCTGGGGCACGGGGTGAACGCCTGAAGTGTTGCTGTAGGGCTCTCGCGGGGTGCCTCACATCCGCTGGATCGCGATCACCGACAGCCCGGCCACGACCACCCACAGCACCGTCGCCTGCACGAGAACACGCCATCCGACGTTCGCGAGGGCTTCCCGCGACAGCCCGCTCCCGATCAGGAAGAGCGCCGCCTGGAACCCCAGCGACGCGGCGAAGCGGATCTGCTTGACCAGCTCGGGACGCTCCGAGAGCACGGGGAGGAGCGTGCGCACCACGCTCGCGCCCAGGAACAGCACGACCAGCCACGGCACGGGGACCTTGGGCTTGTGCTCGCCCGTGCCGGCGCGCGAACGCCGCGTGACCCACGCCGCCGCCAGCGTGATCACGGGCAGCCACACGACGCGCGACAGCTTCACGACGATGGCGCGTTCGCCCGCGACACTCGCGTCGCCCCCCACGCCCGCGTAGTGCCCCGCCGCCCCGGTGACGGAGGCGACGTCGTGCAGCGCCACGCCGCACCACGTTCCGAACTGCTCGTCGCTGAGCCCGATCGCGTGCCCCAGGGCCGGGAAGGAGTACAGGCCCACGGCGTTGAGGAGGAAGATGGCGCCGGTCGCGATGGCCATGGTGGCGCTGCTGGCGCCGATGGCCGGGCCGACCGCCGCGATCGTGGACGCCCCGCACACTGCGGTTCCTGAAGAGACCAGAATCGACGGCTCGCGCTCCACCCGGAGCAGTTTCCCCAGGAGCCACCCCAGCAGAATCGTCCCGCTGATCGTGGTCACGGCGAAGCCCGCGCCTTCACGCAGGATCCTCCCGAGCTCGCCGAGAGGCATGAGGAGCCCCAGCGTGGCGACCGACCACATCATCACCTGGCGCGAGATGGTCTTGGACTGCGTCGGAAAAGCCGCCCAACCCAGGAGCGCCAACGCCGCCCCGACGAGCAGCGCGATCTGCGCCGAGGCCCAGGGCGTCGCGCACGCCACGCCCGCCGCGATGAACACGATGGGCTTCACACCGAACTGGCGGGGCGGGGCGTTCAGATCGTTGTTCCCGGAGTGCGGCGTGCGTGGTTTCCTGTTCCTGGAGTTCCTGTTCTTGGAACGCGTCGGGAGCGCACGCGAGCGTGGGCCGTCCCGCTACTCTACCCGCCGAGTGTCCGCGGCGCTTCCGATTCCGAGCCCTCTGGCCCGCCACTGGTCGCTGGACCCGGGCGTGGTGTACCTCAACCACGGCTCGTTCGGCGCGACGCCCACCGCCGTGCTCGCCGCCCAGCAGGGCTACCGCGACCGCATGGAGCGTGAGGCGGTCCGGTTCTTTGTGGAGTATCTGCCTGGGGCCATGGACCGGGCACGAGCCGCCCTGGCCCGCTTTCTCAATGCCGACGCGGGCTCGATCGCACCGATCACCAACGCGACGATCGCCATCGCCACGGTGCTGGACAACCTCGTGCGCCGCGGGCGGCTCAACGAGGGTGACGAGCTGCTGACCAACGCCCACGAGTACCCCGCCTGCCAGAACAATCTTCGGCGTGCCGCGCGCGACGCCCGCTGCGCCGTCGTGAGCGCGGAGATCCCGTTCCCCTGCCCCGGGCCCGACGCGGTGGTCGACTCTGTGCTCGCCAAGGTCACGAGCCGGACGCGGGTCGTGCTCCTGAGCCACGTGACCAGCCCCACGGGCCTCGTGCTTCCGGTCGGGGCGCTCGTTCCCGAGCTGCACCGCCGGGGCGTCATCACGATCATCGACGGCGCCCACGCGGCCGGGATGATCGACGGACTCGATCTCGGCGCCCTCGCTCCGTGCTTCTACACGTCCAACTGCCACAAGTGGATCTGCTCTCCCAAGGGCTCGGCGTTCCTGCACGTGCGCGAGGATTTTCGGGACGACTTCCGACCTCTGGTGCTCTCCAATAACGCCGAGTCGCCGCAACCCGGGCGAGATCTCTTCCGCACCGAGTTCGACTACCAGGGCACGGCGGACCTGACCGCGCTCCTCGCGATCCCCGACGCGTTGGAGTTCATGCCCACGCTTCTCCCCGGCGGCTGGCCCGAGATCATCCGGCACAATCACGACCTGTGCCTCCGGGCCCGCAACGTCCTGTGCCAGCGCTGGGGCGTCGCGCCGACCGCTCCCGATTTCATGGTGGGATCCATCTGCACCCTCGTCCTTCCAAAGACGGCCAAGCCGATGCTCCCGGGCGACGACCCAGCGTCGGCGTTCCCGCCCCTCCAGCAGCGGCTCATGAAGCGTCACTCCATCCAGGTTCCGGTCTGGAGCGTCCCGGGTCGGGCCGAACGCACGCTGCGGATCAGCGCCCAGCTCTACAACTCGATCGAGCAGTACGGATACCTCGCGGAGGCGGTCGCGGAGGAGCTCGCCCGCGAGGGCCGATAGCCCGCCGCGTGAGGTGGGGCGACCACCTCCGGAAGGCGTACCCCATGCTCTGGAGACGTCCGGCCACCCGCCCCACACCCCGTGCACGAGTCGCCCTTCCGCGCACGCCCGAGTTCTTGTATCATCCCGGCATGACCCCCCGCGCCGCCGAGCCCGCCCAGGAAGCCCCGCGCTCCGCCGCCCAGGCCCGCGTGCAGTTTCCACGCCTCGCGGGGCTGATCGCGTACCTCGATTCGCTCCGCGCCCGCGCCGACCTGGCCCGCCTGGCGTCGCTCCTGGCTCCTCTGGACCTCGCCCGAGCGGACGTCGCCCCGGCTTGCGTCTTCGGGCAGCGCGGCTACCGGCGGAACACCATCTGCGAGTCGCCTTACTACGAGCTCCTCGCCCTCTGCTGGCGCAGCGGCGACTGCACGCCCATCCACGATCACCAGGGCGTGAGCTGCGCATTCCGCGTGATCGAGGGTGTCGGGACCGAGATCCGCTTCGGCAAGACGCCGTCCGGGCTCATCTGTCCCACCGCGTCGGCGCCGATGCCTCCCGGCTATATCTGCGCCGCGGACGAGCCCGACATCCACCAGGTGGCGAACATGCAGTCGCCCGGGCAGGACCTCATCACGCTGCACATCTATTCGCCGCCGATCCGGAAGATGAACACGTACCGCTTCGCGCAGCCGATCTCGCCGGACTGCGCCGATCGGTACGCCGACCCCGAGATTCCCTGCTGATGGTTCCGGTTCCGCCGCACGCCGCCGGGAATCCCCGGGCGTTCGCACGCCGGTCCCGCTTTCCGGACTTTCGCCCGCACACATCGACCCGAGGCGCAGTCCACGCGGGGACTTTCCTTGCCGACGAACGATTTCCCGGTTAGGCTCGTACTGTCCTCTTCGCCCGGATACGTTCTGGCCTGGGTACTCGGAGTTCCGGCATGTCCAATCGCTATCAGACCATCCTTCTCTTCGGGGCCCCCGGCGCGGGCAAGGGCACCCAGGGCAAGATCCTGGGCGTCGTCCCGGGGTTCTACCACCTCTCCTGCGGCGAGATCTTCCGCACGCTGGACATCCACTCCGAGCTGGGCAAGCTCTTCTACGAGTATTCCTCGCGGGGGGAACTCGTGCCCGACGAGGTGACCGTCAGGATGTGGGTCCAGAACGTCCACGCCCAGACCGTCCTAAGCCTCTACAAGCCCCACCAGGACCTGCTGGTGCTCGACGGCATCCCGCGCAACGCCGCCCAGGCCAAGCTCATGGAGAAGCACATCAACGTGCTCATGGTGATCCACCTCATCTGCCCCGACAAGGAGGAGATGATCAAACGCCTGCGCCGCCGGGCTCTCAAGGAGAATCGCCACGACGACGCGCGCGAAGAAGTCATCCGCAAGCGCTGGGACGTGTACGAGCGCGAGACCTACCCCGTGCTCAACTTCTACCCCAAGTCCATCATCCGCGAGGTGGACGCGATGGGCAGCCCCGCGGCCGTGCTCGCCAAGGTCCTGGAGCACCTCGTCTCGGTCCAGGACGCCCACTTCAACAACCCGCTCTCGGGCGAGCCCAACCGGCACTGACGAACTTCCGCACGCCGTGCTCCGATTCGGGGCGCGGGACACGTGCCCCTGTATGGCCGGGTGCGGCTCGGCGCAGGGCTGCGCAATATCCCCCACAATCCAGGCGAGTTTTTGGTCTGGATCGCGCGGGATGTCGATACCCTCCCCCGTGCCCCGCCGTGCATTCACCCTGATCGAGCTTCTCGTCGTCATCGCCATCATCGCGTTGCTGGTGGGCATTCTCCTTCCGGCCTTGGGGAGCGCTCGCCTGGCCGCCCGCGCGACCGCCTGCGGGAGCAACCTCCACCAGATCGCCATCGGCGTCACGCAGTACCTCGACTCGTTCCGCGAGCAGCTTCCCCAGGCGACCGGCCCGCTCCCGGGCGGAGGCGAGGCCGTGATCGGTGCGCTCTTCGCCGGAAAGCGTGGGCAACTCCCCTTCTACGGCATCGACACGATCGGGGCCGCGCGCCGCCCCCTCAACCGCTTCGTCGTGGATACGGCCTTTCCCGACGACGCCGACGGCCAGACCGTTCCCATCCCCGTCTTCCGATCTCCCGTCGACAAGGGCTCCAAGAACACGGGAGTCCCCATCCCGGGGCTCGACGCGACCGACTCCATGTACGACCTCGTCGGCGCTAGCTACACCCTCAACGATCACACGCTCGACGGCGAGGACTTCCCCACGCTCGTCCCGCGCACCGCGACCGGCGGCGGGGGGAAGATGCCCCCCGTGGCCAACCCCTCCAAGACCTGGATGATCGGCACGCACACGATCTACGACTATCAGCAGGGCGGCGACCGCGAGATGCACTGGTTCCACGACAAAGACACAGGCAACCAGGCCAACCTGCTCTACGTCGACTCTCACGTCCGCATACGCGTCACGGTTCCTTCCGGCATCGTGAACACCACCGACGACTACACCTTCCTTCCGTAACGCGCCTTCCGTAGCACGTTGGCGTCGCGGTCTACGCTCATGCATGCACACACCCTTCCGCGATCTGCCCTTCATGGGCGTGATCCGCGTCAACAACGAGGCGATGAAGTCCGGCTATCGCATGGGCGATCCGGCGTGGTCCAACCTGGGCCAGGGTCAGCCCGAGGTCGGCGAGCTCCCCGGAGCGCCGCCGCGATTCTCCGAGCTTAAGTTCTCCATCACCGATCACGCCTACGGCCCGGTCGAGGGGCTGCTCGAGTATCGCGAGGCCGTCGCCGCCCACTACAACCGCCTCTACCGCAAGGGCAAGCCCAGCCAGTACACCGCGGAGAACGTGGCGATCGCTCCGGGCGGGCGTGCCGCCCTCACGCGCCTCGCGGCGGCGCTCGACCGCACGCGCCTGGGGTACTTCACGCCCGACTACACCGCGTACGAGGACATGCTCAACACGTTCTCGCGCGTCGAGCCCGTCGCCATCCAGCTCCGCGAGGCGGACGGGTTCCGCATCGCGCCCGGGGACCTGGCGGCCCGCGTCGAGCGGGACCGGCTCTCGGCGCTGCTCCTGAGCAACCCCTGCAACCCGACCGGCGTGGTGATCTCGGGCGAGGAACTCGGCGCGTGGGTCGCGCTCGCCCGCACCAAGAGCGGCACGCTGCTGCTCGACGAGTTCTACTCGCACTACGTCTTTGAGAACGGGGTCAGAAAGAGCGGCGCTGCCAAGAGCGGGCACACCGGGCCGGTCTCCGCCGCCGCGTACGTCGAGAACGTCGACGAGGACCCTGTCGTGCTTGTCGATGGCCTGACCAAGTGCTTCCGCTATCCGGGCTGGCGTTCGGGCTGGATCGTGGCGCCCAAGCCGATCATCCGCACGATCACCGCCGCGGGGAGTTTCCTGGACGGGGGGCCCAGCCGCCCCATCCAGCGCGCCGCCATCGAGGTCTTGAAACCCGCCCGGGCCGACCAGGAGACCCAGGCCGTCCGCGCGGTCTTCGGCGAGAAGCAGCGGATCACCGTCTCGCGCCTGAGCGAGCTGGGGGTGGAGTTCCCCGCGCCGCCCGAGGGCACGTTCTACGCCTTCGGCTCGGTGGCCGGGCTTCCCGAGCCGCTCCGCGACGGGCTCTCGTTCATGCGGGAAGCGTTCAAGTACCGCGTGCTCACCGTCCCGGGCGAGTTCTTCGACGTGAACCCGGGGCAGGCCCGCGCGGGCGAGTCTCCGCTCCGGCGATTCGTCCGCTTCAGCTTCGGCCCGCCCCGGGACAACCTCGAGGCCGGCCTCGAGCGACTCGCCGAGATGGTCCGAGATCACCGCTAGGGCGTGACGCTAGAGAAGCCGGTCCGCGACGTAGCGCACACACTGGTCCAGCGCCAGGCGTTCCTGCTTGCCCGTGTCGCGGTCGCGGACCGTGACGGTCTGCGAGGCGGCGGTCTCGCCGTCGATCGTGAAGCAGAAAGGGCACCCCGCCTCGTCCATCCGGGCGTAGCGCTTGCCGATGGACTGCTTCGCGTCGGTCTCGATGAAGCCCTGGCGCGCAAAGTTCTTCGCGAGATCGGCGTGGAGCTTGTCCGCGATCTCGGGCATGCCGTCCTTGTTCACCAGCGGGAAGACGGCGGCCTTGATCGGAGCGACGCGCGGGTTGAACTTCATGAGCTCGGGGCTGGGGCGTGATTCATCGACGGTGTACGCCTCGCAGAGGATCGCGAGCACGCCCCGGTCGAGCCCGGCGGAGGGCTCGATGACGTGGGGCGTGTAGCGCTCGCCGCGCCGCGAGCCGTTGGGCAGCAACTCCCCGCGGTCGGAATCGAAGTACTCGAGCTTGGCGCCGGAGTGCTTCTGGTGCTGGGTGAGGTCGAAGTTGGAACGGTGGGCGACGCCCTCGAGCTCGCCGAAGTCCGGCGCGGTGAACGGGAAGCGGTACTCCACGTCGCAGACGCCCGCGCCCTCCTTGGCGTAGTGCGCGAGCTCGTCCTTGTCGTGCTCGCGCAGGCGAAGGTTCTCGCCCGCCAGCCCGATGTTCTTCCACCAGGAGAGGCGCTGGTCGCGCCAGAACGCGTACCAGTCCCTGGCCTGGGATTCGTGGCAGAAGAACTCGACCTCCATCTGCTCAAACTCCCGCGAGCGGAAGGTGAAGTTGCGAGGGGTGACCTCGTTGCGGAAGGCCTTGCCGGTCTGGGCGATCCCGAAGGGGACCTTGACGCGCGTGGTGTCCACGACGTTCTTGAACTGGACGAAGATGCCCTGGGCGGTCTCGGGGCGGAGGAACGCCGAGTCTTCCTCGGTGGCGGTCGCGCCGATGTAGGTCTTGAACATAAGGTTGAACTGGCGGGGCTCGGTCAAGTCCCCGCCGCAGTTGGGGCAAGGGGTCACCAGCCCGGTCTGGGTGTAGTTCTCGGTGGCGAAGTGCTTCAGGATCTCGGCGACGTCGACCTGGGCGCCGCCCTGCAGGCGCTCGGTGAGCCCGGCCATGACCGCCGGGCCCTTGCGCACCAGGGCCAGCCCCGGGGCGAGCTTGCGGCCCTTGCTCTGCGCCCACTTGAGGGCGGTCTCGGGGTTGAACGCGATGCGCGTGAGATCGGCCGATACCATGAACGCCTCGCGGATCGAGACCACCCACGGCGCGTCCTTGAGCATGTCCCAGACGTGATCGGCGCGGAACAGTTTCTTGCACTGGCGGCAGGTCTGCATCGGGTCACTGAAGTTGGTCGCGTGCCCCGACGCTTCCCAGACCTTGGGGTGCTGGATGATGCACGAGTCGAGCGGGACCATCGCCACGGGATCGCCGTCGGGGCCCTTGGCGCCCCCGCAGGGGTTCATGACGATGTCCTGCCACCAGGCGTCGCGGAGGTTCTTCTTGAGCTGGGCGCCCAGCGGGCCGTAATCCCAGAACCCGTTGAGCCCGCCGTAGATCTCGGAGGCCTGGTAGATGAACCCCCGGCGCTTGCAGAGGGCCATGATCGCGTCCATGGACTTTGGTGTCGACATCGCCTGGCTCCCGGGCAAAGGGGGCCAGTATAGGGAGAGGGAGCGCGGATCGGACGCCGGCTCAGGACGCGAGCTCAGAGCTCGGGCTCAGGGCGCGAGCGGGCTCTGCCCCTGGAAGATGCGGGGCTTGACCCCGGGGCGTGTCACGCTCTGGATGAACGCCTCGTACTGGGTGCGGAGCTGCAGCAGGGGCTCGTCGCAGTACGCGAGGAGCACATCAGGCCCGCGTCGCCGTGCCGAGAAAAACTGCGCGGCGCGCGAGCCGCGCTCGCTCGAGACCCGCGCGATGAGCTTCCCCTCGGCGGCGTCGGCGAGAATCCGCCGCAGGATCGGGGCGTAACGGGCGTTCTCTCCCTCGGCGAGGAAGTGCACGAGCGCCCAGACCTGCGCGTAGTAGACCAGGGCCGCGTCGGTGTCCTTGGCCATGAGGTCCTGGGGTGTCTCCATGAGCAGACGCTCGAGCGCGATGAGCTTCCCCGTGCTCGCGGCGGTCTGGAGCGTGTCGAATCGCTCCGTGTTCGCCCAGGGCATGAACGTGGGGCGTGAGGCGTCGTGAGAGGGGAAGCGGAACCCCTCCATGTACGTCGCGATGCCCTCCTCCAGCCACACCGGGAGCGGGTTCTTGAACATCGTCTGCGTGTACTGGTGCCATCCTTCGTGGGCGGCGATGGCGAGGGTGTCGCGAGGACCGATGAAGAACAGGAGCGACTTGCCCCGGGCGGAGAACCCCCCGCGCTGGATGCGAAGGTAGATGTCGGCGTCCTCGCCCATCGTGCGCTGGGTGAGCCGCGCCCACTGCGCGCGATTCGCCAGGACGTACGTCTCCATCGGCGTCTCGGGGCGCGGAAGGGGCGCGAGGACGGTCGTGTAGTGGTCGAGCGCGGACTCCAAGAACAGCGGGAGGCGCTGGACGGTCTGGCCCGGCGAGAGCGTCGTGTAGAGCTCGTAAGACCCGCAGCGGATGAGCTGCCCGGTCCGCCCCTCGAAGGTCCAGGGCTGCGTGGTGGTCTCGGTGACGCGCGGCTTGGGCGTCACGATGCCCGCGGCGGTGTCCGCGGGCGGAGAGGCGCACGAGATCAGCAGAAGCGGAACAACCGCGATGAAAAGTCGGAGTGGGCGAACGGGCATGCCAAGCCTTTCGCGAGGGGGCGCGCTGCGGCGCCAGACAGGAACTGTATCGGCATGGGCCGTCCGGCGGCAGGAATGGGAAGGGGTGGATCGGACAGGGGGCGAAATAACTTGAAACGCGACGTGGCTCAGTCGTCGAGGCGGACGAGCCGGTCGAGCGCGGCAGATTGTGCCTGCGCGTCAAAGTCGGTCAGCAGCGCGAGCTCGCCCGTGCGCAAGCTGAAGGAGTCGGGGAGGCCTGCGGCATCAGCGATAAAGGACTCGAGCGTGGGATTGTGCCCGACGATCATCACGCGACCCGCCTGGCGGATCGCCCCGAGTCGCTGCCACAGGCGATCAAGGGTGGTGTCAAGGAAGAGCGCGGGCTCGGGCGTCACCCCGACGGCGCAGGCCTCGCCCAGGATCAGGGCGGTCGTGCGGGTGCGGACGGCCGGGCTGGCCAGGATGAGGTCCGGGGGCTCGAGATCGCCCTCGGCGAACAGGCCCGCGAGGTAGGCGGCCTGGGCGTAGCCGCGGGCGGCGAGGGGGCGGTCCGCGTCACGCCCGCTGGGGGACTCTTGCTGGGCCTTGGCGTGGCGGACGACGAGGAGGTTCATGAAGCGCTCTGGGGTTGCTTGCGGATGCCGTGCGGCGTGACGGTGATTCGTCGCGACCGGGTGTGTTCGCGGATCTGCGCGTTTTTCTTGAGGATGTCGTCTTTCACATAGCCTCGGGAGTGCCACAGGTGGACGCAGACGGCGCGGTGGCGGATCTGGATTCCGTGGATGCCGGCGTTCTCGAGGCGTTCGCCCAGCTCGCGGTCTTCCCCGCCGTAGCCCATGCGCTCGTCGAAGCCGTTGGCGCGGAGGAGGTCCTCGCGCCATCCCGAGGCGTTGTGGCCGTTCCACGTGGCACGGGTGGTGGTGAGGGCGTCGAGGACCCGGGCCAGGGTCGGGCTGGTCGTGAGGCGTGCGAGCATGCGCGGGGAGGGGGGCAAGCCCATGGCGCGGAGCGCGGCGTAGGAGGTGGCGTTCCCGGCGCGGGCGTCGTCGGGGGTGAGCTTGGCGGAGAGGGCCTCGTCGAGCTTGAGGTACCCGCCCGAGAGGAAGTGCCCGGGGCGGCGGAGGGTGGCGTGAACGTGGACGAAGTCGCGGCGCGGGATGCAATCGCCGTCGGAGAAGATGACATACTCGCGGTCGGTGGCGGCGAGGGCCTTGTTGAGGATCTCGCACTTGCGGAACCCCAGATCCTCGTGCCAGACGTGGCGGATGGCGAGCTGCCTCTCGGCGCGGGCGCGGTCGAGGAGGTCGCGGGTGGGCGGGCCCGAGCCGTCGTCGGCGATCACGAGCTCGAAGTCGGCGTGGGTCTGGGCGCTGTACCCGGCGAGGACGCGCTCGAGAAGCGCGGGCGCGTTGTAGGTGCTGAGGATGACGGCGATGGACACGCCGGACCGTAGGAGGAACGGGGTCGCGAGGAAGCGGGGCGGTGCGTGGGCGGGCCGCGTGGATTGGGCGTGGCCCATATCCTCTGGCCCTCATGATCGGGGTCGCGGCGATATCGGCGGTGCTGGGGCTGCTCGCGCTGGTGGTGGCGCTGGCGGAGGTGGGTCGTCGCTCGACCGTGCCGTACCCCACGCTGATGGTGGTGGCGGGGCTGGTGATCGGGGCGTTGTCGGTGGTGGTGCCCGGGGTTCCGAGGATCGGGCTCGCGCCGGAGCTGGTGTTCCTGGTGTTCCTGCCGCCCGTGCTGTACGCGGCGGCGTGGAACACGTCGTGGCATGACTTCGCGCGCGCGAAGAGGCCCATCGCGCTGCTGGCCATCGGGCTGGTCCTGGTGACGACGTGCGCGGTCGCGCTCGTGGTGCGGTGGCTTGTGCCCGGGATGCCGTGGAGCGTGGCGTTCGTGCTGGGGGCGATCGTTTCTCCGCCCGACGCGGCGGCGGCGACGGCGATCTGCGAGCGGCTCAGGGTGCCCTCGCGGATCGTCTCGGAGATCGAGGGGGAGAGCCTGGTCAACGACTCGACGGGGCTGATCGCGTACAAGGTCGCGGTCGCCGCGGTGGTGACGGGGCAGTTCTCCTGGGGCAAGACGATGGCGATGGCGGTGGGGGCGCCGCTGGCGGGCGTGCTCATCGGCGTGGTCGCCGGGCTGCTCGTCTCGGCCATCCACCACCGATTCCGCGATCCGATGGTGGCGACGGCGATGTCGCTCCTGGCGCCGTACGCGGCGTATCTCCCCGCGGAGCTGCTGCACAGCTCGGGCGTGCTGGCCACCGTGGCCGCGGGGTTGATCGTGTCGGCCCGCTCGCCCACGACGATGTCGGCGGGGGTGCGGCTGGAGGCGATCCCGGTGTGGCAGGTGCTCATCCTGCTCATCAACGGGTTCCTGTTCGTGCTCATCGGGCTGCAGCTCCAAGACCTTCTGCTCGCGGTGGCGGACGCCTCGCTGCTGCGCGTTCTGGGATACTCGGCGGCGGTGAGCGCGGTCGTCATCCTGACGCGGGTGGCGTGGGTCTTCCCCGCGTCGTACCTTCCGTTCTGGCTGTCGGGGTGGTGGCCCCGGATCACCCGGGGAGAGACCCGCCCGCCCTGGCGGAACGTGGCGGTGGTGTCGTGGACGGGCATGCGCGGGATCGTGTCGCTGGCGGCGGCGCTGGCGATCCCCAAGCTCACGGCGGACGGCGGGGCATTCCCGCACCGGGACCTGGTGATCGTGCTCACCTTCGCCGTGATCCTGAGCACGCTGGTGCTGCAGTCGCTGACGCTCCCGGGGCTGATCCGGGCGTTCAAGGTCGAGGCGGGGGACGAGGAAGTCGTGCAGGCTCGACGGGCGCGCGTGGCGGCGGTGGAGGCGGCGATGGCGCGGCTGGACGAGCTGGAGCGGAGCGGGGAAGCCCCGCCCGAGGTGGCGATGCGGGTGTGGGAGGAGTATGCGTCGCGGTCACGGGAGCTGGAGCTGCACGCCGCGAGGGACGCGACGAGCGCGGCGGCGACAATCGCGGACACGTTCCGGACCTCGTCGGAGCTGGAGGCGAAGCTGCGGGTGACCTCGCGATTGATCGAGGCCGAGCGGGCGGCGGTGGTGCGGCTTCGGGACCGGGGAGAGCTCAATGATGTGGTGTTCCGGCAGATGGAGCGGATGTTCGACTTGGCCGAGGCGCAGCTCGCGGAGCAGGGCCGGCATGGCGGGGGGCAGCACGTGAGGACGGCGTGAGGGCGTGGCGGGGTGTGCGGGCGGTTGATGGGATGGGGGTGAGGCATGGCGGGATCGGCGGATCGTGTGGCGTTGCTGGAGGCGTTGTCGGCGCAGTTCCGCACGCCGGAGTCGGCAATCTGCGAGGCGGCGGCGCTGCGCGCGATGCTCTCGCTGCCCAAGGGCATCGTGCACGTGATCTCCGACGTGCACGGGGAGGACGCGAAGCTCCGCCACGTCATCAACAACGCCTCGGGGGCGCTGCGCACGCTCGTGGAGGAGATCCTGGGCGCGAGGCTGAGCGACGCGGAGAAGTCGCGGTTTCTCGCGGTGCTGTACTACCCGCGGGAGGCGCTCAACATCATCTCGCGCGAGGTGGTGGCGGCGGGGGTGCGGCGGGACTGGGTCTTCCGCACGCTCTCCCTGCAGTTCGAGATCGTCCGCCACCTGCGCAACACGTACCGACGCGTCCACTTCGAGGAGCTGCTCCCCTCGTGGTACCGCGAGCTGTTTATCGAGTTCGGGAGCATGCAGCGCCCCGAGTACATCATGGAGATGCTCGACGAGCTCTCGCGCCACGATCGCGACTGGGGCGCGGTGCGTGCGGCGGCACGGCTCATCCGCAACCTTACGTGCGAGGAGCTGCTCGTGGCGGGGGACCTGGGCGACCGCGGGCCGCGGATGGACCGCGTCATCGAGATCCTGATCCGCCAGCCCAAGTGCAACCTCGTGTGGGGCAACCACGACATGCTGTGGATCGGGGCGCACCTGGGGCACGAGGCGTGCATGCTCACGTGCCTGAGGTTCAGCCTGCGCTACCGCAGGCTCAGCCAGCTCGAGGAGGGCTACGGGGTGATCATGGCGCCGATCGAGCGGCTGGTGCGTCAGGTCTACGGCGAAGACCCGGCGGAGAAGTTCAGCCCCAAGGGCGAGGGCTTCCGCGACGCGCTCACGGTGGCGCGGATGCAGAAGGCGATCGCGGTGATGCAGTTCAAGGCCGAGGGGCGGATGCTGGAGCGGCACCCGGAGTGGGGGCTCGCGCACCGGCGGCTGCTGCACCAGATCCGGTTCGAGGGGGGCAGGGCGGTCGGCGTCGAGATCGACGGGAAGACGCACGCGATGCTCGACCAGAACCTGCCCACCATCGATCCGAAGGACCCGTACGCGTACTCGGCGGAGGAGTCGGCGTGCGTGGAGCGGATGAAGGAGAGCTTTGTCCGGTCGATGCGGCTGCGCGAGCACGTGGACTGGATCATCCGGCGCGGGGGGATGTGGACGAAGCGCGACGAGGTGCTGGTGTTCCACGGGTGCGTGCCGGTGAACAAGGACGGAAGCCTGCAGTCGCTCAAGGTCGACGGGCGGGAGGTCTCCGGGCGGGAGCTGATGGACGCGATGGCGTCGGTGGTGCGCCGGGCGTTCCGCAAGCGTTGGTTCAACCTCGACGCGGACGCGGACTGGCTGTGGTATCTGTGGGGGGGGCCCAAGAGCCCGCTCTTCGGGAAGGACAAGCTCGCGACGTTCGAGACCTCGTTCGTCGCGGATAAAGAGACCCACAAAGAACACAAGAACGCGTACTTTGATCTCATCCACGACGCGGAGTTTGTGAAGCGGATCGGGCGGCTGTTCGGGTGCGGGAACGACGTCCTGATCGTGAACGGGCATGTGCCGGTGAAGGTGGAGAAGGGCGAGCAGCCAGTGAAGCGCGGCGGAAACGCGATCACGATCGACGGGGCGTTCAGCGAGGCGTACGGCGATCGCGGGTACACGCTGGTGCTGCGTCCGGACCGGATCGAGCTGGCCGAGCACGCGCCGTTCACGGGAGTGGAGGCGGTGATCTCGTCGGGGGCGGACATCGTGCCCAAGGTCACGACGATCCGAAAGCACGCGTCGCGGCGCCACGTTCGGGACACGGAGGAGGGCGCGAGGGTCCAGCGCCACATCGACGACCTGGAGACGCTCGTGAAAGCGTACCACGAGGGTCAGATCGCTGTAGAAAGGTAAGCCAGAGAGGTAGGCCGAAGAGGCGAGCGTCGCCGCGCGGGGGCGGTGGGTCGCTAGCGTGACCTTCGGATCGAGCGGATGACGACGGGGGTCGTAGGGACGTTTTCCATGCTGCCGTCGGTCACTCCCGGAACGGCCTTGGGCTGGGTGGGGACGGCGGCGATGCGGTCGAGGGTGTCGAGGCCGCGGACGATCCTGCCGAAGACCGCGTAGCCGGCGTTCCCGGTGTTGGGGCGGGCGGTGTCGAGCTTGGGATTGTCCTTGAGGTTGAAATAGAACTCGCGGGTGGCGGTGTCGGGGGCTTCTTCGCGGGCCATGGCGATCGTGCCGCGGAGATTCTTCAGACCTTGCTGCCATTCGTTGGCGATGGGCTGATCCGCGATGCCCTTGGCGGCGTCGGCCTTGGCGCGGTCGGTCAGGTCCTCGGAATAGCCCCCGGCCTGCGCGACAAAGTTGGGGACCACGCGGTGGAAGACGCAGGCGTCGTAGGAGCCCCGCTCGACGTACTTGAGGAAGTTCTCGACCGAGATGGGGGCGTGCTCGCGGTCGAGCTCGACGGTCATGGCCCCGAGCGTGGTGTCGAGCTCGACCCGCGGGTTGGAGGCGCAGCCGGTGAGGAACACGAGCAGGGCCAGCACGCCGTGGTGCATTTTGCGGAGAGAGGCGGTGGGCATGGAGGGGCCTTTCTGATGCAACTGCGGGAGGCTACGCGTGGTCCAGGAGTGTTGGGGCTCTGGGAGTAGGGCGCGGGCGCGGCGGGCGATCGGTTTGGGGTATGTTGAGTAGTGGGCGAGGGGGGAGGAAGTTCGGTATCCTTTGTGCCCCCACATGGAGAGGGGCGGAGCGGGATGCCGCGGCGTCCCGGGTTCTCGTTGGGTCGAGGAGGGTCGTTCGGGGTCGACGCGTGGGCCGGGGTTCGAGCCCTCACGAACGCTCGGGAAAGGGTTCTGTTTCGTCTGGATTCGGGTTGAATCGGTTCTGATTTCTTGGTTCTGGCTGACTAGGGAACACTTCATGCACGCAGTCATGTGGACGCTTGGTGACGGGGTGATGCTGGTGTCGGCGTGGAAGCCGATCCTGCTGCTCATCCCGTTTGTGCCGTGGGCGATTGTGGTGTCGAAGATCTTCGACAAGCACGCCACACAGTTCTACCTCCCCCGGGAGAACTGGAACCTGGTGCACCTGTGCGTGGGGCTGCTGGCGTTCGGCGTGGGGCTGGCGATGCCCATGCAGTCGGAGGGGGCGTTCTGGGCGGGGTTCGGCGCGGTGGTGCTGATCCTGGTGGCGGACTTGGCCGCGTTCATGCTGATCACCAACCGCGACGACCGCGTGCCGGAAAACAAGCGTCTGAGCCTGGACTTCTCGAAGATCGGGAAGAAGGAGGAGGCCAAGACGCAGTCGGCGAAGGCCGGGAAGGTGATGCTGACGATCAAGTCGCCCGACAAGAGCGTGGTGGCAGCGCCCAACGCGGAGACGCCCGAGTACGCGCTGCGCACGGCGGCGGAGGGCGTGTACCTGCAGGCCATCGCGCAGCGGGCCTCGCAGGTGGACATCCTGCCCATGGCGAACAGCAACCCGCCTTCGTACCAGGTGAGCATGCTGGTGGACGGGGTGCGGGGCAACGCCAAGACGCTCGCCGCGGCGGACGCGGTTCGGCTCATGGACTTCTGGAAATCGTGCGCCAAGCTCGACGTGGCGGACCGTCGCAAGAAGCTCTCGGGCGACGTGGTCGTGGAGCAGGACGGGTCCAAGAAGAAGGTGCGGGTGCAGTCGAGCGGTTCGTCGGCGGGGATGCGGGTGACGCTGCTGTTCGAGCCCGAGGCGGCGGTCAAGCGCAAGGGCGAGGCGCTGGGCATGCTCGAGCCGCAGATGGAGGAGCTCAAGAAGCTCACCGCGACCGAGACGGGGATCGTGCTCCTGGCGGCGCCGCTGGACGGCGGGCGGACCACGACGCTGTACAGCATTTTGCGGCTGCACGACGCGTACACGCGGAACATCCAGACGGTCGAGGTTGAACTCCAGGACGCGCTCGAGGGCGTCCGCCAGAACACCTGGGAGCAGACGCCCGACGGCCCGGAATACTCGACGCTGGTGCGCTCGATCTTGCGTCGCGACCCGGACGTCGTGGGCGTGGCGGATCTTCCGGACGCGAACACGGCGAAGGAGATCGCCAAGGCCGACAAGGACCGCACGCGGATCTACGTCTCGCTGCGGGCGGACGGGGCGTTCCAGGCCCTGGGGGGGTGGATGAAGGCGGTGGGCGAGGCGGACGGCGCGACGAAGGGCCTGCAGGCGGTGATCGCGCAGAAGCTGATCCGGAAGCTGTGCACGAACTGCAAGGTGGAGTACGCGCCGACGCCCGAGATGGTCAAGAAGCTGGGCCTGCCCGCGGACCGGGTGAAGAAGCTGTGCAAGAAGGGTGGGCAGGTGCTCATCAAGAACAAGCCCGAGGTGTGCCCGGTGTGCGGCGGGGTCGGGTATGTGGGGCAGGAGGGCGTGTTCGAGATCTTCCCGTTCAGCGATGCCGACCGATCGCTCTTGGCCAAGGGGAATCTCGACGCGGTGCGGACGGAGATGCGCAAGCGCAACCTGCCCACCATCGCGCAGGCCGCGCTCAAGAAGGCGGTCGACGGCGTGACGAGCGTCGAGGAGCTGTTGCGGGTCACGACGGAGGGGCAGGCGACGCCGGCGGCGCCCGCGGCCCAGCCCGCGGCGCCCGCGAAGGCGTAGGAAGATCGGCGCCCACGAGGGTTCTGGACACGGATCAAGTTCGAAGCAGCGGCGGGGTGAAGAGATAGGAAGTCAGCCATGATCATGAGTGCGGCGGCGTTGCTGGTGGCGGTCGGGATCGGGGGGTTGTGGATGACCCGCGGGTTTTTCTCCGCGCTCCTCCATCTGATCTGCACGGTGGTCGCGGGGGCGATCGCCTTCGCGGTCTGGGAGCCCTTCGCGTATGCGCTGCTCGGGATGGACACGTCGGGGGGGATCACGCTGTTCCTGCACAGTTCGGCGTGGGCCATCGCGCTCTTCGTGCCCTTCGCCGTCAGCCTCGCGATCCTCCGGATCACGGTGGACTCGCTCGTGCGCGCGAACGTGAAGGTGCACCCGGCGGCGGAGTACGTGGGCGGGGGCGTCTGCGGGCTGCTCGCGGGGGTGGTGACGTCGGGGATCCTGGTCTTGAGCATCGGGTTCCTCCGGGCCGAGGACCGGCTCTTCGGGTACAAGCCGATCGACTTCGCGGGCGCCGGGTACGTGCAGCGGACGGAGAAGCTGTGGGTGCCGACGGACAAGATCGTGGCGACGATGTACGGCACGCTCTCGCGGACGACGCTGCGGACGGAGAACAACCTCGGGACGCTGTACCCGGATCTGGACATCGTGCCGACCTCGATGCGGATGAACTTCCGCAATGGGCTGGCACGGAACACGGTCAAGCCGTCGGACTTTTCGGTGAAGGGGTACTACACGGTTGGTGAAGGGAAGAGCGTCCCGCTGAAGGATCTCCTGAGCGACCGCTGGCAGGCGTCGGCGCAGGTGGTGAATGATCTGGACGGGGGGAGCTTCCCCGCGGGGTCCTATCTGGTGGGCGTGGGCGTGGTGTTCAACTCGGGCGCGAGGGAGAAGGCCGAGCCCAAGGTGGCGTGGGGCAACGCGCAGGTGCGGATGGTCGCGGAGAACAACGACGGCGAGGTGAAGACGCTGTTCCCGATCGCGGCGGTGCTCCAGGCCGAGGGCACCAAGCCCACGCTGGGGCGGTACCGGTTCGACTCGAAGGAGGTGTTCTTCGCGGGGGCCGGGGCGTCGTCGGACGCGGCGTTCGGGATCGAGTTTCTTGTGCCCGCGGGGTATCGCCCCAAGGCGATGTATGTGAAGGGCGTGCGTGTGATGTTCGGCGAGGGGGCGTTGGAGAAGCCCAAGGCGCAGCTCGCGACCTCGATGGAGCGTGACGGGGCGGTGCTGGGCGGGGTGGTGTCGGGGCTGATGGGGGTTTCCGGCGCGGGTAGCGACCAGCTCGACACGAGCACCGCGACGACGATCAAGACGGGCGACACGGGCGGGGCGCCCGACGAGACAGGCCTGCGTGCCGCCAACGACATCGGGTTCACGATCCACAAGACGACCGTGCGCACGCTGGTGGTGGACGATGAGGGGAACTTCGTCAAGGAGGGCGAGCAGACGTTCACGGCGGCGGAACTGCAGAGCCCGCCCCTGGAGCAGGCCCTGCAGGTGCGTCGTTTCGCGGTGCCCAGCGACCGGGTGCTGGTGCAGGTGGACGTGAGCCTGAACAAGAAGCACAGCTGGCTGGGCGGTGCGGCGGCGAGCGTGGAGGACATTCTGACGCCGCTGCTCGTGGACACGAACGGGATTCAGTACCAGGCGATCGGGTACATCTACAAGAACAGCATCGACGGGAACACGACGGTGCGGTACAACCCGTCGCAGCCGATCCGGGCGCTGAAGGAGATCCCGACGCTCAGCCGCAGCCGACCCAACGACAGCCTGAAGCTTGTGTTCGAGGTGACGCTGGGGGCGAAGCTGAATCACTTTGCGCTGGGGGGCAAGGTGATCGCGTCGTACAAGCCGACGGTGCTGCTCGACCGCCCGCAGGGCGGGCGATAGGGAGAGCACGCGGGTTCGAGCGTGGCGAACGGGGCGTCGCGGCGCGCGGGGTGGGTCAGTATCCCGCTGGGCTGCCGCCCTTGCGGGGGTCGCTGGCGGCCTGCCAGGCGGCGTCCTTCTTCCGGATGAGCTGCACGGCGCCGATGGCCTCGCGGGGTGAGGTCTGGTGTCCGAGCGCTCGCAGTGCGGCGTCCGTGGACGTGTCCTTGAGCCCGGGCTCGAGGTTGAGCGTGTCGGGCTGCCACTGGTGATGGAAGCGTGGCGCCGTGAGTGCGGCGGGGGCGTCGTCGTCGAAGAGCATCACATTGAGCAGGGTTTGGAGCGTGCCCGAGATGATCCGCGGCCCGCCCGAGCCGCCGGCGATGGCCTGAACCTGATCGGGTTGCCCGTCGCGGGTTGAGGTGACGATGGTGGGGGTCATGCTCGAGAGGGGGCGTTTGCGCGGGGCGGGGCGGTTCATCGAGGCGTGCGAGAGCCCGAAGGCGTTGGCGTGCCCGAGGCGAGCCTGGAAGTCGTCCATCTCGTTGTTGAGGAAGAACCCGAACTCGGGAACGGCGACGAGGGAGCCGAAGTAGAGGTTGATGGTCTCGGTGCAGGCGACGCCCCCGCCGTGGGCGTCGACGGCGCAGAGATGGCTGGTTCCGCCTCCCTTGGGCGAGGGGGCCTCGAGCCCGTAGTGCTCGGGCGGGAAGGTCCGCGTGAGATCGATGCGGCGTGCGCGGGAGCGGAGGTACTCCGCGGAGAGCAGCCGATCGAGCGGGACGGAGACGTGATCGGTATCGCCGAGGTATCGGGCGCGGTCGGCGAAGGCGTGCTTGCCGGCCTCGGTGAGGAGGTGGATGTAGGGCGCGGAGTTCCGCCCGGCGTTCTGCGCGGCGTTGAGGTCGTCGGCGCGGTCCTCGAGGATCGCGAAGACCTGCGCGAGGACGATCCCGCCGCTGCTGGGCGGGGGCATCGTGAGGACGGTGCGATCGCGGAAGCGGGTGACGAACGGCGGGCGCTGTGTGGGGCGGTACCCGTCGAGATCGGCCTGGGAGAGCAGCCCGCGATCGCGCGACGTCGCCCGGAGGATGGCCTGGGCGACCTCGCCCTCGTGGAAGCCCTTTTCACCCTGCTGGGCGATGAGGCGGAGCACCCGGGCCTGCTCGGGGGCGTGGATGGTGTCGCCCTCCCGCACCTTTCCGTGCTTGAGGAAGCGGGACCAGAGATAGTCGAAGCGCGTCTCGGCGCCGGGGTGGGCGGTGATCCAGTCGATCACCTCCTTCGACGAAGAGACGTAGTGGGCGTCGGCGGTGAAGCCCGACTCGGCGGCCTTGATCGCCGGGGCGAGGACGATCTCGGGGGGCAGGGTGCCCCAGTTCTTGAGGGCTTGGAGCAGCCCGCGGACCGTGCCGGGCGTGGCCACCGCGCGCCCGCCGTGGGTGCTCGCGTCGGGGTCCGGGTCTTCGTCGAAGGTCCGTTCGGCGACGGATGCGGGAGCGGTCTCGCGGTAGTCGAGCGTGGTGAGGACGCGTCCGTGGGTGGGGTCGTTGGGGAGGTAGATGACCAGGAAGCCCCCTCCGCCGATGCCGCAGGAGTACGGGCGGACGACGGAGAGCGTGAAGGAGGCGGCGACGGCGGCGTCGACGGCGTTGCCGCCGCGCCGGAGCATGTCGAGCCCGGCTTGCGACGCCAGGGCGTGATCGGCGGCGACCGCGGCGGTGGGGAACACGGCAGAGAACTCCTCGGGGGGCGGGAAGGCTAGGGCCAGGACAGAGCAGCCCAGAGAGCACGCAAGGGCCGAGAATGTGCGGGGAAGAGTCATGGGGAACGCTCGGGGGGTGTGGGAGAGTACGATGGGCGCACGCGGAACGTCGAGCGGTTGGTCTGGCGAGGGGTTCAGCTCGGGGGTGGGAGGATTCGATGCGGAACTGGAACAAGTGTGCGGCGGCCTTGGTCTTCGGGGCGTCGTTTGGGTGGATGGGTCACGTGAAGGCGGGTGAGCCCACGCGCGCCGCCGGCCCCGAGGCGGCAGCGCCCACGCGGTACGACGGGCAGATGGTGGTGCGGCTGGAGGCGAAGAACCAGCGGGACTACCTGACGGTGGAGCGCATCGCGGAGGGGATCTGGAACTGCCGCCCCGGCGTGGGCGTTCTGCATGTGCAGGTGACGCCCGAGCAGCGGGCGGCGCTGGAGGCGGCAGGGATGGCGACGGAGGTCATCATCCCCGACGTGCAGGCGCTGATCGACGCCGAGCGGGCGCAGATCGAGCGGGCGAGGTCGCAGCGCGACGCGAGCTGGTTCGCCACGTACCACAACCTCACGGAGTTCAATCAGCGGCTGGACACGCTGCAGGCGCTCCGCCCGGATCTGGCGTCGACGTTCTCGATCGGGAACAGCCTGCAGTCGAGGGCGATCCGGGGGATCCGCTTCACGGGCCCGGATCAGCCGGGCAACCCGCGTGCCGGGCGGCCGGCGCTTTTGGTGAACGGCGGGCAGCACGCGCGCGAGTGGGTGAACCCGGCGACGACGATCTACGTCGCGGACAAGATGATCGAGAGCTACGCCACGGACTCGCGCATCCGCAACCTGGTGGACCGCGTCGAGATCGTCGTGATCCCGATCGTGAACCCCGATGGGTACGAGTACACGTGGGCGGGCACGCGCCTGTGGCGGAAGAACCGTCGCGCCAACGGCGACGGCACGTTCGGCGTGGATCTCAACCGCAACTGGGGTTTCGGGTGGGGCGGGTTGGCATCGAGCGCGACCCCGTCGAGCGAGACTTACCGCGGAACGTCGGCGTTTTCCGAGCCCGAGACCGCGGTGCTGCGGGATTTTTATGTCGCCAACCCGTCGATCCGCGCGAGCATCGATTTTCACAGTTACTCGCAGCTCGTGCTCTCGCCGTGGGGGTGGACGTCCGCGCTCCCGTCGGACGCGGGGCTGTTCGACGAGCTGAACGCCCGCATGGTCGAGGGCATCCACGGCGTTCACGGGAAGGACTACATCGGGGGGCCGGCGTATTCCACGATTTATCCGGCGGCGGGTGTCATCGACGACTGGGCGTACGGCGACCGCGGCGTGCTGGCGTGGGGCCTCGAGCTCCGCGACCAGGGGCAGACCGGGTTTGTGCTCCCCGCCGAGCAGATCTTGCCCACGGCGGAGGAAGCGTTCGAGGGCGTGATGCGGCTGGGCGAGTACCTCACCGAGCCGCTGCGGATCTTCTCGGCGGCGAAGCGGCCGGAGTTTGTCGAGACCGCCACGCCCACGACGCTCGTGGCCGGGGTGGGCTCGAACGCGCTCACGCTGGACCCGGCGTCACCGGTGCTTCGGTATCGCGAGGGCGGGTTTGGCGTGTGGCAGAGCGTGGCGATGACGCCGACGACGCCCGGGTTCTATTCCGCGAGCGTGCCGGGGCAGAGCGTGGGGACGCGGATCGAGTACTACTTCCAGGCGTCGACGACGGGCGGGCTTGTGGTGACGTATCCGGCGGGCGGGGCGGGTTCGGCGTTCGTGTTCACGGCGGCGACGACGTCCGTGCCCTTCGCGGACGACATGGAGGTCGACCGCGGCTGGACGCGAGGCGCTCCGGGCGACGCCGCGACGACGGGATTGTGGGAGCGTGCGGACCCCAACGCGACGACTTACCAGCCGGCGGACGACGCGTCGGCGGTGGGCACGCTGTGCTACGTCACCGACGGGCGGAGCGGCACGGGCGACGGGGCGTTCGACGTGGACGGTGGGCGGACGACGATCGTGAGCCCGATGTTTTCCGCGCGTCCGCCCGAGGGGATGAAGACGCTCAAGGCCGTGCTGGACTACGCCGTGTGGTGGGGGAGCAGCACGAGCGGGAACACCAATCCGGACGTGCTGGAGATCACCGCGTCCAACGACGACGGCGCGACGTGGACGATCCTGGACCGGCGCATTCATCAGGCGTTGATCTGGGACCGGGAGAGCTGGGTGCTCGACACGTTCCTTCCGCTCACGACGAGGATGCGGCTCCGGGTTTCGGTTACTGACGGCGGGGCCGGGTCGGTGGTCGAGGCGGCGTTCGACGACGTGAAGTTCACGCTGACGTACACCGTTCGCACCGCGGACGTGGACGACGGGAGCGCGACGGGCGTGCCCGACGGGGGGGTCACGATCGACGATCTGCTCTACTATCTCGCGATCTTCGAGCAGGGCGCGATCGAGGCCGACTTCACTAACGACGACGGCGTGACGATCGACGACCTTCTGCTGTACCTGGAGAAGTTTCAGCAGGGATAAGGCGCTCCGAGACGGAGACGAGATCGCGCGTCCCCGAGGCCGAGCGGCGGGCTGGCTAGGCTTTCTCCGCACTCTGGGTCTGGTCCGTTCATCATTCGGGGATGTCTTCTCATGCTCTCTCGTCGGTTGAGCAGCCGGTCGCGATACCGCGAGTATCTTGCCCGCCGCCGGGCGGACAAGGACTACGCGACCCGCTCGCACGACGAGAAATCGCCCGACAAGAGCAAGCGTCAGCGGTCCTTCCGCGTGCTGTTCGTCGAGTTCTGGGGGCTGCTCGCGGGGCACCGCGGGACGCTGATCGCGGCGCTCGCGACGCTCTCGGTCGTGAGCCTGGTCGCGCTCGCCATCCCGGCGTCGACCAAGGTCGCGGTGGATTACATCATGACGGACCACCCCGGGCCCGGCGGGCTCCCGGCGTGGGTGCGGGCGCGGCTTCCCGAGGGGCTGACCCGCGTCGGGCTGTTGTGGGTTCTGGGCGGGGTGATGGTGGCGCTGGCCGTGGTCGGTGTCTCGCTGGGAACGTGGGGGCGTTTCCAGATGACGCGACTGACCAAGCGCGTGCAAGTTCGGCTGCGTCGCGTCGCGTTCGAGCACGCGGTGGAGCTCCCGCTGCACCGCATCCAGGCGTACAAGAGCGGCGGGATGGCGAGCCTCTTGCGTGACGACGCGGGGCAGGCGGGCGACCTGCTCTTCTCGATGATCTACAACCCCTGGCGTGCGATCGTGCAGCTGACCGGGACGCTCGTGATCCTCGCGTGGGTGGACTGGCGGATGCTCGCGGGGGCGGTGGCGCTCCTTCCCGTGACGTGGATCAGCCAGCGCACATGGATCGCACGGATCCGCCCGGTCTACCGCGACATCAAGCTGGTGCGGCAGGGTCTGGACGCGACAACGACCGAGGCGTTCGCGGGGATGCGGGTGGTCCGCGGGTTCGGCCGCCACCGGGCCGAGAGCGGGCGCTTCGTGCGGGTCCAGGACTACATGGCCCGTCAGGAGATGCTGGTGTGGTGGTGGTCGCGGATGATCGAGGTGGCCTGGGCGGTGCTCATCCCGCTCGCGTCAGCGGCGGTGCTGATCTACGGCGGGGCGCGGGTCATCGATGGACGCCTGACCATCGGTGACGTGATGATGTTCTCCACGTATCTCCTCATGCTCCTGGGTCCGCTCGAGACGCTGACGAGCACGGCGGCGAACATCCAGAGCAACCTCGCGGGGCTGGACCGCGTGCTTGACCTGCTCCGCGAGCCGACGGAGTTCGCGGGCTCCGCGGCGGGCGCGCGGGCGGAAGTCCGCCCCGAGAGCGCGGAGGGCAGGATCGAGCTCCGCAATGTCTGGTTCGCGTACCCCAGGCCTGTTCTCGAGCGGGCCAAGGCCGCGAGCGGCGAGCGCGAGGACGCGCTCCAGGAGCCCGAGCCGGTTATCAAAGGGGTGAGCCTGCGCGTCGAGGCGGGAGAGACGATCGCGCTGGTCGGGGCGAGCGGGTCGGGCAAGACCACGCTGTGCAACCTCATCGCCCGCTTCTACGACCCGACGAAGGGGCAGGTTGTGTTCGACGGCACGGACCTCCGCGAGATCGACGTCAAGGGCTACCGGCGTCTGCTCGGGATCGTCGAGCAGGACGTGTTCTTGTTCGACGGCACGGTGGCGGAGAACATCGCGTACGGGCGCCGCGACGCCACGATGGAACGCATCCGCGACGCCGCCGACGCCGCCAACGCCACGGCGTTCATCGAGAAGTTCGAGAAGGGGTTCGAGACGGTTATCGGGGAGCGCGGCGTGCGGGTGAGCGGCGGGCAGAAGCAGCGCCTGGCGATCGCGAGGGCGCTGGTGGCCGACCCTGTGGTGCTGATCCTGGACGAGGCCACGAGCAACCTCGACGCCGAGAGCGAGGCGCTGATCCAGAAGAGCCTGGCGACGCTGATGCGGGGGCGCACGTGCTTTGTGATCGCGCACCGGTTGAGCACGATCCGCAATGCCGACCGCATCGTCGTCATGGAAGGCGGCGTGATCGCCGAGGGCGGTCGGCACGAGGAGCTGCTGGCGCGGGGCGGGCGGTATTCGCAGCTCTTACGGACCCAGCTGGAGTCGCAACTCGAGGGCATGGCGATCTCTCAGCCGGGAAAGCTCTCGTAGGCGGAGGGCTTGAGTGGTCTGGGGTCGAACCGCCGTTCCTCATAAGTGCTTGTACAGGAATGGATTGCGATATATTGCACGAAGGAGCTTGACGCACCCCCCGGGAGGGGAGTTACAGTGTTGCGGCCATAGGAGGCAGAGGGCACACCCCGGGCGACGCCGTCGACAAGACTCGGCCCGCCCCGCGAGGAGCTCTCCTATGGCGTCCCATGATTGTCGGTCGGGTTGCGCGTCGGGCGTGCGAGTTGACGGGTCGGCGTGGTCTCGCGCCGTGCTTGTCTCGGCGCTGATGCTCGGGGGCGCGGCGAGCGCGAACGCCCAGTGGACCGTGAGCTTTCGGATCGAGCGGATTGGTTTGTTCGGCCCGGACCAGACCGGCGCGGGCGGCGTGCAGTTCTCGGAAATCGACGAGTTCACCGAGCCGGGGTTCGTGGCGGGATTCTCGAATCGTTACTCGACGTCCGGCGTCGCGAACGGTGTGAACACGTGGGCGTACAACCCGATCACGCACTCGACGGTGCTCACGGGGCTGAACACGCCCGCGCACGTCGGGACCTTCGGGTATCAGTTCGGCGAGAACGACCTCCAGAACCCTTCGGGGCAGGTGGCGGGGTTCACGCAGCGGATCACCGGAAGAAGCACGGAGAACGGCGCGAACACGTGGGTGTACCTCCCGGGCACCAACGCGGTTGTGGCGACGGGGCTGACGGGGGTGGAGTACACGGGCAGCACGGGGTATCAGTTCAGCGGGAACGACTTCCAGAACGGTGCGGGTCTGGTCGCCGGGTTCTCCAATCGCATCGCCGGGAGCCGCTCGCTGAATGGGGCGAACACCTGGGTGTACAACCCGGCGACGAACTCGACGACGGTGACGGGGCTGCAGGGTGCCCCTTATGTGGGGTCGCTGGGAAATCAGTTCAGTGAAAATAAGTTCCAGAGCGCGTCCGGGCACGTCGGAGGGCACTCCAGGCGCTACACGCCCTCCGGGAGCGAGAACGGGCAGAACGCCTGGTCCTTCAACCCGGTGGCGAACACCACCACGCGGATCGGGCTGGCGGGCTCGGCGTACACCGGCACCGCCGGGTACGAGCTGGCCACCTGCAGCCTCCAGAACAGTTCGGGGATGGTCGCCGGGACGACGCGCCTGATCACCGCGCAGACCACGAGCAATGGCGAGCACGTGTGGCTGTACAACCCGGTCACGAATCTCTCCGTGCAGGCGGGGTTGACCACTTCCGCGCACACGGGAACCTCGGGGTTCCAGTTCAGTGCCGCCAACCTGCTCAACGACGTGGGGTACCTCGTCGGGACCTCGCGCCGGTACATCGGACTGTCGACGAGCAACGGGCAGAACAGCTGGTTCTTCAACTCCTCGACGGGGACGACGATCTCGATCGGACTGACGGGCTTTGCCCACACCGGCACCGGGGGCTACCAGTTCAGCATCAACAACCACCAGAACGCCGCGGGCCAGGTCGTGGGGCGTTCGACCCGTGTCACGGGCGTGCGGTCGAGCAACGGCGAGAACACGTGGGTGTTCGACCCGGTGACGGGGACGACGCTGCCCACGGGTCTCACGGGCCCCGAGCACACCGGGAGCGGGGGGTACCAGCTCAGCCTCAACAACTTCCAGAGCGCCTCCGGGCAGCTGACCGGGCGCTCGCGCCGGATCCTGGGGGTGAACACGAACAACGGCGAGAGCACGTGGGTGTATCTCCCGGGCACCAACACCACGCTGCAGACGGGGCTGACGGGGGCGGAGTTCACCGGGAGCGCGGGCTTTCAGGACAGCACGAATCGGTTCCAGAGTGCCGCGGGACAGGTCGTGGGGTTCTCGACAAGGATCCAGGGCGTGAGCTCGTACAACGGGCAGAACGTGTGGGTCTTCAATCCGGGCTCGAGCGCCAGCCAGCTCATCGGGCTCACGACGCCCGCGCACACCGGCAGCGCGGGGTTCCAGTCCACGTTCCTGGACTTCCAGAGCGCCGCGGGGGTTGTCGTCGGGTCGTCGCGCCGCATCGCGGGCGTGAGCACGGACAACGGCTCGAACTCGTGGGTGTACAACCCGGTCTCGAACGTCACCGTGCTGGCCGGGCTCACCGACGCCGCGCACACGGGGAGCGCGGGGTATCAGGCCAGCACGAACAGCCTGCTCAACGGCTTCGGGCAGCTGGCCGGTTACTCGCTGCGCATCACGGGCGTGAACGCGATCATCGGCCAGGACGTCTGGTACTACGACCCGACGACGCAGATCAGCACGGCCATTATCGGGAGCGTCCGCACCAGCGACAACTACGCCTTCTCGCTGCCCACCATCCTGACCGAGAGCGGGTTCCTGCTGGGGCACTACCTGCACTTCCCCGGCGGGGTCGGCGCGGGAGAGAAGCGCGCGTTCGTCTACCGCCCGGACCTGGGCATGACCGATCTCGGCGTGCTGGTGGACGGCGGGCTGACCTTGGCCGGCTGGCGCACGCTCCAGAACCCGATCTTCTACGACGCCCTGAGCACGATCGTCGGCTACGGCTATGTCGACGGGCAGACCTCGGGGCAGAGCGTGTTCGCGATGACCGTCCCGGCTCCCGGTGCGACGCTGCTCCTGGGGCTGAGCGGGTTGCTCGCGTGGCGCCGCGCGCGACGGCCCGAGTTGGCATGATCTCCTGCGTCGCCTGAACTCGCCGACGTTCATGCCCGACAGCTCCTTGGTCCAAGGCCCGTCGCCGTGCGTCGGCGCTGCGAGTTCGGGTTCTGGTAGCCACACGCGGGTGTGATCAGAAGTACCCCGACACTTGGCAGCGGAATCTCCACCCGTCGATTGGGGGAGTCCGATTCGGGCCAGGGCGTACGCTGGTTGGAGTTCCGGAGGTCGCGATGGTCGGGGAGCGCGCGGTGTGTTTCGGAGGATGGCGCACGCGCGGGCTCGCGTTTGTGGCGGCGTTGCTGTGGTGCCTGGTGGCTCGGGGCGAGCTTCCCTGGTCGGAGTTGACGCGGCCGGAGGGGCCGGCCTGGGTGCGCGCGGGCGAGGCGAGGTACGTGCGGTTCGACCTCGACGCGATCGGACGCGTGCTGAGTGGAGCAACGCCCCGCGTCGTGCTGCCCCGCCCCGAGGGGGGGATCGCGGAGTTTGACGTCGAAGACGCGCTGATCTTTGAGGGCGGGAAGAGTTCGCGTCTGGGCTCGTGCCGGGCGTTTGTGGGCCGGGGCGTAAGCCACCCGTTGGAGGCGTTGCGGCTCGAGATCACGCCGCGCGGGCTGAGCGCGCAGGTGGTCGCGGAGGGGCGCGCGTGGTACATCGACCCGGCGAGCGTGGGTGATGGTGCCCAGGCCTGCGTGTATCGGGGTGAGAAACTCAAGCGGGATCTGCACGCGTGGGCGTGCCGTCAGATCGAGACGGGGTTCTCGCCCCGCGGCCCGGGCGCGCCTCACACCGGAGAGAGTCTTCGCACGATCCGCATGGCGCTCGCGGCGACGGGCGAGTACACCGCCATCCAGGGCGGCGTGGCGGGCGTGCAGGGCGCCATCGCGACCTTGCTCAACCGTCTCAACGGGGTCTACGAGCCCGAGGTCACGGCCCGATTCGTGCTGATCCCGGGCAACGACGCGCTGATCTTTACCGACGAGCTCACCGATCCGTACACCAACTCCAGCATTTTCACGATGCTGGGCGAGAACCAGATCGCGATCGATGGTGCGATCGGCGACGCGGGCTACGACCTCGGGCACGTCCTGGGCACGAGCAACGGCGGGATCGCCAATATCGCGGTCGTCTGCCAGAGCGGGAGCAAGGCCCGCGGCGTGACGGCGTCGCCCTTCGCGCCGACCGACGCGTACAGCGTCTACGCCTTCTGCCACGAGGTCGGGCACCAGCTGGGCGCGCTGCACACGTTCAACGGCGTGAGCGGCTCGTGCACCGCGGGGCAGCGCTCGTCTGCTGGTGCCTACGAGCCCGGCAGCGGCTCGACGCTCATGTCCTACGACGGGTTCTGCGGGAGCGACAACATCACGGGCAACCTCGGGAGTCTGTATCTGCACGGGGACTCGCTCGCACGCATCGACGGCGTGCTGGACGGAGTGGGGTGCCTGAGCGTGACGCCCACGGGCAACTCGCCCCCCGCGATCGGTCCGCTCACGGAGGTCTCGCTCCCGGTGGGGACGCCCTTCGAGCTGCGGGCGACGGCGAGCGACGCCGACACCGACCCGGTCACGCTCTGCTGGGAGCAGATGGACCTGGGCCCCGCGTCGGCGCTGGGCGTCGGGGACACGGGCGTGGGCCCGTGGATCCGCTCCAGGCCGCCGGCGTCGGGCGGGGTGCGTTCGATCCCGCGGCTGGACGAGCTCTCGTCGGGGATCCCGGCGATTGGGGAGAGTGTGCCCACCGTCGCCCGGGTCATGCACTGGAGGGTCACCGCGCGCGACAACCGCGCGACCGGCGGCGGGGTCACCAGCGCCGACGTCACAGTGAACGTCGTGGGGACCGCCGGACCGTTCCGGGTCACGAGCCCGAACACGGGCGTGTCGTGGGTCGGCCCGCAGACCGTGACGTGGGACGTGGCGTCGACGGACGGGGCGGGGATCGGGGTGGCGAACGTGCGCATCCTCCTCTCGGTCGATGGCGGGCTCACGTTCCCGGAGGTGCTCGCCGCGAGCGTGCCCAACGCGGGCACGGCGAGCGTGGTGATCCCCGAGATCCCCACGACCCGGGCGCGGGTCCGCGTGGAGGCGATCGGGGGCGTGTTCTTTGATGTGTCCGACGTGGACTTTGGGATCCCCTGCAACCCGCCGACGAACGTGGCCGCGACGAGCGGCGAGTGCTCCGGCGTGACGGTCACGTGGGACGCGATCCCGGGCGCGTTGGGGTACACGCTGTGGCGCGGCGCGACCAACGACTCGGGCCTTGCGTTTCAGATCGCCAGCGTCTCGGCGGCGCAGCACTTCGATCCGACGGCGGTCGTGAACACGAACTACTTCTACTGGGTCAAGACGCTGGGGATCGGGTGCGTGAGCGGGTTTAGCGCCTCCGCGAGCGGCGTGCGTGTGCCGCTCACGGGAACGGTGCAGGGAGTGGCCGCCGCGGGCGAGTGCGCGGGCGTTCGCGTGAGCTGGACGGCGTTCCCCGGCGCGACGCTCCACCGAGTGTACCGATCCGCGAGCGGCAGCCCCATCGGCGCCACGCTTGTGGGCGGCTCTCCGTCCACGCAGTTCCTGGACGACTCGGCGAATTCCGGCGAGACCTGGAACTACTTTGTGCGGGGCGTCACGCCGTGCGGTATCACGGGCTTTGGGACGAGCGCCTCGGGGACGCGCCCGGGCCCGCCCGGCCCGCCCTCGGGCGTCATCGCGACGATCGGGCTGTGCGATGGCGTGCACCTGACGTGGGACGCTCTCGCGAGCGCCACCAGGTATGAGGTCCTGCGGTCGTCCACCACGGAGATCGCAGACGCGGTGTTGATCGCGACGCCATCGGCCGCGGCGTACGACGACGTGAGCGCCGCGCCCGACATAGTGCTGCACTACTGGATCCGCGGCGTGAACGCGTGCGGAGAGGGAGGCCCGAGTCAGAAGGTCGGCGGGTCGCGCTCGGCCGCACCGGCAATCGTGAGCCCGCCGCAGAGCGTGAACGCCTGCGCTGGTGGCGATGCGGTGTTCACAATCCTCGTGACGGGGACCGGGCCGATCACGTACCGCTGGTTCGTGAACGGGAGCGAGGTCGGCGGCAACTCGCCCACGCTCACGCTCTCTTCCGTGACGACGGCGATGCACGCTCAGGGTGTGCGATGCGAGGTGAGCAACCTGTGCGGCATGGTGGTCAGCCCCGAGGCGACGTTGGGCGTGCGGGTCTGCGGGCCGGCGCTCTACGTTGATTCGAGCGCACCGCCGGGCGGCAATGGTTCCGGGTGGGCGAGCGCGTTCCGCGGGCTGCGTGACGCTCTCCAATACGCGCTCACCGAGGCGACCGTGAGTGAGATCTGGGTGGCCGAGGGGACGCACGTGCCCGGGAACGCCCGTGGCGATTCCTTCGTGCCCAGGGGTGGTTTGACGATCCTGGGTGGGTTCCCCGCGGGCGGAGGTCCACACCAATCGCGGGACCCGGCGCTGCACCCGACCATCCTGAGCGGGGATCTTCTCTCCAACGATCATGAGCCCGGTGGCGAGAGCGAGAACGCGCACCACGTGCTCCGGATCAGCGGGGCGGTGATCCTCGACGGGCTGACGATCACGCGGGGGTATGCCGACGCGGCGGGCCATGACGCGGGGGCCGGGGTTCTCGTCGAGCCCGCGGGCGTGCTCACGCTCCGCGACTCGCTCGTCACGCACTGCACCGCGGGCGGGCCCGGCGGGGGCGTCCGGGTCGAGACCGGCGCCTCGTGCATCATCGAACGCAGCAGCATCCGCAAGTGCCGGGGCGGCGAGGGTGGGGGGGTGAGCTCGTCCGGAGTCACGACCCTCACCAACTGCACCCTGGAGAACAACGTCGCCGAGGCGGGGGTGGCGCCGAGCGGGCCCACGACCGGGCGCGGCGGCGCGGTGTTCGCGTCACCGCCCGGTACCGCGATCGCCTTCTGCACGATCGCCGATAACTCCGCCGAGCACGGCGGCGGTGTCGGCGGGGGTGGGATCACGCTTTCGCGGAGCATCCTCGCGCGGAACGCCGCGGCGGGTTCGGGCGATGACGCGTCCGACCCGGTGGTGTCTCTGGGGTTCAACGTGCTCCAGTCGCTCGGTGTCGCGGGGCTCGTGCCCACCGATCTCGAGGGAGCTTCCGCGGGGCTCGGCCAGTTCGGCTATCACGGCGGGGCGACCCCGGTCTTCGCGCTGCGGCTGGACAGCCCCGCGATCGACTTCGTGCAGACCACGCCGTGTCTTTCGAGCGACCAACGGGGCGAACCCCGTCCCATCGACGGCGACGGCGACGGCGCCCTGCGGTGCGACGCGGGGGCGTTCGAAGCGCCCGAGCCGTGCGTGGCCGACTTCGATGATGGCAGCGCCACCGGGACGCGCGACGGCGGCGTCACGGTTGATGACCTGATCTACTACCTTCAGCTCTTTGAGGTCGGAGACGTGGCGGCGGACGTGGACGATGGCTCGGGCACGGGGCAGCGCGACCTGGGCGTGACCATCGACGATCTGGTGTATTTTATCTCGCGATTCGAGGGGGGCTGCTGAGGGGCGGATCTTGCGAGCGAAAAGGTCGGGGTGGGATTCGAACCCACGAATAACGGATTTGCAATCCGTCCCATTAGACCACTCTGGCACCCGACCGATGGGGGCGATTCTACACCGATGACTCGCGGAGGGCACGTACACTCTCTCAGCCACGCCCGGGCGTGAGCCGATAAGGATGGTCATGCACAGGACGCTGGTCAACGCGGTCTTGGCGACGCTCCTCGCGGGCTCGGCGGTACGCGCCGAACCACCCGCGTCGCCCCCCAAGCCGGATCCGGCGGGCGATCCGGCCCTCAACGACCCCTCGATCCAGGAAGCCCTCGACGAGCAGCTGCGCCGGCGCCACGCGGACAAGCCTTTGCGCCCCGCGCAGCCGGCTCGGGAGGCCAAGAGCGTGCCCGTGGTCGCCCCGCCCAGCCTCCCGGCGATCCCGGTGGTGCCCGGCGGGGAGGCGCTGAGCTTCGAGCTCGCGGGGCGAAAGTTCTACCCCGAGGGAACGTTCCTGGTCGCCCGCGTGGGGGGCGTGGTGCGCACGAGCACCGATGATTTTCTGTTCCTCGCCGCTCCCGCGAACGGGGCCGACGAAGGGCAGCCCCGCGAAGCCCCGATGATCCTGCTCCCCAGCCAGAAGCTCCAGCTCCTGGCGTCGGCGATGTCGGAGCGGTCGTCGGCGCCCCTCACCACGATCAGCGGGCAGGTGTTCGTGTACTCCGACCGGATGTACCTGCTCGTCACGGCGTTCGCGTTCACGTCGAGCGCCCCGGCCCTGGCCCCGGTGACGGAGGCGAGCGACCCGCGCGCGGAGGATCTGATCCGTCAGCTCGAAGCGGCCAAGGGCGGGCCGCGATTGATCGATCCCTCGAGCGTGGGCGGGAAGCGATTCTCCGCGCGTGACAACATCAAGGGCGAAAAAAAAGAGGGCGTGCTGGCGGAGGGGACGGTGCTCTCGTCGCGCCGCGGGCGGCTGGTGCGAGCGGCGGCGGAGGGTGAGCTGCTGCTCACGTTCGACAACGATCCCGACAGCCCCGGCGCGGCGTCGATGCCGCTGCTCCCCTGCAAGCTCCTCCAGCAGCTCGAGCAGGCGGCGAGCGTTCGCGGGGAAGAGGTTGAGTTCCGCGTCACCGGGCGCGTCACGGTCTACCACGGGCGCAACTACCTGCTGCCGATCTGGTTCCAGGCGGTGCGCCCGGGCGATCTCAGGCCCATGCAGTAAGGGTCGAGGTCTACCTCCACCAGGTGTGGCGGCCGTACACGCCCGCCTGGCCCAGCTCCTCGGCGATCCGGATGAGCTGGTTGTACTTGGCGTTGCGGTCGCTCCGGCAGGGGGCACCCGTCTTGATCTGCCCGCAGTTGGTCGCCACGGCGATGTCCGCGATGGTGGCGTCCTCGGTCTCGCCCGAGCGATGCGAGAGCACCGCCGCGTAGCGGTTCCGCATCGCGAGATTGACCGCCTCGAACGTCTCGCTCAGCGATCCGATCTGGTTGACCTTCACGAGGATCGCGTTGGCGGCGTGCTCCTTCAGCCCCTTCTCGAGGAACTTCTTGTTCGTGACGAAGAGATCGTCGCCCACGAGCTGGATCCGCCCGCCGAGGCGAGCGGTGAGCTTCTTCCACCCTTCCCAGTCGTTCTCCGCCAGCCCGTCCTCGAGCGAGCGGATCGGGTACTTGTCGCACCACCCCGACCACAGGTCGATCATCTGGTCCGAGCTGAGTGTTTCTTTCGTGGACTTGAAGAGCTTGTACCCCGGCTTGCCCTCGGCGGCGGCCTCGTTCCAGCACTCGCTCATCGCGGGGTCCAGGGCGACGAAGATCTGCTCGCCCCATTTGTAGCCGGACTTCTTCACGGCCTGCTCGATGATCTGCAGGGCCTCCTCGTTGCTCTTGAGGTTTGGGGCGAACCCGCCCTCGTCGCCCACCGCGGTCGAGAGGTGCTTGTCGTGCAGCACCTTCCGCAGCGCGTGGTAGATCTCCACGCCCGCGCGCAATCCCTCGGCGAAGGTGTCGAAGCCCCAGGGCTGCACCATGAACTCCTGGAAGTCCACGGTGTTGTCGGCGTGCTTTCCGCCGTTGAGGATGTTCATCATGGGCACGGGGAGTGTCTTGGCCGCGCTCCCGCCCAGGTAGCGGTAGAGCGGGAGCCCCGAGGCCTCCGCCGCGGCCTTGGCCACCGCGAGCGACACGGCGAGGACGGCGTTGGCGCCGAGGTTGGCCTTGTTGGGCGTGCCGTCGATCGCCAGCATCTTTCGGTCGATGAGCTCCTGCTCGCGGGCGTCGAGGCCCACGATCTCCGGGGCGATGCGCTGGTTGACATTGGCGACGGCCTTGGTTACGCCCTTGCCGACGTACGCCGTCCCGCCGTCGCGCAGCTCGACCGCCTCGTGCTCGCCCGTGGACGCTCCCGACGGGACGGCCGCCCGCCCCATCGCGCCTGAGCCGAGCACGACGTCGCATTCGAGTGTGGGGTTGCCGCGGGAATCGAGCACCTGACGGGCGTGAACGGTCTGAATATCGAAGGTCATGGGGGTTCTCGGGGTGATCGTGGGCTTGGGGTCCGGTGGGGGCGTCCCCGGGTGGGAACGCGGAACACGAGGGGAGAATACCCCCGCAAGCCCGTCCGGGCCCCTCGATCGGACAAGCGTCGCCGCCGAGGGGCGTGGGGCCATACCGTGACGGGTCGGCGGAGCACGATCCATGCCCACGGTTCCTGAAGGATTTACCACGCGCACGCAGGGGCTCCTCGCCGAGCTGGTGGAGCAAAGCCGACGCGTCCTGGGGCTGGTCGAGCTCTCCTTCGACGCGGTCTTTGCGCGCGACGCGGAGAAGTCCCGGCGCGTGGCGGTGCTGGATGACGAGATCGACCGCGCCGACGTCGCGATCGAGCGCACGAGCGTGCAGCTGCTGACGGACGCGACGCGTCAGGGCGCCCAACTCTCCGCCGAGCAGCTCCGCGAGGTGCTCACGATCGTCAAGGTGAATAACGAGATGGAGCGGATCGCCGACGTGGGCGTGGACGTGGCCGAGCTCACCCAGCCCGCCGTGACGCACGCCTTCCCCGACACCTTCCGCGTCATGGCCAACAGCGTGATCGGGATTCTCCGCGACACGGGGTCGAGCTTTCTGCACCAGGATCCGGCCCTGGCGAAGGTCGTCCTGCAGAGCCAGCACACCGTGACCGAGTTTAAGAAGGCGATCCTGCGCGACTGCGAGGGCAAGATCGCCAAGGGGACCATGCCCCTGGACTTCGCGTTCACGCTCCACGAGATCGCGAACCTGGGCGAGCTGCTCGCCGATCACTGCGCGAACATCGCGGAGCAGGTGATCTATCTCCGGACCGGGGCGATCGTCCGCCACACCGAGACGAGCTGGGTGGAGATCCCCAAGCCCGCGGCGGGGTGAGCCAGGCCGGCATGCGGGGGGAGTTCACGCCGAGTTCGAAGCCAGCTCGACACAGATCGCCGCCAGGGCATCCGCCGCCCGGTGGGCGTCCGCCACCGTGTTGAACGCCCCGAACGACAGTCGGAACGCCCCGGCTCCGCCCTGGCTGGGGTGCGTGCCGAAGAGCGTGTGGGCGTGCGGGGCGCAGGTGAGCCCGCTGCGCACGAGGATCCCGAAGGATGTTTCCAAGGCCGCCGCAAACTCCGCGGGCGAGAGCGCCTCGTGCGTGAGCGCGAAGACCGCCACTCGCTCCCTCGCTTCGGTCGGCCCCAAGAGACGAAGCCCGCTCAGGGGGCCGACACCTCCGGAGCCGTCGCTCAGTCTCGCCCCGCCCTCGCGGAGGCGCGCGAGGAACGCCTCGATGATCGCCAACTCGTGCGCCCGCAGGCTGGGGACGCTCTGTTCCAGGATCCACGCCACGCTCTCGGAAAGCCCAACAATTCCGATGGTGTTGTGCGAGCCGGCCTCAAACTTCTGCGGCATGTCGTGCGGGTGGATGTCTTGCTCGGAGAGGTGCCCCGTGCCGCCCTCGCGCGTCGTCTCGACGTGCTCTTCAGCGCCCTGGCGCACGTACAACCCGCCCGTTCCCTGGGGGCCCATGAGCCCCTTGTGCCCCGGGAACGCGAGGAGGTCGATCCCGGCCTCACGCACGGACAGCGGCACATGCCCGAGCGACTGGGCCGCGTCCACGAGAAACAGCACGCCATGGCGGCGGGCCACGCTCGACAACGCCGCGAGGTCCTGGAGCGTTCCGGAGACATTGCTCGCGTGGACCACCGCGATGAGGCAGGTGTCGGGGGTGATCGCGCGGGCCAGGTCGCTGGGGTCGACCAGCCCGGTCCGTTCATCGCCGGGGACGCACGTCCAGGCCGCGAGCCCGTCCTCGCGGAGGGCCGAGAGGGGGCGCAGGGTGGAGTTGTGGTCGAGCGCGGTCGTGACGACGTGAGCGGTCCGCCCGGGGTGGGCCCGGCGCCACCGGCGCACGACGCCCTTGATCGCCACGTTCAGGGCGTCGGTGGTGTTGAGCGTGAAGATGATGTCGTTGGGGTTCTCACCGTCGATGAGCCGGCACAGGCGCTCGCGGCACTGGCGGATCAGCCTCGCGCCCTCGCGTGATTCGGCGTAATGCCCGCGAGCGGGCGACGCTCCGATGTCACGCCCGTAGCGCAGCATCGCCTCGTAGACGCCCGGGGGCTTGGGGAAACTCGTCGCGGAGTTGTCGAGATACATACGTTCCATGCGATCAGTCTCGCGACACTCTATCTTCCCCTCGCGGCCCGGGCTTTCCTTCGGGCGCCCGCCATGGGCCGGTTCACGGACCTGAATTCATCGCCCTCACACCAGGCGGCGCCCGCCGTCCACCGCCAGCACCGTGCCGGTCACGTACCCCGCCTCGAGCGCCAGAAACCGCACGGCCCGGGCCGCATCTTCGGGTGTCCCGGCCCGCGCCAGGGGCACTCGGTTGAGGTACGCCTTCTGGAACTCTTCCTCGCTCTCTCGCCCGGCGCTGGGCCATGCGACGACTCCAGGCGCCACGCCATTCACGCGGACCCGGGGCGCAAGGTCCCGTGCGAGGGACCGCACCATCTCGGCCAGAGCAGCCTTGGACATCGAGTACGACGCGTGATCACGCCGTGGCCTCCCCATCGCGTGGATGTCGAGCATGGCCACGATCGCCCCGCCGTGGGGGAGGGTGGACGCTGACAACGCCGGCGCGAACGCCGCGGACAGGAGCAGTGGGGCCGCGGCGTTGACGGCGTAGTCGGTCATCACGCGTTCGGCGCTCAGTTCGCTTACCGGTAAGGCCGCGTACGTCGACGCGTTATGCACCAGTACATCCCAGCGGGGCGATAGGGCGAGCAACTCCGGGAGTCGCCGTTCCAGCTCGGGGAGGTTGGTCAGAGGGAGCCGCACCGCGCGGGCGTCGACGCCCAACGCGCGCAGCGAAGCCGTGGCTTGGTGAGCCTCCGCCTCGCTGGTGTGGTAGGTAAGGACGATGTCGCAGCCCGCGCGGGCCAGCTCGGTGACGATCGCGAGCCCGACGCGTTTCGCGCCGCCCGTGACGAGCGCGACGGGGCGCGGATCGCTCACGAGCCGCCTCCATCGCCGCCGCCCCCGCCTGAGTCCGAGCCTCCTCCGCCGCCGGAGTCGGGGCCGAAGTCCGGGCTGGAGCCGAACCCACCGCCCGTCGTGTCCGGGTCGTGCGTTCCGTGGGGGTCGTGGCCGTGGGAATCGTGAGGATGCTGGCGATCCGGTCCGTCTGGGTGGGTGGGGTGGTCGTGCATGGGCGTGCGGGTTTCCTCGAGATTGAGACGATCGCGATCCAGCGAATCCGCCGAGGGAGTCCCGAGTCGAGTGCCCGCGAGGAGCCAGGGATCGACGTACACGCCGGGGTGCGGATCGGTGTGGCCCGAGAACCGCTCGGCGTTCCGCGCGGCACGGCGACGGGCGCTCCAGCCCCACAGAATCGCCGAGACCGCGACGACCAGCACGCACAGCCCGATCAGCACCATCAGGGCGTTGGCCAGCGGCTTAGTCTGGGCGAGGAGGCACATGCCCAACTGTATGGAGCGACCCCCTCCGCCTACGATGACGCCTATGCATTTCGACGCCCACCAGCCCGTGATCAACGACCTCGAGGCGCGGATCGTGACGATCCGTGACTCTCTTTAACTACCCGGCCAAGATCTCTCAGCTCAAAGAGCTCGACGCCCAGATGACCGCCGAGGGCTTCTGGAACAGCCAGGAGCGGGCGAAGAAGGTCGTCGCCCAGAAGAAGGCCCTGGCCGCGCTGATCGACCCGCTCGCCGCGGTGATTAAGGACTTTGACGACGCCAAGGTCGCCTACGAGATGTCGAAGGAGAGCGGCGACAAGGACCTCCTGGCCGAGGCCGACGAGGCGTTGTTCCGGCTCGTGCCGCGGATGGAGCGTGTCGAGCGCCAGTCGCTGCTGTCGGGAAGGCACGACGCGAAGAACTGCTACGTGACGATCTCCGCCGGGGCCGGGGGGACTGAGGCCAACGACTGGGCCGACATGCTCCTGCGCATGTACATCTTCTACTGCGAGAAGATGGGCTTCGAGATGGAAGAGGTCGAGAAGACATTCGGGAGCGAGGTGGGGCTCGACTCGGTGCTGCTCCACATCAAGGGCCCCTTCGCGTTCGGATATCTCTCGTGCGAGCGGGGCACGCACCGTCTCGCCCGTGTCTCGCCCTTCAACGCCCAGGGCAAGCGCCAGACCAGCTTCGCGACCGTCGACGTGACCCCGGAGTTCGAGGAGCTCAACGTCGAGATCCCCGAGAAGGATCTCGAGATCACGCCGTTCGTTCGCGCGAGCGGCCCGGGCGGACAGAACGTCAACAAGGTTGCCACGGCGATCCGGCTCGTTCACAAGCCCACCGGAATCATGGTCGTCGCGAGCACCTACCGCGATCAGCCTCAGAACCGCAAGCAGGCCCTCTCGGTCCTCCAGGCCAAGCTCGAGCAGTTGGAGGAGGAGAAGCGCGAGAAGGAGATCGCCGCCGCCACGGGCGGGGCGGTGGAGCGCGGCTGGGGCACGCAGATCCGCAGCTACGTGTTCTACGACAACCGCGTGAAAGACCATCGCACCGGGCACGAGAGCAGCAACTACGAGGCGGTGCTCCGCGGCGAGATCAGCGAATTCATCGACTCCGAGCTCAAGCGTCGACGCTCCGAGAAGGAAAAGGCCCCGGCCCGAGCATCCTGAGCACCGCCCCCGGACCGGGGCGATGGAGAAGCACATGTCCCTTCGGATGACCGTGGCCCGGACCGTCGCGGGGGTTGCGCGGCTCTACCCGTTCTACAGCGGGTGCGGAACGCTCGCCAACTCCGCGGTCCTGCGTGCGTTCGCGCACTCGCCCTCGCCGGTCGTGACCAGAGTTCGTGGTGGGGGCGAGATGCTCGTGGACCTCGAGGACTACGTGGGCCGCTCGGTCTTCTACTTTGGCGATATCGACCGAAAGGTCTCGTGGGTTTGTCGGCGAGTGCTCCGCCGGGGCGAGACGTTCGTCGATGTCGGCGCGAATCAGGGATTGGTCACGATCCTCGGCGCCTCGCTGGTGGGGCCGACGGGGCGGGTGATCGCGTTCGAGCCCCAGGAGAACCTCGCCGCCCTTCTTGCGACGAGCATTACGAGGGCGAGTCTCGCGCACGCGAGCGTCCAGCGGGTCGGGCTCTCGGACTCGAACGCTCAGGTGCGGTTCTTCGTCCCGGAGGACAACAGCGGCGCGGCGAGCGTGGGCGAGGGAGACGGACGGGCCGGACGGCACCTCACCATCCCCCTCCGAAAGGGAGACGAAGTGTTCCGGGAGCTGAACGTGTCGGGCGTGCGGCTGATGAAGGTCGACGTCGAGGGGCACGAGACCGGTGTCTTCGCGGGGCTCTCCGACACGCTCCGCGCTCACCGGATCGACGCCATCGTGTTCGAGTCCAACAAGCCGGGCGAGGTGCTCGGCCGGTCCGAGTGTCGTGTGCTCACCGACGCGGGCTACCGGATCGCCGAGATCCCCAGGTCGCTGCTCAGGCCCCGCGTCCGTTGGCTGGGCGACGGGGAAGGCTCCGGCGGGCACGATTTTTTCGCGTCGGCGCCGACCGAGCCGGGCAAGGACGCGGCTCGGGCCGTCGGGCTCGCCGTGTAGGCCCGAGTTCGGGCTGGGGGGTGACCGATGCAGACTCTGCCGTTCTCGCTCGTCGACCAGCTCGGGTCGTCGTATCCCGGGATCAAGATCATCGACGCGGGGGCGATGAACTTCGGCGCGCAGGGCGACGGCAGCGAGCACTTTGATCTGGTCAGGCGCGGGCTCGCCCGGGTCGTGGGTTTCGAGCCGATCCACGCCGAGTGCGTGAAGCTCAACGCCAAGGCCGGCTCGCACGAACGCTACCTTCCCTACGCGCTCGGCGACGGCACGGTGCGCCCCTTCCACACCTGCACGATGGCGATGACCTCGTCGCTCTTCCGCCCCAACACGCGCCTGCTCAAGCTCTTCAACAACCTCGAGGAGCTGGTGCGCGTGGTCTCGACCGAAGAGATCACGACGCACCGCCTCGACGACATCGAAGAGGTGCGCGACGCGGACTACCTCAAGCTCGACGTGCAGGGCGCCGAGCTCGACGTGCTCCGCGGCGGGCAGAAGCTGCTGGAGCGTGCCGTCGCGGTGAGCACCGAGGTCGAGTTTGTCCCGCTCTACGAGGGCCAGCCACTCTTCGCCGACGTGGACACGTTTCTGCGGGAGAAGGGGTTTCTCCTGCACACGATGACCGGCATCAGCGGGCGTGCCTTCCGCCCGCTCGTGTTCAAGAACAACGTGAATCTCCCGTTCCGCCAGATGCTGTGGTCGCAGGCGCTCTACATCCGTGACTTTTCACGCTTCGAGGTGCTCAACCCGGAGCAGCTGCTCCGCCTCGCCGTCGTGCTCCACGAGATGTTCGGCTCGATCGACGCGGCGTCGCTCGCCCTGCTCCACTACGACCGCAAGGCCGGCACCGATCACTGGGAACGCTACATGAGGCGTCTCACGGGCGCGACCGGCCCGCTCCAGAAGCCCCCGGGCTAGACGGGCAATGCCAGCATCCGGCTAGACCAGCAGCGCCGCGGGCTTCTCCAGGAGCTCGCGGAGCGTGGAGAGGTACTTCGCCGCCATGGCCCCGTCGATGACGCGGTGGTCGCTCGACATGGTCATCGACATGACGTGCCCGGGCACGACCTGGTTGTTGCGGACCACGGGCTTCTGGATCGCGCCGCCCACCGCCAGGATCGCGACGTTGGGCGGGTTGATGATCGCGGTGAAGTGGTCCACGCCGAACATCCCCAGGTTGGAGATCGTGAACGTCGAGTCGCTCATCTCCTGCGGCGAGAGCCCCTTGGACCGCGCCTTGTCCGCGAGCGCCCGCGTCTGCGACGAGATCTCCCGCAGCCCCATGCGGTCGGCCCCGCGGAGCGTCGCCACCACGAGCCCGCCCCCCTTGTCCTCGTCGAGCGAGATCGCCACACCCACGTTCACGTCGGCGAGCAGCTGGATCGACTCCTGCCCGGGCGTCGAAACCCATCGGCTGTTGACGTAGGGATGCTGGAGCATCGCCAGGGCGCACGCCCGGACCAGAAAATCGTTCACGCTCAGCTTCACGCCCTGGGAGGCGAGCTGCTCGTTGAGCTGCGCGCGCAGCGCGAGCAGCGGGTCCATGTCGGCCTCGACCGTGACCTGATAGTGGGGGATGGAGGTCTTGGACTCGACCAGGCGCGTCGCAATGACGCGGCGCATGGTCGAGAGCGCCACCGTCCGCCCGGCGAGCGCCGCCGGAGACGACACCACGGACGCCGCCGCGGTGGCCGGCGAGCGCGGGGCCGGGGTTGGGCTGGTGCGGGGCGCCGTGGCGCCGCCGCGGATCGCTTCCTCCACGTCCTTCCGCACGATCCGTCCGCCCGGGCCCGAGCCGTGGAGCCCCGTGAGATTGACGTTGGCCTCCTGAGCGATCTTCTTCGCGAGGGGCGAGACAAAGACCCGATCCCCCGCGTGGCTCCCGTTGGAGTGCGCGGGCTCGGCGAGCGCGGTCGCGCCCGCGTGGCCGGCGCTCGTCGTTCCGCCCGACGCCGCGGCCTTGAAGGTCTCGCCCTTGAACGAGGCCTTCACGGCACTGGCGTCCTCGCCCGCGCCGGCGAGCACCACGATCACTGTCCCCACGGGGACTTGCTGCCCCTCGGCGACCGCGAGCTTGGCCACCACGCCGTCGTCAAAGCTCTGCAGCTCCATGGTGGCCTTGTCGGTCTCGATGTCGGCGAGCGTGTCCCCGCTCTTGACCTTCTGCCCTTCCTTGACGTTCCACTTGACGATCGTGCCCTGCTGCATGGTGTCGGAGAGCCGGGGCATGGTGACCGAAATAGGCATGGGGCGTGTTCTCCAGTCGTTCTCGAGTGCGCGTCGGCTCAGCCCAGGGTTCTCCGCACCGCGTCGATGATCCGTCCCTTGTTCGGCAGGTATGCCGCCTCGAGGTTCTTCGCGTAGGGCGTGGGCACGTCCTCGGTGTTCACGCGCACCGGCGGGTGGTCCAGGTAGTCAAAGCACGTCTCGCACACCTGAGTCACCACCTCGCTCGCCACGCTCGCGAAGGGCCAGCACTGATCCACGACGACCACGCGCCCCGTCTTCCGGACACTCTCCACGATCGCGTCGATGTCGAGGGGGCGGATGGTCCGCATGTCGAGCACGTCGCACGTGATTCCTTCCTGGGCCAGTTCATCCGCCGCCTCGATGCAGAAGTGCACCGGGCGTCCGAACGAGACCAGCGTGCAGTCGGTCCCCTCGCGTCGCCGGTGCGCTTGGCCGAAGGGGATGTAGTACTCTTCCGCCGGGACGTGCGCCTTGTCGCCGAGCATCCGCTCGCTCTCGAGAAAGAACACGGGATCGAGCTCGCGGATCGCGGTCTTGAGGAGCCCCTTCGCGTCGTAGGGGTTGCTGGGGATGGCGATCTTCATCCCCGGGACGTTGCTGTACAACCCCTCGACGCACCAGCTGTGCGTCGAGCCCAGCTGCCCCCCCGCGCCGTCGTTCCCGCGGAAGACGACCGGGCAGCCCCACTGGCCCCCCGACATGTACAGCATCTTGTGCACGTTGTTGAGGAGCTG
>CAZTJZ010000005.1:0-36259 GCA_964614075.1 uncultured Phycisphaeraceae bacterium
TCGTCGTCTTCCCGCTCCCCGTCGGGCCCGTGACCAGGATGATCCCCGTCGGACGCTCGATGAGGTCCAGGAGCTGCGCCTGCATCGCCTTGGTCATCCCGATCTGGTCCAGCGAGAGCTGCGTCGAGCTCTGGTCCAATAGACGCAGCACCAGCCGCTCGCCGTACACCGTCGGGATGCACGAGAACCGGATGTCGATCTTCCGGCTGCCCACCCGCACCGACGTGTGCCCGTCCTGGGGCGTCTGCCGGTTCGCGATGTCCAGCTCCGTCATCACCTTCAGGCGCGAGCTGATCGCTGGCGCGAGCGACAAGGGCGGGCTGAACGCGTCCACCAGCATCCCGTCCACGCGGAACCGGATGATGAGCTTGGTCTCCATCGGGTGCACGTGGATGTCGCTCGCCCGGCGGCGCAGCGCCTCGAACAGGATCATGTTCACCAGGCGGATCACCGGCGTCTGCCGCGCCAGCTGCAGCAGATCCGTCGACTGCCCCGCCGCGCCCGCCGCCGAGGCGATCGCCCGCTCATCCAGCGGCATCTCCTCGATGATCTCGGTGACCAGGTCCTGGCGGCGCTCGTACCCGCGGTTGAAGAGGTTCGCCACCCCCGCCCGCGGGCACAACACCACCCGGATCGCCCCCTCCAGCATCTCCTCCAGCATCGCGAAGACCGCCGGCACCATGGGCTGCGCCGTCGCGATCGTCATCACCCCGCCCGGCGCCGGCCCGTCGCTCTCCAGCCCCGCGCAGTGGTGCTGACGCGCCACGTCGGGCGGGACCACCTCGTAGAACCGTGACGCCGACTCCTGCAGGCGGGGCTCCGCGATGAACGCCAGCCCCGTGCGCTTCGCCAGAAGCTCCAGCGCCTGGTGCTCGTCCATCGCCAGCATCGACAGCAGCACGTCCCACGGCTCGTCGTCCGACCCCTCCGCCAGCGGGAACAGCCGCACCTGCTCGGGCGACAGCTTGAGCGGGCCCAGGAGCTGCGCCACCCGCGCCAGCTCCGCCGGGCTCGACGACTCGGGCGCGGGCTCACGCCCCTTCCCCCGAGTGCCGTTCGTCCGCGCCAGGATTCCCGGGAGCTTCGCCATGGGTTACTTCCGCGCCGGAGCGTTCACCAGATCGATCGACGACGGCGTAAGCCGCAGGTCCTCCTGCTCCAGGAGCACCGCCTTCTGCGGGCCCTCCGACAGGATCGCCAGATCCTGGAACGTCGGATCCCGCAGGATCCTCGGCGTGAGGAACACGTACAGCACCGTCTTGCTGTCCCGGTCGCGGTGGTCCCCGAACAGATACCCCAGGATCGGGATGTCCCCCAGCAGCGGGATCTTCGCGATCGTCTTCGAGTTCGTGTCCACCACGATCCCGCCCACCACCACCGTGAAGTTCGAGGGGATCGTGATGCTCGCCGACTTGATGTTGTTCTTCTGCTGCGGCGGGGGGAGCGTCGTCCCGCCCACCACCACGCCCTCGCCCGTGAAGCTCGACAGCTCGATGTCGTACTTCAGCCGCAGATACCCGCCCGACGAGATCTGCGGCGTGACGCGCAGCGTGGTCCCCGCCTCGGCATAGTCCCCCGCCGTCACGATGTCCTGCTGCCCCGTCGTCCCCCGCGAGATCTGGCTCGTCGGCTGGCGGTCCAGGCTCACCACCTCCGCCTCCTCGTTGTCGTCCACCAGAAGCTGCGGGTTCGCGATCACCCGCGTGTCCGAGTTGTTCGCCAGCGCCGTCATCGCGATGGGCACCTGGTCGCTCTTGATGATCGCCGCGGTAAACCCGCCCAGCCCCGTCGCGACCGTCTTGGGGTTCGTGAGCGCCCCGGTGATGGTCCCCAGCCCGAAGTTCGTGTTCAGCACCCCCCCCGTTCCCTGCGCGTTGATGAGCTGCTGCTCGAACGCCAATCGCAGGCGATCGTCCGCGGTGACGGCCACGATCTTCGCCTCCACGTACACCTGCGGACGCCGAAGGTCCAGCTTCTCGATCAGCTTCGCGAACTCCGGCTGCTGCTTCGCCGGGGCCTTCACCAGGAGCTGGCTGTTCTGCTTGTCCGCGATCACGAACGCGTTCTCGCCCTGGATCACCAACCCCTCGCCCACCGCCTCCCCCGTGATCGGGTTGATCGTGGTTCGCGGGAGCGCCGTCGAGCTCCGCCCGGATCCGCCGGGGAGCAGCGGGTTCTGCTCGCCGCCCTGCGGCGTCTCGTTGCGGATCAGCCCGTTGATCAGCTCCGCCATCTTCTCCGCGTCCGAGTGGTTCAGCTTGTACTCCCGGATCACGATCGCCTCGCTCTTCGCGTCCAGCTCCTTGATCAGCTCCGCCATCTGCGTGTGCTGGTCCACCGTCCCGTAGTACAGGATCGACCCCCGGCTCTCGTCCACCACCATCACGGGCCCGCCCGTGAACGACCCGCCCGCCCGCCCCTGGCGGGCCGCGAGGCTGGGGTCGCCCTCGAACCCGAAGTTCTGGAACTGGTTGAACTGGTTCTGGCGCGACGCATCCGATGAGATCGTCGTCACCTCGCCCAGCCCGCGCTTCTGCGCCAGATCCGCCACCTGCTTGGCCGCGTTCCCCACCTCGTACCGCTTGGGCGTCAGCTCGCTCACCTTGTCGATGAGCGCCAGCGCCTCGCGCACGCGCGAGATCTCGTCGGGTACCCCGCGGAACACCAGCGCGTTGCCCTGCGGGTCCACCGTGAGCCGGTCGCCCAGGTTGTCCAGCGCCCCCTTCCCCCCCGCCGTCGCCGGCTGCCCCGTGTTGGGGTCCACCGCGCCGGGCGTCCTTGTGCTCGCCGACTGCCCGACGAGCTGGAGCACGCGCTGCAGCGCCACGGGCGCCGCGACGTGCTGAAGGTCGATCCGGATGAACTGGCTCTTGCCGTACTCCTGGAGGATCTTGTTCACCAGCGACTGGATCGCGTCGAGCCGCCGCGTGGTGTCGGTGACGACGATAATGCCCAGCTCGTCCACGAACGAGATCGCCCGGGCCGTCCCCGCCGCCCCCGTCGCGCCGCCGGACACCGCCCCGAGCTGCTGGTTGATGGCCTGGGCGAGGGCGCTGGGGCGGACGTTGGGCGTCGCGATCACCCGCGTGGTGGGGAGCTCCCCCGTGAGATTCACCGCGACCTGCGCCACGGGCCGGACCGAGTAGAACCCCGTCCGGTCCAGCGTGATCGTGTACCCCTGCTGCTCGAGCAGCGAATCGACGAGCCCCAGGAACTCCGTCTTCTTGATCGACACCGGCGCGTTGAAGACCACCGTCCCCGGCACGTCGCCCACCACCGTCAGGTTGATGTTCATCGTCCGCGCCAGCAGATCCACCAGCGAGGAGAGCTGCACAGGCTCGGAGAACGCCGCGAGCGAGATGGCCTCGGGGTCGTCGGTCGTGGGGTCGGGGAGTGGCGTGTGCGCCCCGTTGGCTCCCGGAGCCGCGCCCGGTGCCGCGGGTCGGCCCGGCGTCGCCGGGGTGACGTTCGGAGCCGCCGGACGCGCCCCCGGCTGCATCAACGCCTTGTCCTTCTCCTGCGCCCACGCCGGACCGCTCATCGCCGCCCCGCAGCTCAGGCTCAGGGCGAGCGCCATTCGCGCGCGTCGGTTGATCGTCGTCACGTCCAGCCTCCGTCGTGTGGGGCGCCATCCGCCCCGGGTTCCACCCCGACTTCGTCCATCCGGGCCGCCCAACGCCGGTCTCCTCAGACCCGCCCCGGCGCAAAGGCGATCTATCCTCCGGCACCTTCTCCAGCACCGGAGCGCACGCTCCGCGTCGTCTCGCATCCCCTATCGGCCACTCCCGCCCATGACCAACGACGTTTCCAGGGTCGTCAGCCTCCTCCCCAGCGCCACCGAGATCCTTGGCGCCCTGGGCGGGCTCCACCTCCTGGTCGGCCGGAGCCACGAGTGCGACCACCCCCCGGGGCTCAACCTCCCCTTCCTCACCACCCAGGCCATCCACGCCCGCGACCCGGCCCAGATCGACCGCCAGGTCCGCGAGACCCTCGCCCAGGGGCGGCCTCTCTACTCCCTCGACACCAAGATGCTCCAGGCTCTCGAACCCGACGTCATTCTGACCCAGGATCTCTGCCGGGTCTGCTCGATCGACCTGGAGAGCGTCCGCCGGGTGGCGGCGGGGCTGCCCAAGCCCGCCCGCATCGTCAGCCTCAACGCGACCACCCTCGAAGGCGTGCTGGACGACTGTCTCCGCGTCGCCCACGCCGTCGTGCTCGACCCACACCCCCTGGTCGCCTCGCTCCGCGAGCGGCTCTTCGCGGCCCAGGAGTTCGTGAACCCCTACGCCCTCGCCCCCAGCGTGGCGCTCCTGGAGTGGACCGACCCCCTGTTCTGCGCCGGGCACTGGACGCCCCAGATGATCGAACGCGCCGGCGGCACCCACCCGCTGAACCCGACGCGCGCCGACGAGCGCGCCGGCGCCGCGGTGGGCCCGCAGCACGCCGCCCGCCGCGCCCCCGCGAGCCGAACCATCACGCCCGAGGAACTGGTCCAGAGCCGCCCCGAGTTCCTCATCGTCGCGCCCTGCGGGCTCTCCCTCGAGAACGCCCGCGCCGCCGCCCGCCAGCTCGCGGCACAGACCTGGTGGCAGGACCTCCCCGCCGTGCGCCGGGGGCGCGTCGCCATCGTCGACGGCAACCAGATGTTCAACCGCCCCTCCCCGCGGCTGCTCGACGCCTTCGAGTGGCTCGTGGGTTTCCTCAACGACCGCCCCGAGCTGACCCCGCCCGGCTTTCCCTGGGAAAAAGCCGCGTGAGCACGCCGGGGTCGCCCGCGCAAGAAAAAACCCCCGCGAGGCGCGGGGGTCTTGAGAACTCGCGAGCGGTTCTTTACTTCCCGTTCATCCCCGCCTTGCGGGTGTAGTTGATCTCGAGGTTCTTGTGCTCCTTCCCGTCGGTCCCCGTCGTGAAGACCTGGAAGGTCATCTTGGTGTCGCTGGAGATCGTCGTGACCTGCTTCTGGGTCATGCTCTGCCCGGTGAAGGGGTCGTCCATCTTGCCCGAGAGCGTGAACGTCTTGCGCGCCTGGTCGTAGCTGCCCGTGGCGTACGAGATCGCCGTCGACATGTTGTCGATCCACGTGTTCTCGTACTGACGCTTGATGCTGTTGTAGCCCCAGGTCGAGATGCCCTGGAACATCTGCCCCTCGATCGAGCTCGAGAACGAGCTGGTCAGGAACCGCCCGCCGAACGTCGCCGTCGCCACCATCGTTCCCGTGCTCTGCGAGGGCGGGGTGTTCGGGGCGGCCCACATCGTCACCTCCGCGTCCCACGTCCCCACCATCGACTTCAGGAACTCGTGGTGGCTCGTCGGCTTGCCCGCCTCCTCCCACGCCTTCATCTCGGGCGTCTGCGAGCCCGTCGACATGTTCGGATTGAAGTTCGGCTTGGCCCTGTCCTGCGAGATCGCGGTCCCCGCGACCACGGCCACAGCGGCGGCGAACACGGCGAGCGTCGTTCCGGTCTTCATGCAGTCTCCTTTGCGGTTTTCCTCGTGGCCCGCCGCGTCCTTCCGCGGCACGCCACGCCTGGGATGTCAACACAAACCGACGCCACCAGCGCCGGCCAACCGATCCCCTATCGACCAGCCCCGCGCCTTCTCGACACTTCCCACGCCCCCGCCCACCACCCCGCGCAGCCCTTGCGCTCCGGCCGCGCCCCGCACGCAATTCCTACACTCCCCCATGCCCCCCACGCCCGACCAGGTCACGCTCCTCCGCGACGTTCGGCTCGTCGTCTTCGATTTCGACGGCGTGATGACCAACAACCAGGTCCTCGTCCTTCAGGACGGGAGCGAGGGCGTCCTCTGCAACCGGTCCGACGGGCTGGGCGTGGGCATGCTCAAGAAGGCCGGCCTCGACGTCTGCGTCCTCTCCATGGAGGAAAACCCCGTCGTGAAGCGACGCTGCGAGAAGCTCAAGATCCCCTGCATCCAGGGCCAGGCCCACAAACTCCCCGTCTTCCAGAAGCTCCTCGCCGACCGCGCCGTCGCGCGGGCCCAGAGCGTCTACGTCGGCAACGACGTGAACGACCTCGACTGCCTGGAGCACGCCGGGCTCGGGATCGCCGTCGCCGACGCCCACGAGAGCGTCCTGGCGCGCGTCCGCCTCGTCACCCGCCAATCCGGCGGGCGGGGCGCCGTCCGCGAGGTCTGCGACATGATCCTCGCCGCCAAGGGCATCGCGCCGGCGTGGTAGCCGACTCCGGCGCTACGCGTCCTGCAACAGCTGCGTGCGCACCAGCTTCTGGTACAGCTCGCACCGCCGCATCAGCTCCTCGTGCGTCCCGCGGTCCGTGATCGCCCCCGCGTCCATCACGAGGATCAGGTCCGACGCCATCACCGTCTTGATCCGGTGCGCCACGCTCAAAACCGTCCGCCCCTTCGAGAACTCCTGGATCGCCTCCGCGATGCGCTCCTCGCTCTCGGCGTCGATCATGCTCGTCGCCTCGTCCAGGATCAGGATCGCCGGGTCGCGCAAAATCGCCCGCGCGATCGCGATCCGCTGACGCTGCCCGCCCGAGAGGGACAGCCCCTGCTCGGCGACGGGCGTGGCATAGCCCTGCGGGAGAGCCGCGATGAACTCGTGCGCCCGCGCCCGCCGCGCCGCGTCCTCGATGCGGTCGTCGGTGACGTTCTCCCCGCCGTAGGCGATGTTGGAGCGGATCGTGCCCGTGAACAGCACCGTCTCCTGCGTGACCACCCCGATCTGCGAGCGCAGCGAGCGCACCGAGACCTCGCGGATGTCGCGCCCGTCGATCTCGACGCTGCCCACGTCCGGGTCGTACAGACGCGGGATGAGCGAGAAGAGCGTGGTCTTCCCCGACCCGTTGGTCCCCACCACCGCGACCGTCGTGCCGTGGCGGATCGTGAGGTCGATGTCGCGGAGCGCCGGCTCGTCCCGCCCCGCGTACGAAAACGTCACCCCGCGGTAGCGAATTTCTTTCGCGATGGGGGCCAGCTTCTCGAGCCTCAGCCCGTGCCCGGGTTCCTTGGGCGCCCGCAGCAGCTCGTCGATCCGCTCCGCCGCCGGCGACGAGGCCTGGATCTCGTTCACGATGCCCGTGAGCGGCTTGAGGGAGGCGCCGGCCACCGCGAGCGACCCCACCGCGAGGATGAAGTCCCCCGGGTCGATCCCGCGCTTGAGCATCACCCACGCCGCGATCATCACCATCCCGAAGAGCAGGAAGATCGCGAGCATCTCCGTCAGCGGGCTCGCCAGCGCCCGGGCCGTGCGCACCTTGTTGAGTTCGCGCATGACCTCCTTGTTGATCCGGTGGAAGTGCCCCGCCTCCAGGCGCTCCGCCGCGTTCACCTTCACGATCCGCAGCGACCGCAGCGTCTGGCTCGCCGCCCCCAGCAGCATCTCCCGCGAGCGCAGCGCCGCCCCCGACGCCCGCCGGATCCGCTTGCCCAGCCCGCGGATGATCGCGTACAGCCCCGGCGCCACCACCAGCGCCCCGACCGTCACCCGCCAGTCGAACACCAGCGCCGCCGCCAGCCCCGCCACGCCCTTGACGCTCTGCAAGACCGCCCGCGACAGAAGCTGCTCGAACCCGCTCGAGAGCTGCGTCGTGTCGTTCACGATGCGGCTCACCCACCCCGTGCTCCCCTCGTGGATCGCCCGCGACAAGGGCGACCGCACCGCCGCGTGGAACAGCTCCCGCCGCAGCGCCGTCACCGTCCGGTTCACGATCGTCATCGAGAGGTACGCGTGCAGAAAGTTCGCCGTCGCCCCGATCACCGTCAGGACCGCCAGCCCGCCCAGCAGCCATGTGATCGCGGTCATCGGCCCCGACGGCGCCCGCGCCATCCACTCGGGAGGAACCCGCGGGAGCGTCACCCCCCCCAGCCGATCCTGCGCCCGCACGATCGCCCCGTCGAGCTCACCCAGAATCTGCGGCAACTCCTTGCGCTGCCCCAGGATGCTGTCCAGAATCGGGCTCGCCCCCAAGAGCCCCGTCCCCAGCGTCGTCCCCGACACCACGGCCATGAGCAGCGATCCCGCCACCAGCCATCGGTAGCGCAGCATCCCCTTCGCAAACGTCCAGAACGGGCCCATGAGAAGAAAGGAGTATCACCGCGACAACCCGCGAAAGCCACTCCCCGCCCGCGAAATCGCGGATCGCCCCGCCCCGGAGTTGTCGCCCGCCCGCGCCGGGCGCTTATCCCCCGGCCCCGCCCCCGCTCCCCGGCAGGAAGATCCCGTCGGTCGCAAGGTCGCGCCCGGAGTCATAGTTGATCCCGCTCTCGGCGACGTTCCGCCCGGTCAAGGGATCAAACCGCACCACCTGCGCGAACCCAGCGTTCTGGATCGTGCCCGCCGACGTGTTGTTCGCCGTCCCGCGCACGATCGCGCTGAACGTCCGGAACGCCGCGCCCGACCCCGCCTTGTCCCGCACCTGCTGCCCCGCGTTGAGGTCGATGTCCACCGAGTTGTGCGACGCGAGCGACACCGGCGAGAGATCGATCACCGTCCCGTCGGAGAACAGCAGCGAGACCGTGTAGTCGATCGACACCGCCGAGTCCGCGAACGGGTTGAACAGCCGCAAACGCTGGATCTGCGCCGACTGCGTCGGGTCCACGTACAGATCCGAGAACAGGACCGCCGACGCCGCCCGGCTCGTGAACATCGACGACACCCCGTCGTCCTTGGTCGTGCTCTGCTGCCCGCGGTTGGTCTCGTTGACGCTCAGGTACTGCACGCTCAGCCCCGCGGCCCCCGCGCTGTACTTCACGCTGTACCGCTCCCCGCTCACCAGCCCCGCGACGTCCTGCAGGTTGAGATCCTGCCGGCGCTGCGCCGAGATCAGCACGATCTTCTGCGTCGCCCCCCCGCTCGCGCTGAAGAACGTCAGCGTCACCACGCCGAAGTTCGACGTGGGGTTCAGGATCCCCAGCACGTTGGTCGCCCCGCTCCGGAAGTCCACGTTCGCGTGCGCTCCCGCGGTCGAGCCGCCCCCGGGCGTCCCCAGGACCGTCCACCCGGGCGTGTACGCGCCCGTCGCGGACACCCCCGCCGCCGGGACGTCCCAGTCGCTCATCGCCGCGACGATGGGCTCGGTCGACGTCACCCGCGCCGCCAGCACCCCGTCGGGCAGGCTCGTCAGCGTGTGGACCTCCAGCCCCCCGCGCCGGTATCCCTCCAGCGTCATCGTCTGCGTCACGGGCGTGGTGTTCTCGAAGTAGAACGTCACCGTGATCGTCGCCGTCCGCTCCGTCAGGTTCGTCCAGACCAGGAACTCCCGGCTCTGGTCGTTCTTCTCGATCCGCGGGAAGTCCCACGTCTTGAGCTGGTCGGTCGTGTAGAACGCCGGGTTGAAGAAGCTCTCCCCTGCCCCCGCGTTGAAGTCGCTCCGCGTGCTCGACACCGCGATGGGCGTCGGGCTCGTCACGCTCGTGGGCAGGCTCGTCTGCACCTCCAGCGAGTACGGCGTGTTCAGGCGCACCAGGCTCGACGCCCCGCCGTTGGCCGACAGCGGGATCACCAGCGTCGTGTTCGCCGCGATCGTCCCGGAGCGCAGGATCAGCTCGCGCTGCCCCGTCTCGTACCGCGCGATGATCTGGTACGTCGCCGACGCGGTGTTGGGGTTGGTGAGCTCGATCGCCTCCGCCGACGTGGGCGTCGCGTGCCCCTCCGGGAACACCACGCGCTGCGAGTAGAACCCCGTCGCTCCCGCCGGCTTGATCACCTCCGCGTTGAGGATGTACACCAGCGAGCTCTCGAACACCCCCGACGCCGGGTTGTAGTTGTCCGTCACGGGGTTGGTCGTGAACAGATCCCCCGACCCGATGAACTGCGCCTCGTCCCGCAGGCTCAGCACCCGCAGCGCGTCGATGGTCTGGATGACGTTCCATCCCTGGATCACGCGCCCGAACACCGCGTACCCGCCCCCCGACGTGTCCAGCGTCACGTTGTCGAGCGTGTTGAAGAAGAACTGGCTCGTCGCCGAGTTGAGCACCTGCGTCCGCGCCATCGCGATGGTCCGCTCCAGGTTGCTCCGACCCGTCTGCTCGCGGATGATCGGCGCGTCGTCCTCCACCTCGCTGTAGAAACCCGCCTCCTCCTCGAAGTAGTACCCGCCCCCCTGCAGGATGTCGATCCCCGTCTCGGCCGTCGTCACGCGCCGGTGAAAGAACGACTTGTCCAGCCGCCCCTTCGTCACGTAGTTCACGAAGTTGGCCACCGTCACCGGCGCCGCCGAGTCGAACATCTCGATGTCCACGTCCCCGAACGACGTCTCGAACCGGATCACCGTGTTGTTCGGGCTCTCCAGGTCCCCCACGCTCGGGAGCGGCGTCCCCGACAACGCCAGCCGCGACTCCAACGCCTCCAGCACCACCCCGCTCACGGACCGACGACGACCGACGGAAGTCTTCCGCATGGACGCTTCTCCACTTCGTAGACGCTGGCCACGCCCGCCCCGGGCGATCCGCCAGCACAGCCCCGGCTCGCCCGCCGGTTTTCCTTCGCCCGCACTTTCCCGCGGGCGGCACACAACCATACTCTACCGCCGTACGCCACGCGAGCCGGACCAGTTCCGGATCAGGTTTGGGCTCGGCAAGACCCTTTCTCGCCGTTCCCCCGCACCCGATCGACGCCGGGGACGTACCGGAAGCAACCCGGCTTCCGCAAGCCCAGGGCCCCAGAGACTGTGCGGCCCTCGCACGCCGACGGCCGATGGCGTGGTCACACGACGCGCTCCGCCCACCCGACGCGTCCCGCAAACACGCCTCCCCCAAAGAGATAGACTCCCCCAATGACCGCACACGCGACCCCTTCCTCCGCAGCGCCCTCGCCCTATCAGCCCTTCGGCGCGCCAGGATCCCTCGCGACCCAGATCGAACCCAAACTGCTCTCCCGCATCACCCGCCGCCTCGATCCCCGCCTCACCCCCACCAGGTCCATCCGCCTCGCCAAGCGCTGCCGCGTCGCCGCCGTCATCCCCTGCTACAACCGCATCAAGGACGTCGAGCTGCTCCTGGGCGACCTCTCCCGGGTCGACACCAAGGGCATCGACCTCTGGGTCGTCGTCGTCGATAACGCCTCCAACGTTCCTCTCTCGACGATTCCCGCCCCCGACAACCTCCGCGTCGAGCACCTCCGCCTCGACACCAACACGGGCGGCGCCGGGGGCTTCAACGCCGGCATGGCCCGCGTCCTCGCGGGCGAGGGGCTCTCCGCCCAGTTCGACCAGCCCGACTTTGTCTGGCTCGTCGACTCCGACGCCCGGATCCCGCGCCGATGCCTGCGCGAACTCCTCCGCGCCATGCTCAGCCGCGACGACCTCGCCGCCGTGGGCTCGGCCCTGGTCGATCCTCTCACCCGCCAGACCTACGAGATCGGCGGGAAGCTCAAGCCCCTCAACGGCTACTTCGTCCCCGCCGCCCGGGGAGACGTCGACCGACGCTTCCTCGTCGAGGCCCACTACCTCGCCGCCTGCTCCACCCTCGTCCGACGATCCGCCATCGAGAAGACCGGGCTCATGCCCGACATCTTCATCCACGGCGACGACGTCGAGTGGTTCCTCCAGATGACCGCCAAGACCGGCATGAAGGTCGCCGGGGCCCCACGCTCCATCGCCTACCACCCCCTCTGGAGCCGGAAGTTCCAGACCTGGGTCCGCTACTACACCACGCGCAACGCCTACGCCCCCATCGACTGCTGCGGGTTCGGCGCCCTCACCCGTCTCTACCGCGCCAGCGTCGACACCGCGCGCGCCAGCGCCCAGTCGTTCATGGGTCTCCCCGAACTCGCCGAGCTCCACCTCCAGGGCATGAGCGACGCCGCCCAGGGCAGAACGCGGGGCCACGCCCCCAAGACGCCCATCCCGCAGATCGTCGCCTCCACCAAGGTCCGACCCTTCGCCGAGCTCGCCCAGGCCGTCCGCGCCGAGCTCGCGCAGATCGAAAGCAAACGCTCGGACAGCTCCGCACGACTCTACCTCCACCCCCTCATGCTCATCCGCGCCGTGGACTTCCCGGGGCTCGCCGAGCAGGCCCAGATCCTGGGCATCAAGATCACCGACAGCCACTTGGAGTACTGGCGTCACCGCGGGCTCGACACCCACCGATTCTCCGACACGTTCAAGGCCTTCGTCCGACTCTTGAGGCCCGCCGCGCACGACATCGCCATCGTCCCCACGGGCTGGCCCACCAGCTGGTTCCGCGCCCGCACGCTCATCCAGCTCACCAGCGACGGCTTCCTCGTCCGCCACATCAGCCGCCCCAGGGTGCTCCGCCAGGCCGCCGGAGTCCTCTGCCGAGGGCTCGGCCTGGCCCTCAAGCTCGCGATGCGCCCGCGCCAGGTCAACCCGCTCCCCGCGGCGCCCGCACGCCCTGCCCTCAAGCTCGCCCACGCGTGATCCGCCCCGATCTCGCGGCACCGCGCCCCGCCCGTGCTCACGCCCCTCGGGCTACATTGCCCGTCGGTGCCCTCCCTCTCCATCCTCATCCTCTCCTTCAACCGCGAGGCCGCCCTGCGCCGGACGCTCCGCGAACTCTCCTGTCTTTCGCCCGCGCCCGAGATCATCCTCGCCGACAACGCCTCCACCGACTCCAGCCGCGCGATGGTCGCCGACGAGTTCCCCCACGTCCGACTCCTGGCCCTCTCTTCCAACGTCGGCGTCGCGGGCTTCAACCAGGCCGCCGCCCTCGCCACGGGCGATCTATTCCTCATCCTCGATGACGACGCCTGGCCCGAGCCCCACGCCCTCGACCAGGCCCTCGCGCACCTCTCCCTGCATCCGCGATGCGCCGCCGTCGCGCTCCTCCCCGTCCATCCACAGACCCGCCGACCCGAGTGGCCCTTCCTCGCCGCGCCCCACGACCACTTCCCCGTGATGGGCTGCGGCAACCTCGTCCGCCGCGCCGCGTGGCAGCAGGTCGGCGGCTATGAGGAGCGTTTCTTCCTCTACCGCAACGACGCCGACCTCGCCATGAAGCTCCTTGCCGCCGGGCATTCCGTCCACGCCAACCCCGCCTGGGTCGTGCTCCACGACAGCCCCGCCGCCGCACGCAAGTCGCCGCGATGGCTCCACCTCGCCACACGAAACTGGTGCTGGATGATCCGCCGACACGCCCGGGGAACCACCCGCTGGCGCGCCCTCGCGCTGGGAATCGCCCGCGCCCTGCTCCACGCCGGCGCGAACCCCCTCCGCTTCGCCCGCGTGATCCGTGGCGTGCTTGAGGGGTTGTTTGTCCCGCCCCCGCCGCTCCCCGCCGGGCTTCGCCCCGATGGCTCCGCGGTCCGCCAGCTCCTCGCCCTCCGCCGAGGATCTACCCTTTGAACCCCATGCCCGTGCCTCCCATCCTCGAGCTCGACCGGCTCACCGTCCGCTACGGGAGCATCGAAGCGCTCCACGGCGTGAGCCTCCGCGTGGGCCAGGGCGAGATCGTCACCCTCATCGGGAGCAACGGCGCCGGCAAGTCCACCACCCTCCGCGCCATCTCCGGGCTCATCCGCCCCGCCTCGGGAGACATCCGCTACCAGGGTCAGTCCATCGCCTCCACGCCCGCCCACGAGATCGTCCGCATGGGCCTCGCGCACGCCCCCGAAGGACGCGGCATCTTCCCGCAGATGACCGTCGCCGAGAACCTCGACCTGGGCGCCTACTGCCGCCCCCACGCCGACAAGCACGCCATCCTCGAGGACCGCGAACGCGCGCTGCACCTCTTCCCACGCGTTCGCGAACGCCTCCGACAGACCGCCGGCACGCTCTCGGGCGGCGAGCAGCAGATGCTCGCCATCGCCCGGGCCCTCCTCGCCAACCCCAAGCTCCTCCTCCTCGACGAGCCCAGCCTCGGCCTCGCCCCCCAGATCGTCCAGACCATCTTCCAGATCATCCAGCAGATCAACGCCCGGGGCACCACCATCCTGCTCGTCGAGCAGAACGCCCACATGGCCCTCAAACTCGCCACCCGCGCCTACGTCCTCGAGGTCGGACGAATCGCCATGGAAGGCCCCGCGCAGACCCTCGCCCAGAGCGATGAGGTCCGCAAGGCCTACCTCGGCGTGGGCTGAACCGACGCCACGGACCGCGCCGCCTGGTTCTCCCGGATCACTTCGCCCAGGTCATCGCTGCACGCCAGCCCCTCGGGCCTGGCAGGCGCAATCTCGACCCGCCCCAGCGCCCCCGCCGAGCACCCGCCCACGCCGGCCACCAGCAGACACTCCGCGACCACCGCCGCGACCGTCGCCGCAAACCCCCGCACGCTCCGAGACGTTCGGATTTCCATGCCGCCCCCATTTCCGGGCATTCCATCGCCCATCCCCAGGAACATCGACCCTCGGCAGCTCCCACCTCGACCCAAGCCCCCAAACTCCCGCGACGATGACAATCACCTCTTGACTTCCGCGCCCTGAATCGGGTGTGATCACGCTTGGCCGGAAGTTTGCGAGTAATCCAAGCTGCGGCGAGCATGTTCGTAAAAAGTTAGCATAAAGGACCGTCGAGCCTCGTGCCTGATCTCTCTTCACCAACCTCGCTCCCGCGAGTTCGTCTCGCGTTGTTCGGGAAACATCCGGGCTGGGATGATTACGTCGACGATCTGGGCGTGGCGACCGATGCGCTGGGGTGGGCCAAGGAGCGGCTGCTCGACCGGGGCATCCGCCGCGTGATCGAGTCGGGGGCGTGGGATCGGCTGGGCGAGTCCGAGCGTCTCGCGGGGTATCACCACCTTCTTCTCTGGCGTCGCGGGACCGGGCTCCTGGCCGGGCGGCTCTCGACCAGCCACGACAGCGCCGGGCGTGGGGAGGCTCCCCTGGCGCTCTTCGCGCACTGCGAGCGCCTCCCCGTGCTGTGGATCTTTGAGCAGGTGCTCCCGCGCCTCGCCGCACTCGAATCCAAGGTGGGCCAGACCCCCGTGCAGGCCGTCGCGCGTCTCGTGCTCGAGGCCGCCCAGGGTGAGCTCGAGGCCCGCGCGCTCTCGGTCCCCAACTCCCGCGAACTCTTCCCTGGCGCGGGCTCGTCGCTGCAGCGTCTTATGGATCATCCCGACCTGGGCGAGGTGGCCCCGGGGGGGGCGCGCGTCGGGCTCCTGCGCGTGCTCTGGGAGATCGAGCAGCACCTGGGCCAGTTCCGCGCCTCGTGGAAGGGCGCGCCGGGCACCTGCGCCTGGCTCCGCGTCGCCAAGTGCGCCTCGCGTCCGGGCGAGTCGGCCCGGGTCTGGGTCTCGCTCCTCGATCAGGAGCTCGCCCCCTCCATCCCCATCCTCGTGATCGAGCACGCCGAGGAACGCTTCGCGGACATCATCGTGGGAGAGCCCGACCCCGAGGTGCTCGAGTGCCTGCGCACGGGCGAGAAGGCCCGCCCGCTCATCACCGACGCCGAGCTCAACATCCCCAAGGCGTTCATCCAGCAGACCAGCAAGAAGATCGACGCGTGGCGCCGCGGGGCCACGATCCCCGCGGGGCGTTCGGTCGAGCCCGCGCCGGCCCCCACGCCCACGGCTCCTTCCGCGCCCACGCCATCCGCAGCACCCGTCCCAACACCATCACCAACGCCGGCCCGCGCGCCCAAGCCGGCGCCGGAGCCCGCGGTGACGCTCGACACGCCCGAGGCCCTCGCGCTCGCGCTGCAGGCCTCCGGCGAGCCCGTGCTCGAATCGCGCCGCGTCCAGCGTCGGCGCCGACGTTGGAAGGGCCCGCTGGGGGTGTTCCTCGCGCTTCTCGCGGCGGGCGGGCTGTTCCTGCTCTTCCGCTCGGGCGTGCTGAGCCCCGCCGATTTGAGCGCCGCCCGCACGCAGCCGCCCACGCCGGCCAAGCCCGCCCCGGGCGAGGCGATCAGGCCCGTCGGCCCCACGCTCACCATCCCTGAGACCGACCCGCGTCCGGCGTGGAACGCCGCGGTGCGCCTCAAGCAGGCCCGGGACACGTTCCGCGCGCTCTCGACAGAGTTCACGGGCTCGCCCCAGCGCGAGGCGCTGGGGGGCGAGATGGGCGCGACCATGCTCGACACCGAACGCCTCATCGGCGCGATCCAGGACGCCCCGTGGACGCCCGCGTCCCGCGAGGCGATCGCCAAGGACATGCACGAGGTCGAGTCGCGCCTGGGCGAGATGGAGCATCGCCTGGGAGACGCCGCGACCCAGGCCCGCGCGTTCGCAAAGCAAGAGGTGCTGCGCCAGGCCCACTCCCCGGCGATCGTCTCCGCGCCGCTCATCGCGGCGTGGACCAAGGGCCTCTCCTCGATCGACTCTTCCCGCGGGCTCGACGTCGCCCTCGCCCGCGCCGACGCTCTCGACGCGACCCTCGCCCGCCTCGAACGGGGCGTGGCGCCCCTGGTCCTGTCCGTCCCCGAGGGCTCGGCGATCGACGCGGGCGTCGTGGAGAAGGTCGTCCGGTCCGAGCGCGACGAGGCCCTCGCCGCCGCCGCCGCGGGCGTGCTCGCCGCCACGCCCGACCGCTGGAGCCAGGGGCTGGCGCTCGAAGTCTCCGCGCCGGGCGAGCCCCCGCGAGAGACGCTCCGCGAGAACGCCCAGCGTCTGCTCGTCGACGCGAACACCATCGAGCTCCTGATGGCGCAGGGCTACGCCCACGCCGAGCCCGGGCCCGACGGGATGCCTTCGATCGCGCAGCTCGCCGAGAGCGTGCGGAACAACCCCTCGTTCGCCCGGCTCGAGGGCGCGGTGGGCCCGGTGCTCTCGCGGGAGCGCACGCTCGCCGCGCTCGACCTCGAGATGGACGCGGAGATGGTGCAGGGCGTGGCGCACTTCGCCGCCGACGCTCCGCCCCCGGCGCGCACCAGCGAGATCCTGGGCGCGTGGCGCCGCCTGGAGGAGCTGGAGTGGCCCGCGACCAGCGCCGACCTGGACAAGGCCGCCGAGCTGTACGAGAAGGAGGTCCGCCCCGCGCTCGCCGCGCTCCCGGCGGATCGGTCGGCGTCGCTCCGCGCCTTTGCCGCCGCCACCGCCAAGGCGATGTGGACACGGTTCGCCTCGCGCCGCACAGACCAGGCGGGCCTCGACGCCGCCCTCCTGAAGAAAGACGTCTTCGGGTGCTCCGAGCACGACGTGGCGCAGCTCCCCGCGACGCTGCGCTACGACGCGCTCCGTGGCACGCTGCGCCAGGATCTCGCCGACGCGGCCAAGCTCCCGATCGAGACGTCCGACCCCGCCGCACGCGCCGCCGCCGACCGATTCCTCGCGGGCGTGAGCGCCCTGGGCGCGTCCATCACCGATCGCCCCGAGGTTTCCCGGCTCGTCGCGGAACTCCGCGCCTCGCCCCAGCCCCGGGGCCACGACGACCTGCGGCACCTGGGCCCGGGCGCGACGGGCTGGCGCCTCACCGACTCGGCCGAGGGCGGCAAGCTCCTCACGTTCACCGCGCCCGCCGGCGGGATTCTCCCGGGCGAGCAGACCACCCCCAGGACCATCACCTTCCGGCGCGTCGAGACCTCCGACGCCGGACGCAGCGCGTACCTCTCCACCAGCGAGGTCTCGCTGGGGTTGTTCACGTCGGTGCTCTCCAAGGCCACCCCGACCTCGGAGATCGGCCTGGGACGCTGGCCCGAGGTCCGCCCCCTGCTCTCCTCCTTCGATCCGCGCACCGACGACCCACGCCCCGGCCCGCGCGTCTGGACGTGGAACCCCAACGCCTCCTGGGCCTGGGGCTCGGGCGACGGCCCACGCCGCGGCGAGCCCATGACCCCCGCGGGGGGCGTGGTCAGCGACACCAGCCACGGGTGGCTCCGCCCCATGACCCGCCCGGGATTAGCCTACTACCCCCCCGACCTGTTCCTGGGCGGCGGGCCCGCCGTGCCCGCGAGCTTTCACCCCATGCAGTACGTCTCGCCCCGGGCGGCGCTGTTCATGGCGCGCCTCGCGGGGTGCCGACTGCCCAGCGTCGATGAATGGCGCCGCGCCCTCGCCTACAAGAGCGACGAAGCGCCGAACCTGCGCGATCAGCGATGGAAAAAGCAGTACGACTACGTGCGCGAGCTGGTCGCCTACGCGCCGGAGTTCCCCGCCGCGGGGATCTTCTGGCCTTTGGGCGGCGAGCACCCCGAGGTCGCCGACGACGGCGCCATCGCGGTCGAGGCGGACGACGGCTGGCTGTGGTTCGCGCCCGTCGAGGGGGCCAAGTCGGGGTTCCATCATCTGATCGGGAACGTCGCCGAGTACGTGGTGGAATCGCCCGAGGAGCTCGAGTCTCTCGCGGCGGACCCGGAGAAAGTGGCGGCGGCGCTGGGGCGTGGCGAGAACCTGCGGGTGATCGGCGGGTCGGCGCTGTCCTCGCCGCGGATCGTCGTAGACCTCCCCGCGCCGGTCCCGTTCAGCCAGTCGATGGAGGGGTTCAGCGACGTGGGCTTCCGCCTGGCGTTCGGTGCGCCGACGACCGCGGCGATCGGCGGGGCCGCCCCGGAGCCGGAGGCCAAGCGACTCCAGCGAGCGTTGGACGCCGCGGAGAAGACCGTGCCGCGGTGACGATCACTCCCCGATGCGTCGATCGTGACGCGATTCCCGCGCGATCGGGGCCTGTGGGGGCCTTGGCGACCGCGACCTTGCATCACATTTGAAGTCACGACTTGACGGTCCGCCCGGTGCCGTTTAGGGTGCTTCCCTGCGCGGGAGCGCATGATCGGGGGATGGTCGGGTGGAGTATGCGGGCGTTCGAGTGCGCCGGTTCGAACCCGGGGGGTTCGGTCTGCGTTGCTCGCGTGAGGTGTCGTCCATGAAGCCAACGAGCGTGCGGAGCGGTGGGAAGCTGGTGGGCGTGCGGCCGGGGATCGCCGCGCTGGTCGCGGGCGTGGGGCTGGGCGTGGGGGCGCCGGCGTCGGCGCAGCAGCCGGTGGACGTGAACGCGATCAAGCCGACAGCGCCCGCGGGCACGCCCGACGCGCTGGGCCCCACCGCGGAGGACGGCGCCCGCTACCAGATCTCCCGGTTCATCCTCCGCTACAAGTCCGAGCACCCCGACCTTCCCAGCTTCGAGCAGCTGCGCGAGGCGCCGGTGCGCCTGGGCGTCTCGAGCGTTGGGTACGTGGCCCCGCGCGAGGGCGGGCCCAGCGTGGTGCTCAAGCTGGGCGACGTGATCGAGGGGACCCAGGGCGTCTTCTTCCGCAGCGCGGTGGACGAGGTGCGCCGCGCGCTTGTGGCCGAGCTGAATGCCCGCGGGGTCATCGGGGTGTTTGTGCAGCTGGATCCCGAGGACGTGGACGAGGCGGCGGACAAGGACCTGCGCCCCGCGACCAGGAGCGAGCTGGGCGTGGTCATCTGGACCGGCAAGATCAAGTCGCTGCGGTCCATCGGCACCGGGGAGCGCCTGGGCAAGAACGAGCCCGCGATCAACAGCAAGGACCTCGTCCACACGCGCATCCGCGCCCAGTCGCCCGCGCAGGAGGGCGACGTGATCCGGCGCGACCGCATCGACGACTTCCTCTTCCGCCTCAACCGCCACCCCGGGCGGCGTGTGGACGTGGCGCTGGCGCCGGCGGGCGGCCCGGACAACCCCGAGGACGTCGCGGTCGACTATCTCATCACCGAGTCCAAGCCCTGGACGCTCTACGCCCAGCTCTCCAACACCGGGACGAGGCAGACCGAGGAATGGCGCGAGCGCTTCGGCTTCGTCCACAACCAGCTCACCGGGCACGACGACGTGCTCCGCGTCGACTACGTGACGGGCGGCTTCAAGGAGAGCAACGCCATCACCGGGTCGTACGAGTTCCCCCCCCTCTCCGACCGCATCCGCATGCGGCTCTACGGGATGTGGAGCGAGTTCGACGCGTCCAACGTCGGGGCCGCGGGCGAGGGCTTCGGCGGACGCACCTGGCAGGTGGGCACCGAGGTCGCCGGGCTCCTCTGGCAGCAGCGCGAGAGCTTCCTCGACGTCTTCGGCGGGGTGCGCTGGCAGAATGTCTCCGTGACCGACCAGCAGCTGCTCCCCTCCCCCGACGCGACGGGCGAGGCCAACTTTCTGATTCCCTACGGCGGGCTGCGATTCGACCGCACGAACGAGATCATGAGCACCAACGCGTCGCTCTCGCTCGAGGCCAGCCTCCCCGATCTGGCGAGCACGAGCGACGACGCGGCGAACCGGTTGGGTCGGCGTCAGGTGGATGACGGGTGGGTGGTCGTGAAGTTCGACGCGCAGCACTCCATGTACCTGGAGCCGTTATTCGACCGTGGCGCGTGGCTGGGTGGTCGCGGGGGTGGAACCTTCGGGGCGACTCTGGCGCATGAGGTGGTGGCGTCGCTTCGCGGCCAGGCCGCGCTGGGGTCGAGGCTGATCCCCAACGAGCAGGACGTGCTGGGCGGGCTGTACAGCGTGCGCGGGTACCCCGAGAGCGTGTCGGCGGGCGACAGCGCGGTGGTGGTGAGCCTCGAGTACCGGTTCCACTACCCGCGGACGTTCGCGGCGAGCGAGCCGGGGCGGATCGGGGAGCGGGCGATGCCGACCTCGTGGCCTTTCGGGAAGGACTTCCGCTGGGCCCCGCAGCAGCCCTACGGCCAGGCGGACTGGGACCTGGTGTTCAAGGGGTTCATCGACGCGGGGCAGACGCAGGTGACGGACAAGCTCATCGGCGAGTTCGACAACACGCTGGTGGGGGCGGGCGTGGGGGCCGAGCTGCAGTTCAAGAGGAACTTCATGGCGCGGATCGACTGGGGCTTCGCGTTGTCGAGCGTGGACGAGTCGGGAGGAACGGTGGACGCGGGGGACAACCGCGTGCACTTCCTGTTCACGCTGCTCTACTGAGTTTGCGGGCGGGCGGGGGGCGGAGTCTTGAAGCCGAGCGTCGAAGAGGAAGGCACAGGCGGGACGCCTGTGCCACGAGAGCGCAACAGAGCTGGAGGGTCGGGCATGCGTCGTGACACTTCTCGCGTGAACGGTTCGGATCGTGGCGTTTCGCGGACGGGCGGCGTGGCCCTGGGGGGAATGCTCCTGGCCGCGCTGGCGGGGACGGCGGTGGGGGCGCCCGAGGGCGAGCGCGTGGTGCGGGGGGACGTGAGCTTCTCCCGGCGGGCCAACGAGACGATCATCCGCGCCAGCAACGGGTCGATCATCAACTACCGCAGCTTCGACATCGCGCGGGGCGAGACGGTGCGGTTTGTCCAGCCCAACGCCATGAGCCGCGTGCTCAACCGCATTGAGAGCGCGCGCCCGACGCAGATCGACGGGTCGCTGGTCTCGAACGGGCGCGTCTACCTCGTAAACCCGGCGGGGGTGTACTTCGGGGCGGGCTCGGTGATCAACGTGGGCGGGCTGACGGCGGCGGCGGCGACGATGACCGACGATTCGTTCCTGCGCGGGATCGACGCCTTCACCGGCGCTCGGTGCGAGGTGATCAACGCGGGGACGATCTCGGCGGACTTCGCGGCCCTGATCGGTCGCCACGTGGAGAACAACGGGTCGATCGTTTCGCCGCAGGGCACGGTGGTGATGGCGGCGGGGAGCGACGTGGTCCTGGGCGAGCGTGGCGGGAACGTGTTCGTGCGCGTCCGGGGCGAGGCGGTGGGTGGGAAGGGCCAGGCCGGGGGCGCGGCGGGGGGCGCGGCGGCGGGCGCCGTGAACACGGGGACCATCGACGCCGGTCGCGGTCGCGTGACGGTGGGCGTGGGCGACATGTACGGCACGGCGCTCTTCAACGCGGGGAACATCCGCGGGCGGCAGATCCGCCTGGAGGGTCAGGGGTCGGGGACGGTCGCGGTCTCGGGGACGGTCGACGCGAGCAGCGCGGCGGGCGCGGGCGGGAGCGTCAAGGTTCTGGGCGAGCGGGTGGCGCTGCGTGATGCGCAGATCGACGCGTCGGGCGCGACGGGCGGTGGCGAGGTGCTGGTGGGGGGCGGGTTCCAGGGCGGCGGGGAGCGGAGCGCGAGCCGCACGTTCGTGAGCCGGGGGACGACGATCCACGCCGACGCGACGAACGCGGGCGACGGCGGGCGCGTGGTGGTGTGGTCCAACGAGGCGACGGGGTACAACGGGACGATCACGGCGCGGGGAGGGGCGGCGGGCGGGGACGGCGGCGTGGTCGAGGTTTCCGGCGCCACGAGCCTGGCGTTCCAGGGCAAGGTTGATGTCGGGGCGAGCGCCGGGCGCGACGGGTCGATCCTGCTGGATCCGCGGGACATCACGGTGCAGGCGGCGGCGGGCGGGGACGACGGGCAGGTCACGCCGACGGTCGACGAGAGCGTGGTGTTCGGCGACGGGGCGGGGGCGGACTTTGTGATCGGAGAGGCGGCGCTGGAGGCGCTCACGGGGAACGTGACGCTGCAGGCGACGCGCGACATCACGGTGAACGCGGGCGTCACGCTCGACATGGCGAACCAGACGGCGGGGGAGAGCCTGCTCTTCCAGGCCGGGCGGAACATCACGGTCGGGGGGACGATCACAACCGGCGGGGGCGGGATCAGCCTGAGCGCGGGGGACGCGGCGTCGGGCGCGGCGGACGCGTCGGCGGCGCTCACCCTGAACGCGGCGCTCTCGAGCGCGGGCGGGGCGATCACCCTGACCAACACGGGCTCGGGGGCGATCACGCTCGGCGCGGGCGTGAACGCCGGCGCAGGGGACGTGCGCCTGTCCACGGGCGGGGGCGGGGTGAACCAGACCGCGGGGGCCATCTCGGCGAACGGGCTGCAGCTGCTGGGCGGCGGGGTCTTCTCGCTGGCGCAGGCGGGGAACAACGTCTCGACGATCGCCGGGAACCTGACCGGGGCGCTGACCTACGTCGACGCCGACCTGCTGAGCGTGGGGAGCGTGGGCGGGACCAACGGGATCACGACGGCGGGGGACGACGTGAGCCTGTCGAGCGGGCCCATGACGCTGTCGCAGGGGCTGAGCGCGGGGGTGGGGAACATCACGCTGAGCGTCTCCTCGGGCGGGGTGACGCAGAGCGCGGGGGCGATCACGGCGGGCGGGCTGCGCCTGCTGGGCGCGGGGACGTTCACGCTGACGCAGGCGGGGAACAACGTCTCGACGATCGCGGCGAACGTGGCGGGGGCGGTGGACTACGCCGACAGCAACACGCTGAGCGTGGGGACGGTGGTGACCAACGGGATCACCACGGGCGGGAACGCGGTGACGCTGACCACGGGCGGGCTGCTGACGCTGGCGCAGAGCGTGAACGCGGGCGGCGCGACGGTGACGCTGAGCACGGCGAGCGGCGGGGTGACGCAGAGCGCGGGGGCGATCACGGCGGGGAGCCTGCGGCTGCTGGGGGCCGGGACCTACACGCTCGCGAGCGCGACCAACGATGTGGACGTGCTGGCGGGGAACGTGGCGGGGGGCGTGACGTACTTTGACAGCGACGACGTCAACGTGGGGACGGCGGGGAGCGTGGGGTTGTCCACGACCAACGGCTCGGTGATCCTGCGGGCGCTCACGAGCTCGATCACGGTGAGCCAGGCGCTCAACGCGGGGAGCGGGAGCGTCACGCTGCTGGCGGACGACATGTCGATCAACGCCGCGGTCACCGCCAACGCCGGGATCAACCTTTCGCCGATCACGAACGGGCAGACGGTGGGCCTGGGCGGGGCGGCGGGGGGGCTCAATCTCTCGCTGGGTGAGCTCACGAACCTGAGCTCGACAGGGACGGTGACGATCGGGAGCGCGACGACGGGCCAGATCGGGACGCAGACGCTGGGGCTGGGGGGAGAGGACTACTCGCTCACGCTGCACGGCTCGTCGGTGGCGCTGGGCGCGGTCACGCTCAACAGCGGGAAGACCCTGACGCTCGACGCGGTGAGCGGCGGGGTCACGCAGTCGGGGGCGATGAGCGTCACGAACCTGCGCCTGAGCGGCGCGGGGACGTTCGATCTCACCTTCGCCGGGAACGACGCGGACGTGGTCGCGGGCGCGGTCGCGGGGAATGTGATTGTCGGCGACGCCGACGGGCTCGAGGTGGGCAGCGTCGCGGGCGTGAACGGCCTGACCACGAGCGCGGGCGGGAACGTCACGCTCAACACGGGCGGGACCATCACCCTCTCGCAGAATCTCACCGCGTCCGGGGCGAGGATCACGCTCAACCCCACGGCGGGGGGCGTCTCGCAGACCGGCGGGGCGATCGGCGCTAGTGAGCTGCGCCTGCTGGGCGCGGGGGCGTTCACGCTCCTCTCGGCGGGGAACGACGTGTCGCTGGCGGCGGGGAGCGTCAACGGCGCGGTGAGCCTGCGCGACGCCAACGCCCTGGAGATCGGGATCGTCACCAACGTCGGGCTCATCAGCGGCGGGTCGAACATCACGATCCAGACCGGGGGGCTCCTCACGCTCTCGCAGCTCGTGAACGCCGGCGCGGGCACGCTCACGCTCAACGCGGGCGGGGTGGCGCAGACGGGCGGGGGGATCACCGCGGCGGGGCTGGAGCTGCTCGGGACGGGCGGCTTTGCGCTCAACCAGGCGAACGCGTTCGCGACGCTCGCGGGCAACATCACCGGGACGCTGAGCCTCAACGACGACAGCGCGATGACCGTCGGCGTGGTGGGCGCGACCACCGGGCTCGCGGTCACGGGCAACGCGAGCCTGTCGAGCTCGCCCGGGATCACCATCGCGAACGCGACCAGCTCGGGCGGGCTGCTGGAGCTCATCACGAACACGATCGCGGTGAACGCGGCGACGGGCGGGGCGTCGGTCGCGATCCGTCCGGTGACGGCCGGGACGAACATCGGGCTGGGGACCATCGCCGCGGGGCTGGATCTGTCGGCGGCGGAGCTCTTGCTGCTGTCGGCGCCGGGCGGGGTCACGATCGGGTCGGCGAGTTCGGGCACGATCGCCACGAGCGACGTGGACTTGTCGGCGACGGCGTACGACCTGACGCTGCGCTCGCTGGGCGCGATCTCCCTGGGCGGGCTGCGGGCCGGGGCGGGGCGGACGCTGACGCTGGACATGCAGAGCGGCGTGACGCAGAGCGGCGCGGTCTTCGCCGACCGGCTGCGGCTGCTGGGCAGCGGGGACGTGGTGCTGACGAACGCCGGGAACGACTTCGGCGTGGTGGCCGGGCTCGTGGGCGGGCAGGTCTCGATCACCGATCTCAACGCGATGGAGGTGGGGAGCGTCGTCACCGACGGGCTGGGCGTGACGGGCAATCGCAACATCACGCTGAGCACGGGCGGATTGCTCACGCTCTCGCAGGCCGTCTCGGCCCCTAACGGGCTGGTGCGGATCACCGCGGCGGGCGTGAACCAGACCGGCGGGTCGCTGCTGGCCCAGTCGCTGGCCTTGTCGGGGACGGGCGCGTTCTCGCTCACGAGCGCGACCAACGACATCGGCACGATGGCCGCGGGAGTCACGGGCGCGCTCAGCGTCGTCGATGCGAACGCGATGGCGGTGGGGGACGCGGGCGGGCTGGAGGGGATCGCGACGGGCGGCGGGAACGTGCGCCTGGAGACGGGCGGGCTGCTCACGCTCGCGCAGAACGTCGGCGCGGGGGCGGGGAACGTCACGCTCGCGGGCGCGGGCGGGTCGAACCAGTCGGGCGGGGCGATCACGGCCACCGGGCTGGAGCTCCTGGGCGGATCGCACACCCTGGGCGGGAACAACGACGTGGCGACGCTCGCCTCGGGCGCCTCGGGCGCGGTTCTCTTCAACGACATCAACACGCTGACGCTGGGGACGGTGAACTCGACCGGCGGCGTGAGCGGGTCGGGCGTGACGGTCACCTCCCGCGACGCGATGCTGGTCGCGGGGAACGTGAACGCGGCGGGCGCGGTGGACCTGCGCTCGGGGACCAACGGCACGGGGAACCTCAGCTTTGTCCCGGGCGTCACGGTGCGGGGCGGGACCATCGCCCTCCGGGCGGGCGACGGCGTGGGCGGGGGGACGAGCGCCGCGGTGGACGCGATCACCAACGCGCCCACGTTCCTGGGCGCGGGCGGGGCGGGCACGAGCCCGACCGCCTTCACCATCGTGCAGGACGCGGGGATTGTGGACACGTTCAACCTGCCTCTGCTCTCGCAGTTCGGCGGCGCGATCGGGGGGATGGCCTACACGATCGAGTCGGCGGACGGCTCGGTGATCCTGGGCGATGGCTCGCTGGTGGAGGGGACCAACCTGACGCTGGCGGGGCGGACGGGGGTGCGGATGACGGGCGCGTACAGCGTGGCGTCGCTCTCGTGCGCCTCGCCCCTCACCCTGGCGGGTTCGGTTCTGGCGGGCGTTGGGAACGTAACGCTGGGGAGCGTGACGCTGTCGGGCGCGTCGGAGATCGGCACGGTCGGGACGTTGAGCATCGCGCAGGACGTGAACGCCGGGACGCACGACCTCACGCTCACGGGCGAGGAGATCGACTTCGCGGGGCTGCTCTCGGGGACGGGGAGCCTGACGCTGCAGTCGTCGTCGACGCTCAAGTCGATCACGCTGGGCGGCGGGGGGCCCACGGGCGACCTGGACCTGGACGCCGGGGAGCTGTCGCGGATCGCCGACGGATGGACGCAGATCACGATCGGGCGGAGCAACGGCTCGCACATCTTCAACGTGCTCTCGACGACGTTCCGCGACTCGGTGCTGCTGCGGACGGGGTCGTCGGGGAACATCGTGGTGAACGGGGCGCTGGCGGGGGTGGGGGACGCGGCGGTCACGCTGTCGGGCCCGTCGATGCTGCGGGCGGGGATTACGACGCAGGGGCAGGCCATCGGGCTCCTGGGCCCGGTGACGATGCTGTCCGACGTGCTGCTGGACACGACGGACGGGGGTTCGAGCGCGGGCGCGGACATCACGGTGAGCGGGACGATGGCCGCGGACCTGACCGCGGCGAATCGTCGGCTGACGCTGCAGGGCGGGACGGGCGGGCGGATCCTGCTGTTGGGCGATGTCGGGCGTGGGACGGACGGGCGGCTCTTCTCGGTGGTGGCGCGCGGGGCGCGGATCGAGATGGAGAGCGTGACGACGAGCATCGGGCAGACGTACACGGCGGACGAGGTGGTGCTGGGGGGTGAGCTCTCGAGCGTCACGGGCGGGGCGATCCAGATCTTCGGGAACGCGACGCTCAAGAACGCCGCGGTGGTGCGGACGGCGGGGCTCACGAGCAGCGACTTCATCCTGTTCAGCGGGTTCATCTCCTCCGACGCGGACGGGACCGAGCGGCTGCTCGTGCTGGACGCGGGGGCGGGCGACGTGACCATCGCCGGGCGGGCGGGCGAGGGGATCGAGCTGGCGGGGTTGACCGCGACGGGCGCGACCGTGCTCACGAACGGGATCACCTCGACCGGCGCGGTGACCATCAACGGGCTCAACCGCGCCAACGCGGGGATCACGGGCGGGGACGTGGTCGTGAACGGCGCCTCGGTGATCACGGGGGACGTGGTCGCCAGCACGCTGGTGTTCAACGGCTCGACGACGGCGACGGGGAACATGAACGTGCTGGGCGACGCCACGTTCAACGGCGACACGGGGCTCACGGGGATCCTCACGGCGCAGCAGATCACCTTCAACGGGACGCAGACCGCGATCGCGGGCGAGACGAACAGCCGCGGGACGCTGACGTTCAACGCCCCGGTCTCGATGGCGGGGAGCGCGCGGGGGACCAGCGTCTTCTTCAACGGGCCTCTGACGCTCACGGGCGACACGACGGTGATCGGATCGACGGCGGCGCTCTTTGCCTCGGGCGTGCGATCGCTCTCGGGGAACTCGCTCACGGTGGACTCGGCGACGGCGAGCTTCCAGGGCGCCATGGGAGAGGTCTCGGGGGAGGAGCTGGGCTCGCTCTCGACCGTCGGCGGGGCGGTCGTGCTCGGGGCCGGGGTCTACCGCACGATCAACAACATCTCCCTCGGCGGGCCCGTCACGATCAACAACGACACGACCCTCGCGAGCCTCAACGGCGGGGTCTCGGTGAACGGCACCCTCGACAGCGCGGGCACCGCCCGGTCGCTCACGATCACCGGCCCGGGCGAGCACCGCCTGGGCAGCGTCGGGTCGCTGAGCCAGCTCTCGGGCGTGGGCGTGACCGGCGGGACGCTCCGCCTGACGGGCACGACCTACCGCACGACCGGGTCGCAGTCCTACGGCAACGCGCTCATGGACGAGACGGCGGTCTTCTCCAGCAACGGGATCACCTTCGCCGGGACGCTCGACAGCGGCGCCAACGGGGCCAAGGGCGTGACGGTGGCGGCGGGGACGGGGGCGGCGGTGTTCACCGGCGCGGTGGGCGCCACCAGCGAGCTCGCTTCGATGATCGTCACCGCCTCGCAGATCAACCTGGCCTCGGTCCGCACGACCGGGCTCCAGACCTACAACGGGCCCACGGAGCTCCGCGGGAACATCCAGACCACCAACGACGGGTCGATCGCGTTCAACGGCGCGGTGCGCCTCGCGGGGGACGTGAGCGTGCTCGCGGCGGGGACGGCGTCGAACCAGTCGGTGCTCTTCGCGGGGAGCGTGAACTCGGTCACCACCGGGCACGCCCTCGCGGTGACCGCGGGGCAGGCGGGCGTGCGGTTCTCCGGGGACGTGGGGACCGGGCAGGGGAGCAACGAGGTGGCGCTCTCGTCGCTCACGGTGACCGGCGGGTCGGTGGACCTGCGGACGGTGCGGACGAGCGGGTCGCAAGGGTACTCCGGCGTGACCACGCTGCGGGGGAACCTCAGCAGCACCGACGCCGGCTCCATCCTGATCGACGGCGCGACGACGCTCACGGGCGACATCACGGTGTCGACGACGTCGGGGGACATCACCTTCGGGAGCGCGATCGATTCGGACTCGACGACGCGATCGCTCACGCTGGACTCGGGGGGGAACGGGACGACGCGGCTGCGCGGGGCGGTGGGGTTCACGAACCGGCTCTCGACGCTCACGACCAACGCCGACGGACGCACGAGGCTCGAGGGCGGGACGGTCCGGACCACGACGCGGGCGCAGTTCAACGACGCGGTGACGCTGGCGGCGGACACGTTCCTCGAGAGCCCCAACATCACCTTCGCGCAGACGCTCGACAGCGACAACCTGGGCACACCCCGGGCGCTGCGGGCGGACATGGGCACCGGGACGGGCGCGAGCGCGGGGTCGCTCCTGTTCGGGACCAACGTCGGGTCGCAGTTCGCGCTCAAGAGCATCCGGACCGACGGGACCGGCGCGACGCTCGTCTCGGCGAACGTGACGACCACGCAGGGGATGACCTACGGCGGGGCGGTGCGGCTGCGCGGGGCCTCGGTGATGGACGCCGGGAGCGGATCGGCGTTCTTCCGGAGCACGGTGGACATGGACACGACGTTCGCGGCGTCGGCGCTCACGATCCTCTCCTCGCAGGCGGCGAGCGTGGACGCCACGCCCTTCCGCTTCGGGGGGAACATCGGCGCGACCTCGCCCCTGGCGTCCTTGACCCTGGGGAGCGACCTCGCCACGCCGGCGCGGGCGGCGTCGATCGTGTTCAGCGACTCCTTCGACGCGGGCGGACGGATCACGGGATCGAGCGTCGCCTCGACCGACTCGTTCTCGATCAACACCACGGGCGACTTCACGATGGGCCGCGGGCAGAAGCTCTTGTCGCTGGGGCGGCTGCAGATCAAGTCGACCGGCGGGACGGTGCGGCTGGGCGATCTCACGTCGCTCGCGGACATCAACGTCCAGGGGAACGCGATCCAGCTGCGCCTCCGTGGGGCGGGGCCGATCTTTGACAACGTCGTGCAGTCGCCCGATCAGCTCGTGACCGATTCGGGGCTGGACCTGATCGCGGCGGGCGCGATCGTGTTCGATAAGGTGCCCACGCTCGACGGGAGCGGCGGGGTGAGCGTGGCGAACAACGCGGGCGTGGTGGGCGGGAACCTCTCGGGGCTCACGACGCGTCAGTTCCTGGGCGGGGTGACCAAGACGCTGCTCAACGACCTGAGGTCGGGCAACAGCGGGCAGCTCATGCCGCTGGACCTCAAGGCGGACGGCCCGTCGACGGCGCAGCTCGCGTCGAGCCTGGCGGGGGCGATCCCGCGGAACGAGGATCGGTTCGGGCAGGTGGGCTCGCCCGTGACGGTGAGCAAGGAGCTGCAGGACCCGTTGAGCGAGATGGGCGTGCTGACGCGGGAGATGTCGCCCGAAGAATCGATCGAGTTCATGACGGGGCGGTCGATCTATCGCGACACGCCGGGCAAGGCGAGCCCGACGCGGACGGACTATCGCGTGACGGTGAACCGGCTCTCGACGGGCGCGGTGCAGAACGCGTTGGCGAAGTACCGGGCGCTGGTGTTCGAGCCGGCGACCGACGCGAGCGGGAAGCCGGCCCTGGACGATCAGGGGCGACCCGTGCTCGTGAAGCAGACGGCCCGGATCAAGGAGACGTTGTCGTCGGCGTGGGACCAGTACACGGCGAAGGTGCAGCAGCCCGACGGGGCGGGGTTCCGGGCGTACCTGGACACGCTCCCGGCGAACGCGGCGGGGCAGGAGGCGATGGACTACCTCAAGCGCACCCGCGACGTGCTGGACGCGATGGACGGGATGGGGCTCTCGCCGTTCGAGACGTCGATCCCGAAGAACAAGCTGCTCAACTCGATCAAGCCGGGCGGGATGACGGACAAGCAGATCCGGGAAGCGGTGTACGGGGCGGTGCGGCTGCCGAGCTGAGACCATCACAACAGGCCCTCAAACCGCCGGGCGAACACCCGGCGGTTTTTCTTGCGCTGTGGTCCTATAACACGGTGCCGGGGGCGGGAACGCCGCGATGTTTGTAACGTCTAACATCCGAGGCCGGGCGGACGCCGGTCGCGGGCAGACTCGGGTGGTCTGGGCGGATGTGGCGGCGGATTTTCTCACCGGGGCGAGAACGGAACAGAGCGCGGGCGGTCAACGGCACGCCGAGCGAGGCGTGCGGCACAGGAGAATGGCGATGAGAACGACAGGGCTCATGGTGGCGGGCGGGTTGATGGGCGTGGTGGTGGCGGGCGGGTGCGTGTCCTCGCCGCCGATGGGCCAGCCGGGGGGTCGGGTGGAGGTTTCGAACACGACGGCGGCGGAGCGTGGGAGCCGGTTGGTGACGACCAACGAGTTGCAGGAGTTTCGGGACTCGTGCGCGGAGCAGCTGGTTCGGGACATCACGGAGCTGCCGGAGTTTCAGGAGTACCGGGTGACGATCGTGTTCGGGGATCTGGTGAACAACACGGGGATCGTGCCGACGACGGACTTTGAGGCGTTCCGGACGGGGCTGCGCGGGAAGCTGATCAACAGCGCGGCGGTGCGGAACCGGGTGCGGTGGATCGAGGGCAAGGCGAAGTGGGAGGAGCTGCGTCGCAAGGAGCTGGGGAGCGGGCAGGACCTGCTGCAGGAGAAGGGGCGAGCGGGGAGCGGGGATCGGAAGCTCAACGAGGAGTACACGTTCTTCCTGAACGGGGAGATGACGCGGATCGCGCGGGGCGGGGACCAGGTGCAGCTGTACGCGATGGCGTTCAGCTTGATGCGGGCGAGCGATAGCGAGATCGTGTGGCAGAACACGCCGTACGAGAGCAAGAGGATCGTGGGGAGGTAGGAGGGAGAGGACACAGGCGGGACGCCTGTGCCACGAGGAGGGGGAGAAGGGGTAGAACACAGGCGGGACGCCTGTGCCACGAGAAGGAAGGGGCTGGGCGTGCGGGGCGTGTGGTGGGTGGTGGTGCTGGTGCTGGCGGGGTGCGCGGGCCCGCCGCGGTCGACGGCGCTCACGGTGGACGACCTGGAGGCGACGACGCAGGCGATGGCGGACAAGCTCTCGGGGAGCGATCTTCTGCGCGGGCGGACGGCGGAGTCGGAGGCGATGATTGTGGCGATCGACAAGGTGCAGAACCTGACGAGCGATCTGATCCCCGAGGGCCAGCAGTGGTGGATGATGGCGCGTGTGCGGGACAAGCTGAACGTGAATGCGCTGCGGCGGGATCGCAACGTGCGGTTCGTGATCGCGAAGGAGCGGCTGCTGCGGGGCATGGAGGAGGGGAACTTCGAGGCGAGTACCGGGAAGGAGCGCTCGCCCACGCACGCGATGAGCGCGACGTTCCGCTCGCTGACGCGGAGCGCGGGCAAGGACCGGACGGAGGCGTACGCGTGCGAGTACCGGATCACGCAGATCGGGAGCGGGGAGCTGAAGTGGTCGGACACGTTCGAGTTCAAGCGCGTGGCGTTCGGGAAGGGGTATGACTGAGGTCGGCGCTGGCGCGGCGAGGGGAGCGGCTTGGTGCGGCGTGGTCGTCAGAGTGCGGAGCGCGGCGCGGGCCCACGGGCGAGCGGAGCGGCGTGCGCGCTGGTGATGGCCTGGGGGCTTTGGGGGTGCGAGGCGGGCGGGCTGGACGGGCGCGTGGCGGCGGCGTTGTCGCGCGGGGAGTACGGCGTCGCGCGGGCGGCGCTGCAGAAGTCCTTGTCGAAGGATCGTGAGGACCGCCAGTACATCCTGGACCGGATGCGTCTGCAGATCGCGACGCTGGCCGACGGTCAGCCCCGGGCGGCGGAGGAGGTGAGCAACGAGGCGTTCAGCCTGCTGCGGGTGCAGGGGCTCAACGAGGACAAGACGACGGCGTCGGTGGTCTTGACCGAGGGCGTGAAGGCGTGGAAGGGCGAGCCGTTCGAGCAGGCGATGGCGTTCCAGGCGATCGCGGTGCAGAAGGCGATGCTGGGGGAGTGGGACAACGCGCGGGCGGCGGCGAACAGCTCGCTGTTCCTGCTCAAGGACTTCGGCGAGAACGAGAAGGGCGAGAAGAAGAGCACGGTGGAGATCGCGAAGCGTGCGGCGTCGGAGGGGGACTCGTACCTCGACAAGGGGTACGCGGCGGTGAAGACGGACTTTGCGCTGGGGTACGTGCTCGCGGGCGTGGCGGGGCTGGCGCTGGGGCGCGAGGACGAGGCTCGGGACCATCTGAACGAGGCGGCGCGGCTCAACGCGGGGCTGCGGGGGTTGGCGGACGAGCTGATCGGCGGGCGGTACAACACGGTGTTTGTGGTGGACTACGGGTCGGGCCCGCGGAAGGAGTCGTACGGCCCGGACGGGGCGTTCGCGCGGTTCTCGGCGCAAACGCGGTCGGACACGCGGGGCGTGCGCGTGTCGGTGGGGGAAGCTTCGGGGGTGTACCCGGTGGTGTGCGACGTGAACCAGATGGCGCAGAGCCATCTGTGGAACAACATGGAGGACGTGCGCGCGGCGAAGAGCGCGGTGGGAGACCTTCTGCTGCAGGGCGGGGTGCTGGTGGCCGCGACCGCGAACCAGCGGAACCAGGACGCGCGGCAGAACCAGCAGATCATCGGGGCGGCGATGGCGCTGGCGGGGCTGTTCCTGAAGGCGACGGCGCACGCGGACACGCGCCATCTGGAGCTGCTGCCGCAGCGAGTTTATGTGGTGCCGGTGATGGTGGGGGCCCGGGACACGACGGTGACGCTGGAAGTGGAGGGGGATCCGGCGTCGCGGATGGTGCTGATGGGCGTGGATCCGCCGCGGGAGGAGCGCGGGGTGCAACTGCGGTACGTGAGGCTGGGCGGCGGGGCGTGGGCGTCGAGCGGGCGCGTGGTGTACGCGAACGATGAGTGGGACGGGGCGGTGGAGGGGGACGGGCTGCCGTATCTCCTGGGCGGGCGGTGCGTGCGGAGCCCGAGCGCGGCGACGATGGCGCGGTACCACCGCGCGGGGAACCTCCTGGACATGACCTCGGCGGACCTCGAGAACCTCTACCGCGAGGAGGGGATCGCGCTGAGCGTGGAGGACGCGAGGGGCGAGTCGCGGGCGCACGTGCTGGAAGGGGGAGATTCGCTGGTGTGCCCGCTGGCGGGGAGCGCCGGGTTCGCGCGGCTGTTCGGGCAGGAGCACCCGGCGTATGCGCCGAAGTCGGCGCGGGTGAAGGCGCTGCGCGAGAAGGTTCGCGCGGCGGCGGCGGGTGGGGGAAGCAAGGACTAGGGGCGGGGAGTGTTTGGTCGGGCGTGTGAACGGAGCGGCGGGCCGGAAGCCCGTCTCGCCAAGGAAAGAAGACCAGAGGAACGAAGACTCAGGCACATGAAAGGAGAACGGCGATGGGGCTCAAGGTGATTGGCGTTGTGGGAGGCGTGGCGGGGTTGATGGTGGTGCTGGCGGGGTGCGGGTCGACCGCGCCGCCGGCGGCGAATATTGATCCGTACTCGGGGCAGGCGTACCCGAACATCACGGTGGAGCCCAAGCTCCAGCCGTGGATCGTGTTCCGCCCGGCGGTAGTGGAGAAGAGCGAGGCGATGCGTGTGACGGTGCCGATCCGATTGGCGACGACGACGCAGAACCCCATCGCGGTGCAGTACAAGTTCACGTTCAAGGATGGGAACGGCGTGCCGCTGCGGGTGCAGAGCGATTGGAAGTATCTCCAGCTGGAGCCCAACATGCTGCGGGACCTGCAGGGGAGTGCGCTGGACTCGAACGCGGCGGATTGGTATCTGGAGATCCGATCGGGGCGATGAGCTGGGGGCGTGCGGGGTGGACTGGTGTTCGGGGGAACTCAAGAGCGAGGTGCGTGATGAAGAGCGTGATGCTGCTGGTGGTGGCGGGGGCGTGCGTGGGGGCGTTGGGGCAGGGGCGGTTGCCCCCGCCTCCGGAGCCGCGTGAGGGCGGCGCGTCGGAGCGGATCGAGAACCTCGGGGAGTTTCTGGCGGCGTACAAGCGTTCGGGCAGGCCGCGGCTGCTGGTGTACAGCGATCTGGTGGGCGTGGGGGGCGGGACGGGCAAGTCTCTCAACGACCAGGGGATGATGACGCGGCTGGGGGCGAGATTGGAGCAGCAGTTCCGCGACCCGCAGGTGGTCCTGCTCAACGCGGAGGCGGCGGGGCTGCTCACGCAGCAGCAGCGGGCGGAGCTGGCGCGGAACGAGGAGTACGCCGCGGCCAAGATGGTGGGCGAGCGGGCCAAGGCGGACGTGGTGGTGTACGTGCGGATGACCGAGCAGGGGGCGCGGCGGGACGGGGCGGTGTACGCGGCGAGCTACGTGGTGGCGGACCTGCGTCGCGGGACGACGATCGGGAGCCACAGCTGGGACATGACGCCCGACCCGTCGGACCGGGGCGAGTTCACGACGCACCGGATGCAGGAGTACGCGCGGGCGGTGGCCCGGCGCGTGGCGGAGGATTACGCGTCGGCGTTCCCCGAGGGCGGGAGCGTGGCGGGCGGGCGGGCGTTCACGCTGCGGGTGGTGGGGGACTACGAGGACGACGACGTCGCGGCGTTCAAGGACGCGGTGCAGGGGATCCGGCGCGTGCAGGACGGGAGCGTGATGCAGCGCGACGAGGAGAAGGGGCACGGGCAGAGCGTGGTCAGCTTCGAGCTGTTCTACTCGGGGGACCTGACCGAGCTCCGGCGGGACGCGCGGCGTGCGGCGGTCAACGCGATGGGCATGGAGGCGGTGATCCTGGGCTCGCGCGAGGGCGAGGTGAGCCTGCGCCTGGCGCCGCTGGCGATGTCGGCGCGGGAGCGGATGCTCAGCGGCGGGGCGGACAGCGAGAAGAACAAGGAGGAGCGGGAGAAGCTGCGTTCGGCGTACGCCGGGGCGGGGAGCCCGACGATCGCGTTCATGATCAACCAGGCGGTGGTGGAGAGCGAGGCGCCGCTGGCGGGTGAGGACGCGAAGGCGCCCGTGCAGTCGGGCGAGGTGAACATCATGCTGGGCGAGCGGATCGGTCTGGGGGACTTTGACCGCTCGCGGTTCCTGGAGCGCGTGGTGGACCGGGAGATGCTGGACGTGCGCAAGGAGCGCCGCCAGGACGCGGTGATCGACACGGCGTATTTTGAGAACTCGATGGTGGAGCGGTTCGTGCGGCTGGGGATGACACCCCGGGACGTGAGCGCGGCGCAGGGCGAGCTGACCAAGAGCGACGCCGGGGGGGCGAGCACGTCGTGGAACGAGCGGGAGCTGGCGGCGGACCTGGCCAAGCGGAGCGGGGCGGACCTTGCGCTCTCGGGCGTGGGCCGGCTGGTGCGGGAGCGCGGGACGGGCCGCCCTCTGCGGATTATTTTCACCACGCGCGTGTTCCACGTGAAGGACGGGAACGTGCTGGCGGCGGCGTCGGTGCAGCGCGACGTGTCGAGCGGGTTTGAGTCCATCAACCAGAGCGTCGAGGAGCTGACGGCGGAGGCGACGGGGAAGCTGGCGGCGCAACTGGCGGACAAGTGGGGGGCGGCGACGGCCAAGCCATAGAGGGGCCGTAGAGAGGGAAGAGCACAGGCGGGACGTCTGTGCCACAAGAAGGGGTTCGCGGGCGATACCATGCGCGCATGGGCAAGCGGGCGCTGGTGGGCGTGATCATGGGTTCGCGGTCGGATTGGGAGACGATGCGTCACGCGTCGGAGACGCTGGAGGCGCTGGGGGTGGCGCACGAGTGCGTGGTGGTGTCGGCGCACCGCACGCCGGACTGGCTGTTTGAGTATGTGGAGAAGGCGGAGGGGCG